>NZ_JBHXRV010000021.1:90448-135675 GCF_042716745.1 Streptomyces sp. NPDC058663
GGGGGGCCGCTGCACCGCCGGCCCCGCTTGTTTTTCTCGTGGGCCCCCCCCCCCCCCCCCCGGGCGTCGCCGGGGGGGGGGGCGGCCCCCCCCCCGGGGCCGCCCCCTCACCCGGGGTCCCCTTTCCTGTACGACCTGATACGGAGAAACGCCGGTGACTGACAACCAACCCACGGGTCTTGCTGCGGACTTGGGTGGGTTGATCCACGCTCCAGCCGCACGAAAGGGTCCCCTGTGCAATGTCGGGGCGACCCTGTCCGCGGTCGACGAGGAGACCGCGCTCGTGCTGCGCCGCATCCTCGACACCCGCACCGTTCCCTCGGCAGCCATCGCTGAAGTCCTCAAGCAGCATGGCCGATCGGTCACGGCTTACACCGTGGGCCGCCATCGCCGCCGCGGTCAGCCCACCGGTTGCAGGTGCGCCCGATGACCCTGACGAACGACCTGGAAGCGCTGCTCCGGCCCGCATCTGCCGCCCAGTCGCAGCCCAACGAGGTTCTGCGCACGCCTGCCCCTGCGCCCCGGGGCTGGGAGGCCGGGGTGCGCTACGAGCCGGGCGGCTCCATGGTCGTCACCGCCCCAGCGGCAGAACAGCCGCCGACCAGCGAAGCCGACTGGCGTGAGCGCGTTGAAGAACTCGGACTCGCCATTCCCGAGGGCTGGAGGGTGCGTCTCGTCGAGGCCCGCCACGATCCGGCAGCGTGGCACCGTGGCGCACACGGCGAGGACGCCGTCACCCATCCCGTCTGGCGCTGCCGATACGTGATCGAACCGGCCTCTCCCGCCTGGCTGTCCGCGGGTGACGTCGACGCCCTGGTCCGCGATGCGATGCGACGCAGCCGCCCACCCCGCAAAACCGCTGACTCTGCGGAGCGCGCCCTCGTCGTGGTGTACGCCGATGCCCAGGCCGGAAAGGTCGGCAGCGGCGGCGGCACCCCCGAGCTGGTCAGCCGTGTCGCAGACCGCTTCGACCGGCTCGAAGATCACGTGAGGGATCTCAAGGCCCTCGGGCAGGGCCCCACGGCCGCGTACTGGATGGACGCCGGTGACTGCGTCGAGAACGTGGAGAACACTGCCCAGCAGGCGCACACCAACGATCTGACGATGACGGAAATGGTCCGGGTCCACCGACGGATCACTTTCGAGGGTCTGGACCGCCTGGCCGGCCGATTCGACCGCGTCGTCGCGGCGACGTGCGGCTCGAACCACGGCAGGGTCCGTCGGGGCCGCGAAGCTGTCGGCCCGCCCAGCGACGACTGGGGCATCGAAGTCCTGTCACAGATCGCCGACGCGTACGCCCGCAACGCGGACGCCTACGGGCATGTGTCGTTCGTGGTGCCGGAAAAGTGGCGGGAGACCGTGAGCCTGGACATCGCCGGAACCACCGTGGGACTCGCCCACGGACACCAGTACGCGCGGCCGGAGAAGGCCGGTGACTGGTGGCGCTCGCAGAGCTTCGGCCGCCAGGCCATCGCTGACGCCTCCATTCTGATCACAGGGCATTTCCATCACTTCCGGACCACCCAACTCGGCGCGGGCAGGCTGCACATCCAGGCCCCCACGCTCGACAACGGGTCGGACTGGTACACCGCGCGCTCCGGCGAAGTCTCGTCATCCGGGCTGCTCGTGTTCAGCGTCGGCCCGGACGGCTGGGACCACCTTCGGCTTCTGTAGCCCACGGCCCCACCCTCCTATGGGCTCGTTCCCCTTGCCGGTAGTACGCGACCCAAGGCCCTCGGCTCCCGCACTCTTCTTCCCCGAACACCGAACCCGGAGGAAGGACATCATGGGCCTGTATCGCCAGGACGGCACCCGCATCACGAAGGCAGGATTCCCCGCAGAGTTGCTGACCGATCCGCCCGTACGCGTCACGGAGGACGTCTACGTCTCCGAACCGTACGGACGTGGCGACGGAAAGCCGGAGGGGTCCAAGCTGTTCCTGCTCTACCCGGCCGGAACCCTCGTCGTACGTTCCGCGGTCGACCGGATGTTCACTGCGGCGACCCTCGCGAGCGTCAGCCCGGTCAAGGGCCCGGCGGCTGGCAACACCACCGTCACGATCAAGGGCAGCGGCCTCGACGGGGTCACCGCGGTCACCTTCGGAGGCAAGCCCGGCACCGGCCTCAACATCATCTCGGCCGGTGAGCTCACGGTAAAGACCCCACCCGGAACGGCCGGTGCTGTGGTCGTCGCACTCGCCGATGACCACAGCACCGTCTCCAAGTCCAACGGGTTCACCTACGAAGCGCCGTCCGGCACATAGGACTGCCACGCCAGGAGGGCCCGCGCGAACTGCGGAGCCCTCCGGCGAAGTCGGCTCGACAAGAGCCGCCTTGAGACCCGAAGCCCACCCTCGATGTCCGCCTCGCGACGCCACGACACAAGCCCCACCCCTCGTGCAAGGTGCCCGCGATCGGACCGACACCGCACGAGGAGCACCATGGCCACCACCGCCCGCACCCGCAAGTCCACACCCAAGGCACCCACCGAAAACACCGAGGGCGAAACGGCTACCTCCGAACCCACCACCCCGGATACGGCCACGCGCCCCACTGCGCCGGAAGCTGCCCCGCTGGAGCCGCCGCACGTCGATGAAGCTCCTGAGCCCCCGGCCCCGAGCCCGTACGTCACGCCGACCGAGGTCATACCGGACGAC
Organism: Streptomyces sp. NPDC058663; assembly: GCF_042716745.1. Classification (NCBI taxonomy): domain Bacteria; kingdom Bacillati; phylum Actinomycetota; class Actinomycetes; order Kitasatosporales; family Streptomycetaceae; genus Streptomyces; species Streptomyces sp. NPDC058663. The sequence continues at coordinate 93,105 of NZ_JBHXRV010000021.1, forward strand.
GCGAACCTGTCCGATGTCATCCTCGACGACGCCACCGGCGAGCCGCCCACGGACATCGACCGCGTCTTCGTGCCGCTCACCCCGTTCGGCTCCACCCTCCAGTGCACCGTCCGCCTGGTGGAGCGCACGTTCCTCGGCCCCCACCACAGCCCCGTCACCCGGCTCCTGCAGCCCAAGGGGGCCGTGGTCTCCGAGTCGATCGCCGCCCGCATCCGCGAACGCCTGACCGCAGGTGCCGCGACCACCGGCCGCAACCTGAAGTAGAGGGGACAAGGGGTGTCGGTCTACGACCACAAGCCCATGTGGGCCGGGGCGCATTGCGACCCGGCCCACGCCGGCGGCGAAGTATCCCGCCTCGACCTGTACGCCACACCCGGGCGCGACGGCCCGGTAGTCGTGTCGGCCGTACCTGCGTCGCGCATGCGGGCCGGGGTATACCGGTTCGACGTGCACGACGTTGCCCCCGGCCGCTACTGGGGCGCGGTGACCTTTACCCCCCACGAGGGCGCGCAGCCCGTCACGGACACGTCGGTGCGTCTTGACCTGCCGCTCGGCCAGGGCCTCGTCGGCTCACCCGAGGCCGTGGCCGACGCCCTCGGCACCGCCCTTCCGCTGACCTCTGCCCAACGCAGCACGTACGAGGAAGCGATCCGCGACGCGCAGGCCGACGTCGCCGCCTACCTCAACCGATCACTCGTGCCGACCGCGAGGACGCTGCGGGGAGTGACGCCCCGTACGAACGACGCACTCGACGACATCGACGCCTGGCCGCTTCACATCGACGACTTCGCCAGCGTCGTGTCCTACCGCGCCCAGCCCGGCGGCACGTACGACGTGGACCTCCTCATCGGTCTCAACGGCGCCCAGGAGGAGGCCGTGGTGCGTTACGTCGTCGCGCACGCAGCCGAATCGGTCCGGCAGCGCAACGACCAGGGCGCCGGGCCGGGACGCCGGATCTCCTCGGTGAGCGCCGAAGGCCAGTCCGTCTCGTACGATGCCGCGCCAGTTACCGGCCAGGCGGGGGCCCTGCCCACGATCAACAGCCTCAACCGGCTCCGCCGTCTCGTGTTCGAGCCGCTGTCCCGTCCGCCCCGCGCCCCGTGGCCCTACTCGTCCAGCCGTACGCGGCTGCGGCGCTGAAGGAGGCGAAGCGCCTTGGCGGTTGTCCTCCCGAACCGGCGGCTGACGCTCTACCCGCTGGAACACCCGTGGGCCCGCGACGCGAACGGAGTCCCCGTCCCGCCCGACCCCAACCGGCGAGCCGAGCTGCGCGGCACGTGGCCGGGGGCCGTTCTGGAGCAGCCGGACGGCATCTGGTCCTTGCGCCTTGCCCCAGAAGCCTGGCCAGTGAAGACCGGCGACGTTGTCGCCGACGAGCACGGCACGACGTGGACTGCGACCACCGCCCGCATCCACCGCGTGCCGGGCTGCGCGGCCGTGGACTACGTGCAGGTCACCGCGACGCGCAACCCGCCGGAGGTGCCCTGACATGCCGAAGTTCACGCCGAACCCGGCCTTGGAGTCACTGCTCGCGCAGATGATCGCCCCGCACGTCCAGCGCATCGCCCATCAGGTCGAAGTGGAGGCCCGGCGGCTCGCCCCGCCCACCAAACGGTGGGTGACTGTGGCCGACGACCAGGTGCGCCCCACCCATGTTCAGGCCCACGGCCAGGTCGTACCGGGGAACCTCCGCTTCACGCTCAACAGCATGGACTGGGACCGTAAGCACCGGGGCGTCGGCGCCAACACGTACATGCTCCAGCCCCGCGACCAGTCATCGCGGGCCGTCGCCAATCTCCGGAACTGCCGGTGCACCACAGCCGTCGACCCCGACGGCATCGCGCGCAACATCAGCACCGGCCAGCCGGTCATCACCGGGAAGAAGATCACCGTGACCGTCACCGCGCGCGCTCCGATGGTGGTCGAGGCCGAAGTGGGCACGGTCTACCCCGGACAACTGGCAGCCAACGGGACACACTTCATGGCCCGCGCCACAGCGGCGGTTGCCGCCCGTCGCTGAATTCGGAGCTGAGTCCGGTTCCTCCTGAGGACGGCTGTCCACCGACAGAAGCAGTGGCCTTCAGCTGACCTCGCCGAACTGGCCCGACGCCCGGGAACCGGCCCTACGTGCGCGGACTCCGATGCGCCACCGTTCGTCGAAGCCGAGCCGGGTCGTGTAGGCGCACGCCACAACCCGGACTGCCTCGTAGTACGACGGGTCCGGCCCGAGGGCGCCCATGCAGTCTCCGTCGCACCAGTACTCATGGCACTGCAAGGCCCGGCGTCTGGCCTGAATGGTGGCCCTGTACTCAGCCGTTGGCGCGGGCTCGCACCCGAAGGTAATGGCCTTCCAGTCGTCGCTCGACAAGAGAGCGTCGCCGTCGGCCACCGCGCGGTGAGGGCCCGGCTCGCCGAACATCTCAGCCTCATCGGCATCGAGACATGTCTCAACGAAGTCCAGCAGCGTATCCATCAGTCCCCCTTCTGGCAGATGAGCAGGTGGCCGCAGCCTAACGGTCCGGGCGTTTCCTGTAGGTGTGGTTGGGGCTTCCCGTTGGCACGAGCAGGCCCATCGGAGCTGACAGAGGCAACGCACAGCCGCCGCCCCGCTCTCGCGCAGGACGCGACGCAAGCAATGCCGCGCGCTCACAGTGCCCGGCATGACTACGAAGAACCTCTCCACGACCTCTGAGCCGGAGGCCACCCCCTCCGGGTCCAAGGCCGCCTCTGCCTCCCCTGCCGACACGGGAGTGCCGACGGAAACCATCACCCTGTCGCATCACCTCGCCATCGGCGGCACCGACTACCCGCCGGGCTCGAAGGTCCGTGTGCCCACCGATTACGCCCGGCGCCTGCGCCGCCAGGGCTACGTTGCCCGCTCCTGATGGCCGCACCGTACGAACTCGCCGACGCCGATCCGGTCTCGGCGGTCCTCGCCTGGCTCCAGAACCACCCCAGGGTCACCAAGGCTCTCGGCGGTTCCGGCCGCGTATCCGGGATCGCTGAGACGCCCTGGCCTCATCTGCGTGTCACCCACGGGGCTGGCGGTGACCTCCGGGGCTTGAACTGGGCAACGACCCCGGAGGTGACGCTGGAGGCGTACGGCGATCCCGGCGGCTGGCCGGGGCAGGCCGAGCTCCGGCGGATCATCCTCGTCTGCGCGGCTGCCGCGACGGAGATGCCGGAGGCTCCGCACACGCCCGGCCAACCCGTCATCAACGGGATTCGGCCGTCCGGCACGCTCCTGTGGTCACCGCTCGTCGACAGCCAACCACGCTGGCTCCTTGGCCTCCTGGTCACCCTTCACCCGTAACTGAAAGGTCCGGTCGTGTCAGACGTCGGTACGGAGGTGCGCTTGCACCTCGTGCCTCTGCGGCAGAAGCAGGCCAAGGAGTTCGTCGCCCAATGGCACCGCCACCATCGTCCGCCGCTCGGCGCCGTCTTCACTGTCGGTGCTGCCGACCAGTTCGGGGTTCTGCGCGCCGTGGCGATCGTGGGCCGTCCCGTCGCACGTCACCTGGACAACGGCGAAACCCTTGAGGTCACCCGAACTGCAACCGATGGCGTCCGCAATGCCAACAGCATGCTCTACGGGGCTTCCTGGCGGGCGGCGCAGGCCCTGGGGTACGCGCGGCTGATCACCTACACCCAGGACGGGGAGACCGGGGCGAGCCTGCGCGGCGCTGGATGGCGGGTCCTCGCACAGCGCCCGGCCCGTGGCGGCTGGCACTGCCAGAGCCGCCCCCGTACTCCACGAGGTACCGAGCACACCGCGCGGACTCTCTGGGAAACGCCATAGCTCTCCCCTCAGCACGCGACGTTAAGTCACCCCTCTCCCCATGGTTCCGGGGCTCGATCACCGGACCCCAGGGAGACCCCCGTCATGGCAGGCGAGAACGCCAACAACAACGAGATCCTTGTCCCTTCCATCACCAGGATTTGGCTGGCCGCGCTGGGCACCAAAGCCCCGGCAGACGCGACTACACCGATGCCCACCGGCTGGTGGAGCGTGGGCTTCACAACCGAAGACAGCCTCAAGTTCAACTCGGAGCCCAACTTCGAGCAGGTGCGCAGCGCCCAGTCCTCGCACCCCACCCGCACCTTCCAGACCTCGGACGCGTCGACGCTTGAGGTCGATCTGCAGCAGTGGTCGGGACGGAACTTCCGGGCGGTGTACGGCGGCGGCGAGATCACCGAAGTCACCGTGGCCGGGGCTCAGACTGGGACCCCGAAGCAGTACCGATTCACCCCGCCCCGCATCGGCAGCCGCGGCGAGATCGCCGCTGTCATCGAGGTCATCGACGGCGGCCGGCACTACCGGTACGTGATTCCCCGCACGATGCAGATGGAAGGCGTCAGCAAGGACCTCGCCAAGGCCAAGGAAGCGGTTCTCCCGCTGAGGCTTGCAGTTCAGGGCGGCGATGATCTTGACGCCTGGTACGTCCTGACCGACGACCCCGCTTTCGCCCCCGCGGCGTGACCTCCGGGCGGCAGCACGCGACACAAAGCCCGACGGCTTGCCAGTGTCCGCGTGCTGCCGCACCCCGCGACTCAGCCACGCACCCGAGAGGTCACACCCCTATGTCGTCGTACGTCATTGACCTGGACGCCCCCCGCCGCGAAATCCGCTACCCCGACGGTCTGCCCGTTTTGTTCGATGGCGAGGACCTGATCTTCCCGGCGGAGCTTCCCGTCGACGCCCTGGACCCCCTGCTCTCGGAGGACCTGGGCCTGGTCGCGCTCCTCGGTGAAGTCCTCGAATCGTCTGATGGTGAGGCAGGTGTCGCTGAGATCGTCGCTGCACTGTTCCGGCGCCCCTCTCTCCCGCTGAAGTTCCTCGGCGCCGTCCGGAAGACCTACGCGATCCTCCTCGGTGAGGAGCAGTACAAGACGTTCGCCAAGGCACGGCCGTCCGTCCCGGACTTCGTCCGCCTGACCGTCGCTCTGGCCAAGGTCTACGGGGTAGAGATGGGACGGCTTTTCAAGTCGGGCGACTCCTCCGCGAGCGATGGAGCGACGTCGAGTCCGACCTCTGGCACCACTACGGACTCGACGCCCGAAGCGTCTGGCTCCGACCCGGTCAGCCCGGCTTCATCGGTCTGAGGCGGCTGACCTCCCTTCTCGACGGCTTGCCGGAGGAATCCCGGGTCCAGTCCGCGGCCAACGCTGGGTGGACGACGTCCACGGAGCTGCTGGCGCAGATCGTCGAAGAGATCAGCATCCTCGCGGCCGAGAAGCGCCGTGAGGAGCCGAAGACCATCCCCCGCCCGTACAGCTCCGCCACCCGCTCGCAGAAACGATCCCGCGGCTCACAGCGAGCCCCGTCCGAGCAGGCCGCGACGGAGCAGGCGGCCCCGCACATGGCCGGTCACCGGCAGATGCTCATGGCCGCCATGCAGAAAGGCATGGTCCGCAGTGGCTGAGGGCCTACAGGCCGGCCGTCTCGACGTACCGGTCGTCGCGGACCTAGCAGGTTTCGCACAACGGCTGCGCACCCAGGTCGAGGCGGCGGCCGAAGGTCTGGCCGTCAAGGTGAAGATCGAGGTCGACGCCAAGGGCCTCCGCCGCCGTCTCAAGGAGGCGGTCAAGGAGGCGTCCAAGGGCGTCACGGCCAAGATCCGCATCAAGGTCGACCAGGACCGGCTTCGCAGCGAAGTCGAAGGTATCCGGCGCAGCGTCGCCGGGGCCGACATCAGCCTGCCCGTCAGGGCCGACTCCGACGGAGACGGCCCGTCCGGCGGACTCATGGGGAGCCTGCGCGGTCTCCTCCGCGGCGCCCAGGGCGAAGCAGACAACAACCCGGTCAGCGTGCCGGTGAAGATGAGCATGCCCCGGGGGCGCCGCTCGCTGCGGATGCTCGGAATGGGCGCGCTCATCTCCCTGGCGCAGCCCGCCGTGGCCGCACTCGGCCAGTACGCGGCCGGGCTGACCGCACTGGTCTCGGCCGCCGCTCCCGCGGTCGGCGTGCTCGGCGCCATCCCCGGGCTGATCGCTGGCACGGCGACGGCTGCGATCGGCACGAAGGTCGCCTTCTCCGGTTTCGGGGAGGCGATGAAGCAGTCGCTCAAGGCGCAGGAAACCCTCGCCGCGGGCGGGAAGCTCACCAGGGGCGAGACCGAGAAGCTGAATCAGGCGCTCGGGAAGCTGTCGACGTCGGCCCGGTCCTCGGTGAAGACCGTGACCTCCCTCGCCAAGGCGTGGGGCTCGATGAAACGGTCCGTGCAGGAACGTTTCTTCGCGCGGATCGCCGATGACATCAAGCCCCTGTCCCAAGCGGTCCTGCCCCTGTTCAAGGACGCGTTGGGCGACAGCGCGGACCAGATGGGTTCCTTCGCCGAACGCGGCGCCAAGTTCATGCGGTCGGGAGTCTTCCGCAAGGATTTCAAGACCATCGCCGGGACGAACTCCAAGGTCATCGGCAGCCTGACGGGCAGCCTGGGCAACCTGGGCCGCGCCAGCCTCGACTACTTGGTGGCGTCCGGCCCTTTTGTCGAGCGGATCGCCAAGGGCGGTGAGCGGTTCACCGCGTACGTCCGTGCCTCGGCTAAGGCCGGGCGCGAGACCGGCTCCCTTGCCAAGTTCCTGGATCACGCCGGGAACAAGGCCGCACAGCTCGGCCGCTCCACGGGCTCCCTGATCAAGGGGTTGGGCGGCGTCGGCCGCGCCTCGATGGAGACCGGCAACGCCCTGCTGGACGGTCTCGAAGGCACCATGAAGCGCTTCGAGCGCTGGGCCAACAGCAAGGCGGGCCAGGAGGGGATCAAGGAGTTCTTCTCCGGCGCGGCACCGGCGTTCACCGAACTGAACGCGCTCGTCGGGGACTTCGTGCGCGGCATGGGCCGCGCGATGAAGGACAACGGGGTCACCGACCTGATTCGTCAGATCCGTACCCAGCTCATGCCCGCGCTGGGCACCTTCTTCTCCGCGATCGGCCAGAGCATCGGTCCGGCCGTCGTCAGCGTCATCTCCAACATCGCGACCGCCGTAGGGCACTTGGCTGCTGCGGGTACTGGGCTGGGTGTCCTGCTCATGGCCTTCAACGGCCTGGTGGCCGTCTTCAACACGATCATGACCGTGGTCCCGGGTGCGAACACTGCCCTGGCGACCCTGTTGGGCACGCTGCTCGCCCTCAAGGTCATCACGGCCGTGTCCACCATGCTGCGCGGCTTCGGGACGTCCGTCGTCGCAGCCGGTACGTCGTTGACAGCCCTCGGTTCGACCATGCGGGGCGTCGGCCCTGGTGTCATCGGGCCGCAGGCCACGCTGTGGCAACGCGCCTCAAGTGCGTACCGGACCGCCTCTGCCGAAGGCGGGCGGCTCAGCGGCACCCTGCGCGGAATCGGTGCTGCGAACCGTACGGTCGGCAGCGCGATGGGCGGCATGATGTCCGCCCTCGGCGGCCCCCTCGGGCTCGCCATTGCCGGCGTCACGATCGGGCTGGGCCTCCTCGCCTCCAAGCAGCAGGACAGCGCCCGAGCTGCTGAGGCGCACCGCGAGCGCGTGCAGTCCCTCGCGCGGGCTCTGGCCGACTCGGGCGGCGCCATCGACGCCAACGTCCGCGCGCGCACGGTGCAACTACTCCAGGACACCCAGCTCGCCGACGGCAACAAGCGGCTCGTCGACGTCATGAGGGACGCGGACGTCAGCCTCAAGACCCTCACCGACGCCTACCTCGAACAGGGTGGTTCCGTCGACGGGTTGAAGCAGAAGCTCCTGGACCTCGCCGAGGCGAACAAGCCCCTGACGCAGGTGGGCAGAGCAACCGTCCGGCGCTACGACGAGCAGGGCCTGAAGTACAAGGCTGCCGCCGACGCCCTGGGGAGCCTCAACGGCGAGTTGAAGAAGAGCAAGCAGGATGCCACCGACGCCGCCAAGGCGATGAACGACGGCGCCACCGTCGGGACCACCGCCTACGACAGGCTTCAGGCCGCCGTGAAGAATTTCGGCGACAAGACCCAGGCGGCGGACCAGCGCGTCGACTCCCTTAAGGCCGCGCTCGACGCCCTGAGCGGCAACACACAGTCCCTGCACGATGCCGAGACCCGCCTCAACGCGGTCATGCTCCAGGTCGGCGACACGATGAAGGGAAACATCGCCAAGTCCGACGGCTGGGGCCAGTCGCTCGTCGCCACCGACGGCATGGTCAACACCACCACCAGGAACGGGCAGGCCCTCAACTCCCAGCTCGGCGAGATGCGCGACGCGATGCTCGGGGTCGCCACCAGCTCCATGGCGTCGGCAGAGCAGGGCCTCTTGCCCATGTCGGAGGCCATGACCAGGTCGCAAGGAGCGATGGAACAGGCCCGTACGAAGGCCATCCAGCTCGCGATGGACATGGGTATTCCGGCAGCCCAGGCGCGGGCCTTGGCCGACCAGATGGGATTCATCCCGTCCACGATCACCACGCTGATGACCACCCAGGGGATACCGGAGGCCACCGCCGAGGTCCTGAGCCTGAACAGCAAGCTGTCCGCGGTCACCAAGGGCAAGGCCATCCAGATCACGGCTCCGACCTCTGGCGCCATCGGGCAGTTGGAAGCCCTCGGTTACAAGGTGACCATGCTGCCGGGCAACAAGTACGTAGAGATCTCGGCACCCACCGGCAGCGCCCGCGCGAACCTCTCCGCCCTGGCTGCGGACATCGCCAACGCACCGAATCGGAAGACGGTCACGGTCAATGCCATCGTGAACCAGGCGGCCGGCGAGCTGAAGGACGTCCAGCGGAAGGTCGTGGACATCCCGCCGGGCAAGTCGATCGACATCAAGGCCCCCACGCAGACGGCGCAAGCCGCACTGAAGGACCTGAAGTTCAAGATCGAGAAGGTCGACGGCAGCGGCGGCAAGACGGTCAAGATCACCGCCCCGACCGGAACCCCCCTTCAACAGGTCCAGTCAATCCAGAACAAGATCAACAATCTGACCGGCAAGACCGTTCACGTCACCATCAAGTACTCGACGCAGGGCAAGCCGTACGTCAACGAGCAGGCCAACGGCGGCATCCTGCGGTACGCGGACGGCGGCATCCGGCGGGCCGCCGACCGCGTCAAGGCATTCGCCGCCGGTTCCGAGAAGCACATCGCCCAGATCGCCCGGCCCGGCGAATGGCGGCTGTGGGCCGAGCCCGAGACCGGGGGCGAGGCGTACATCCCGCTCGCGCCCGGCAAGCGCAAACGCAGTGCGGCGATCCTCGACCAGGTCGCCAAATCCTTCGGCGGCCGGGTCGTCTACTTCGCCAACGGTGCGCTGCGACAACAGGCCCAGGGCGCCATGCCCCTCTACCGAGGCACCGCCACCGCTGCAACCGCCTCCACACCTCAGCAGCCGGGTGTTCCCGCGGGGAACGGTGCACTCATCGGCGGCGACCTCAACCTCACCATGACCGGTGCGCCGATGAGCCCCAGCCAGGCGCTCACCGACGCCATGTTCGAGCTGCGCCGCATCCGCCGCGGAGGTGCGTATGCCGCTGGCTGAGGGTGAGTGGAACCTCTCGTACGGGGCCAACGGGGTCCATCCCGGGGCCGACTTCGATTTCGGGTCGTTCCGCACCGGGTACTACCTGCTGGAGCCGTACGAGATCACGGTTGGAGACGGAGACGCCGGCGATGTCCCGATGCCTCGTGAAGACGGGTCCCGGTTCGGCCAGGATTACCGGGGCCAGTCCACGCTGACGTTCGAGGTGGGCGTGGACACCGTGTCCGCCGCCCGGACCGTGCTCGCTCGGCACGCGGCGAATCTGGACGCCGTGTCCGCGATGGTCCAGGCGTGGGACGCCGAGGCCGTACGGCGACGATTCGCGACGCCTGCCGTCCTGCGCACCGTGCAGGGCGGCCGGGCCCGGCTCTTCTACGGCCGCCCCCGTAAATGTGCCCCGACCGCCAGCCGGCTGACCCGCCAGGGGTACACCCCGGTCGTGGCGACTTTCGTCTGCGTCGACGACACCGCCTACGACGACGTGGAGCAACGGTTGCGCGTGGACCTTGTGCCGCCGCCGCACCGCGGCCTCGTGGGGCCGCTGAGGACACCGCTGACCATGGTCGGCGAGAGCGCATCCCGCCCCACCGGTGATGCGGTGGTGGGCGGCACCAAAGCGGCGTGGCCGGTCATCACGATCTACGGCCCCATCACTCAGCCCGTGTGCGAAGTGGTGGGGCGCTGGAAGGCAAGCCTGAACTTGACGTTGGGCGCCGGGGAACGCGTGGTGATCGACCCTCGTCCCTGGGCACGCACTGTGCTGCGCAACGGCAATGCGTCCGTCGCCGGTTCCCTGTACCGGGGGTCACCCCGGCTGGCAGACATGCGGCTGCCGGTGGGCCGCCAGGACGTAGTCCTCCGTGGCATCGACGCGACGGGCACGGCGTACATGACGGTGGCGTGGAGAGACGCGTACGCCTACCTCTGACCGCTGTTCCCCCGGGGAACAGCAGACACGCTCAGGCCGCAGCCCGAGACACAAGCTGTTCCCCGGGGGAACAGTTCGCCGCTCATCGCCCTGAGCAGCGGAGGAAGATCATTCATGGGTTGGGACAGCGTTCCGTGGTTCACCGAGGGCGGCGCAGAGCACTCCTCCGAAGTGGCCCGGCTTTTGGCCTACGCGGCCTTCGGGGGCGCCGAAGGCATCGTCGGCAGCGCCGACCTCCAGGTGCGCGCACTCTCCACTCCAGGGTCCGCCGTGCAGATCTACTCCGGTGCCTGCGCCATCACCAACCGCGCCTCTGGGTCGGCGTATCAGTCGTACGCGGCCCGCATGCCCGTCGCCGAGCAGGTACCCATTGCGGCAACCGGCGTTGCGGCCAGGTCCGACCTCATCGTGGCCAGGATCGAGAACCCGAACTCCTACGGTGAGACCTGGCCGAACCCGGCCAATCCGCGGACCGGCCCCTACGTGTTCACCCGGGTCATCAGCAACGTCCCGAAGACCACCACCCGGGTCAGTCAGGTGCGGTCCTCGGATTCGGCCATTGCCCTGGCCCGCATCGACATCCCCGCCAACACCACCGCGATCACTGCGGCCATGATCAAAGACTTGCGGTCGATGGTGAGCCCACGTCGCGACCGACGCCTGTTCACGGGATTCCCTCCGGCGCTCTCCTCGCTCACCTACTCGGACAACAAGTGGCACAACTGGCCCGCAGAGCCAGCCAGATGGGACATCGACGTGCCGACCTGGGCGACGCGCGTAAAGATCGTCACGACCTTGGCGGGCCTGCGCATGACCAGGGCCAATATTTTCGCGTCGATGCAAAACGTTTTCGGGTCGATCACGGGCCAGGACACCGTCATCGACGACGACTCGGGCACCGGCACCCGACGCCAGACCATAGTCCTGGCCGACAACCTCTACATTGCCGCAGCCCTACGTGGGACAACGCAACGCCTCTACCTCCAGACCTACATGCCCAAGAGCAGCTCGGGCGACCTCTCGGTGGACGGAGGCACCTCGATCGTCGCGGACGTGGAATTCGTGGAGGCTCCGGACGAGGAGGAGTATCGGAATGCCTGAAGGCTGGCGCTTCATCGCGCAGCGGGCTCTCTCGGGAACCATCGTCGACTGGGAAGTGCCCCTCGCCCTGGCCTCGAACCCCAAGCGGGACCTCTCAGGGCCCGGGTCGATGGCCGGGACGATCGAGCCCGAGTACGCACGCATGATCAGCGATGACGGCGAGCCCATCCTCCAGGACTGGAACACGATGCTGTACCTGGAGATCGAGGGGCGCATCCGGTGGGGCGGCATCGTCACCAAGACCCATTACGACGGCCCGAAATGCACCGTCAATTGCGAAGGCTTCACCGCCTACGCGCAGGGCATCCCCTTCGAGGGCCGCATCGTCTCCGGCCCCCTCATCACCCCGAAAGACCCATACGCCGGGCGGGACAAGAACCACGACGGATGGATAGACGGCCAGAAAGGGAAGAAGCGCGTCCCGCCCCCACCCAAGCCCTACGGCGGGGCGCGGATCGACACCTTCGACGCGTTCAGGGAAATCTGGAAACACGTCCAGACCCGCCCCTACGGGAATATCGGTCTCACCATCGACAGCCACAAACTGGGGGTACTCCTCGGCGCCAAAGACGGCAGCGATCCTTGGGAACTCGCCTGGTGGAACAACCCCGACTGCGGCCAGTCGCTCGACTCCCTGGCGCGTGACACCCCCTTCGACTGGGTCGAGAACCACGCCTGGGCCGACAACGGCAACACCATCTCCCACCACATCACCCTGGGGCGACCGCGCCTCGGTCGACGGCGCACGGACCTCCGCTTCGCCGACGGCGAGAATGTCGCCGCCATCGCCAAACCCGAAGGAATGGGCGACTCCTTCGCGAACGAAATCGTGGTCCTGGGCAAAGGAGAGGGCCAGAAGATGACACGAGCACAGGTCCACCGGTACGACGGGCGCCTGCGCCGTGTCGCCACCGTGACGGACAAAACTCTCAGCTCCGCCAGCTCACTCCGTACCCGTGGCGAGCAGGAACTGGCCGGCCGCACGAACGCCCTTCAGATCCCCGCCATCCAGATCATCGACCACCCCAACGCACCCCTTGGCTCATGGCAGCTCGGCGATGACATCCTGGTCCAGGTCCACGTCGATTGGGTCGGCGACGTAGCGGTGTGGCATCGGATCATCTCCGACGAGATCAGCGCCGACGGCTTGGTCGTGCTCACCCTGAAGCGCAGCGACGCCTTCACCTACTGAGCCGCCGATGCCTGTTCCCCTGGGGAACACCATCAGCGAACCCGGGGCCAGGCCCAGACGGAAGGACTGTTCCCCAGGGGAACGGACCACAAGACGCAAGCAGTCCGTCTCCTCCACCATCCGCGCCCATGGCGAACTTTCTCGATACAGGCACGGACGCACAGCGCTTCGCCGCCCTCCTCGCCGACTATGAACGCCGAATTCAGGCGCTGGAACGCAGCACCCAGGCCGGATACACCAGCATCGAGGCGGGTGGCAGCCTCGATATCTACGCAGAAGACGGCTCGCTGAAGGGCAGCGTCGGCGTCCAGCCGGACGGCGGTGTCGCACTCGTACCGGTCAATACGGAGCCGCCCCCCACGCCCACGGCACCCACCGTTGAACCGGTCCTCGCCGGGCTCCTGGTGCGCTGGGACGGTCAGTGGGACGACGCATACCAAACACCTTCGGACTTCGCGCTCACCCAGGTCCACATCGGGCCCACCGCGGACTTCACTCCGAATACGAGCACGCAGGTCGCCACGTTGACTTCGCGGCCCGGCGGAACCGTGTCCATCGCCGTCGAGGGCTACGCCTCCGTGTGGGTGCGGCTGGTTGGCCAGAACACCGCGGTGGTGACCGGCTCGCCATCGGCCGCCGTGGAGGGCACGCCACGGCGGGCCGTCTCCCAGGACCTGCTCGACGGCATCGTCAACGAGACGAAGCTCGCCGAGGGGGCGGTGACGGCGGCGAAGGTGGCGGTGGCCGCGATCGACAAGAACGCTCTTGCGGCGGGTGCGGTCACGGCGGAGAAGATCGGGCAGAAGGCTGTCGAGGCGGGGAAGATCGCCGCCGGTGCCGTCGACTTGAGCACCCTGGGCGGTGCCCTCTCTGACAGTGCCGTCCAGCGGTACACGGACGCTATGGGCGATGCCGCTGCATGGCAGGTCGTCCAGACCGGCACCGGTGCCTCCTGGGCACACCGATCCGGGGTGACGGACGCACCGACCGGGCAGACGGTGGGGCAGGCCAACGGCCACATACGGGTGCGGGGCAACACGCTGATCCCCTACGAGCCGGGAACTCTGTACCGGGTCAGTGCCCGCATCCGGGCCACCGTCCAGCCCACGGCGGGCCCGGACAACGTGTACGTCGGTGTCCTGGGTCTGGGTGCGGACAAGTCCACGCTGGTGAACCGGCAGGGTGTGAACTCGGCGTCCGGCCACTACTACGTGGGGGCGTCGGGGCGGACGATCGCGGCGGCGGACGGGTGGGTGACGATCGTCGGCTACCTCAAGGACCGTGCCCCGGCCGGCGGCCTGGGGTCGGCGGGCCCGAACCCCGACGCCCGCGCCCCGGGCATGGTGCACCAGGACGTCAGGTTCATCAGCCCCTACCTGTGGTTGAACTTCGTCTCCGCCGACGTGCCGGGCGCACCGTCGGTGATGCAGGTCGACCTGGTGACGGTGGAGGCGCTGCGGACCGGGGTCGTCGACGGCACGAACCTGGTGTCGGGAGCGGTCACGACGGCGGCTCTGGCCGCTGATGCCGTCACGGCGGGGAAGATCGCTGCGGGGGCGGTGTCGGCGCGGGAGATCACCGTGAACACCATCACGGCCGCGCAGATCGCCGTGGGCGGCATCACCGCGAACGCCCTGTCCGCAGGTTCGGTGACGGCGGGATCCATCGCTGCCGGGTCCATACAGGCTGCCCACCTGGTCGCCGGTGCGGTGCAGGCCGGATCTTTGGCCGCTGACTCGGTGTCGGCGGGGAAGATCGCCGCCGAGACCGTGACCGGCAGGGAGCTGAAGGCCCTGTCAGTGTCGACGGACAAGCTCGCGGCAAACGCGGTGACGGCGGGGAAGATCGCGGCCGGGGCAATCGAGACGGCACACATCGCGGTGGGGTCCGTCACCCCGGACCAGCTCTCTGTCGGGCAAGGCACCAACCTGATCCCGGACGCGGGCTTTGAAGGAGCGGGCACGGCGAACAGCCTGGCCGCCGCCGGTTCCGCCTGGTCGTTCGCTCCGGGAAACCGCACCGGTGTGGGGGTGCGAGTCGATGCAACAGCAGACAGCCCGTCCTACTTCACGCTGCCCATGGCGACGGCCCCGATCCTTGCCGCCTCCCAGTTGTTCCTGGGGGTGGACATCCTCACGTCGCAGGACCTCGTAGCGGAGGCGGTAAAGATCCTCGCGAGGTGGGAGGACTCCGCAGGCAACGTGCTGGGCTACGGGGTCGCGGAGACCGCCGAGTACGTGGCGGGTGAGTGGCGGCGCATATCGGGGCAGGTCGCAGCCCCCCAGGGCACGACTCGGGTGGTGCTGTTCCTGGAGGCGTCCGCCGCGACCAGCGGGTGGTGCGTCTTTGACAATGCTGAGTGTCACACCATTTTCGGCGACGCCACGGGTGGGGCGAGGGCGGAGATCGGGCCCCGGGGTATGCGGCTGTTCGACGACGACGGTGACGAGGTCGTGTCGTTGCTGTCGGGGCAACCGAACGCGCTGACGTTCCGCGATGGGACCGCCCGTGTCGCCGCGATCGGCTCGACCGGGGATGCGTCGTTCCAGAACCTGGCCGTCGCCGGGACGCTCAGCATCGGCGGAGATGATCTGTCGTCCCTGTACAACGGGCCCCGCGGGATGCTCGCGGTCGACTGGATGGCCACCCCGGTGAAGACGACCACGGGCACCGAAATGGGGTACGTCGAACTGGCCTTCGACGCCTCCCCGGATCGCATGTACCGGATCGAGTTCAACGGGTCCGCCGAGTGCACGGCCGCGGGCGGGTCGCTCGTACTGCGGCTGCGGTCGGGGTACGAGGGCGCCCCGTTGGTGTCGTCACCGCAGATCCAGGAGGCCCGATTCCCGCTGACGCAGACAACCCGCCGGCAGGTGGAGCTGAGGTTGGTCAGTCACTGCGGGACGGAGGACTACGTGAGGCCGGGCCGGAACCGGCTGCTGCTCACGTTCACGTCCGACAGCGGCGCACCAGCCGGACAGCAGGTCACCCTGACCGGCGCCTCGGGCCGCCTGGGGCATCTGACGGTCGAAGACGTCGGTGAGCGGATTCCGGAGACCGGAGCGTACAACACGGGTGGCGCGGTCGTCCCCGATTCCCCGGTGAAGATGACCCGCGCCTACAAGGCCGCCTGGTCCGGGAGTTACGCGAACCGGGCCGGATTCAACGCCTACCACGGCAATGCCCTGGCCGCCGGCTTCTACTCCACGAACAACGGCATCCAAGCCGCCCTCGCCGGGTTCGCGGGGAACATCGCCGGAGACCTTGCAGGGGCGAAGGTCCTCAAGGCGGAGGTCTACCTGTACGCGAACCACTGGTACCTCGCATCCGGTGGCACCGCAGTCGTCAGGACCCACACGCATGGCGCCCGGCCTGCCAAGTTCGCTACCCAGGCCGCGGCCAAGACCGTCGGCAACTGGGCGCGCTCCAGCGGGAAATGGGTCGACATCACGTCGATCTTCGACCCGAAGACGTTCCGGGGGATCTCCCTGGACCCCAACACCACCAACAGGACGTTCTACGGCAAGTTCGACGGCGTGGGCTCCGCTCACCCGCCGCAGCTGCGAGTCACGTTCGTCAAGTAACCCCTGAGAAAGCAGAGCATCTGATGGCCGCCGTGTACGCGGATCTCGTTTCCAACTCCAACTTCAGCAACGGCACCACCGGCTGGTGGGCGGGCGACCCCGCGATGGTGACGCTCACCGCCACCGACTCCGGCGGAGAGGCCACCGCCACGACAGATGCTGTGAACTTGTGGGATGCCCCGTTCGGGCAGGACGGCATCGTGCTGCGGAAGGGCTGCACGTACACGTTCTCGTTCACCGCACGGGCCAGCCAGCCGGGCACCGCGCTACGCGCCCAGGTCGGCCTGGGCGCAGACCCCTGGACCAACGCCCTCGACAAGACAGTGACCCTGTCCGCGGTCAACCGGCACTTCTACTACTCGTTCACGTCCGAACTCGACACCCCCGTCGGGCAGGTGAGCTTTCAGATCGGGCAGGGCACCAGCGTTACCGTGCATCTGACCGAGGTCCGCCTGACGTGCTCCACCCCGCGGGAGGGGTTCTTCGTCGACCCGGAGTCGAACGCGGCGAAGTGGGTGCGAGCCAATCCGAAAGACCAGCGGGCCGCAAAGATCACACGCGGGCTGGTGCGGCGCCCCACGGCGAAGTGGTTCGGCGATTGGAACAAGGACGTGAAGACGGACGTCGATGCCTATGTGTCCGCCGCAGCGGCGGCCGGGCTGCTGCCGATCCTCGCCGTCTACAACGTGTTCAACCGCGACAACGGCGGGGAGAGCCACGGTGGCGCGAAGTCCGCAGAGCTGTACCGCACGTGGGTTGATGCCGTCGCAGCCGGCATCGGAGACCGTCCAGCGCTGGTGATCGTCGAGCCGGACGCGCTCGCCCAGATCCAGGGCCTGCGGGATGACGCCGCTCGGGCCGAACGGCTGAGCCTGATCGACTACGCCGCCCAGGCGCTGGGGAAGCTGCCGCACGTGCGGGCCTACCTCGATGGCGGCAACGCAACGTGGATCAAGCCGCAGGAGATGGCTGCACGGCTGGCTGCTGCCGGAGTCGCCGCGACGAAGGGCTTCGCGGTGGGGGTCTCGAACTTCGACGCCACGGACATCAGCGTGACGTATGGCACCCAGGTCTCCCAGGCACTGGCGGGGCTGGGCGTTCCTGGGGTGCGGTTCGTCATCGACACGGCCCGCAACGGAAACGGTGCAATGGACGCAGCGGGGCAGCACGTCGACTACTGCAACCCTGCCGGGCGGCGCCTAGGGGTGCCGAGCAGCATCGGCGTGGGCGGGGCCGAGTACCTGCTGTGGATCAAGGTTCCGGGTGACTCCGACGGCATGTGCGGCATTGCTCCGGACGTGCCGGCGGGCACGTTCTCGCCGTTCCTCGCCGAACGGCTGATCGACGGGGACTGATCGGAGCCGCAGATAGCTCCCCCTGCCCCTGCACGAGATCCATGACGCACTGGTCCTCCACCCGACCGGCACCCGCTCAGTGCGCCATCCCCCCTGGAAGCAGTCCTTGCCGCCGGGGACATCGGTGCCCTTGCGGCGTCCTCCTCCGGCTGACCGCGCGACACAAGCCCCCCGCGGACTGCACCGTACGCCCCGCGGGGAGCGGT
Source organism: Streptomyces sp. NPDC058663 (assembly GCF_042716745.1). NCBI lineage: Bacteria > Bacillati > Actinomycetota > Actinomycetes > Kitasatosporales > Streptomycetaceae > Streptomyces > Streptomyces sp. NPDC058663. Next base: position 110,942 of record NZ_JBHXRV010000021.1, read on the forward strand.
AGCCCTCTCACCAGGGCTTCCGCTCCCGCGCACCCCTGACCCAACGACCGAGGGAGCACCAGTGGATGGACTCGTCTCGCTGGCCCCCGCTCTGGCTCCCGTTCTCGCTCCGCTCTTCGGGATGTTCGGCGTATTGGGCGGCGCTTGGCTGGTGTACCGGCAGGCCAAACGCAAGAACGACAGCGACGCCCAGGTCTCGGCGGTACGCACCGTCACCGAGGGCTTCACGAGCCTCTTGGAACAGCAGCGGGCAGCGACAAGTCAGACCTTGGAGCGGATGACGTCCCTGGAAGCCAAGTACAGCGACCTGGAGCGCCGAATCGAGCACATGCAGGAGGAGCAGCGGCAGTGGAAGCGCTGGAAGGCAGCCGCGATCGAGCACATCCACGACCTGCGTGACCTCGTCCAGAACGCTCTGCACCGGCCGGCTCCCACCCCGCCCGAGGAGATCGCCGCCGACGTTGAGCGCCGCGACGCGGCGTAGCGCAGCGCACGACACAAGCACGTCGGCACCTGCACGCTCTGCCCTTCCACGACACCCAGCAGAAGGGCACAACCCCCATGTCGACAATCGACTCCCTCACCACCGGCGCCCAGGTCGGCGCCCTCCTCCCGCTGCTCACCGCGATCGTGCAGCGCCCGTCCTGGTCCGCGGAGGTGAAGAAGGGGGTGGCGGTCATCCTGGCCCTGGTGGCGGGTGTCGTCACCGTGGCAGCTTCCGGTGGCTGGGGACAGTTCCAGCACGGAGCGCTCACCTTCGCCACCCTGACCGCGGTTCTCGCCGCCTCGCAGACCACCTACGACCTGTTCTGGAAGCCGAGCAAGATCGCCCCGCTTGTCGAGTCGGCGACCACGCCGAAGCGACAGGGCGAGCCGGAGGACACGTCGGAGCAGGCCGGCTAACCCTCCGGCCGGATACCCGCCGGGATGCCGGCGGGTATCATCCGCACAAGGTGGCCGCTTCGCCGCCGAACTCACTGCGTTGAGGGTTGCTGCTGGTTCCGGGAGTTTGGGATTCCCTTTCCTCCTGGGTCTGCTGGCAGATCACAGCCCGAGACAACTGCGCGCGTGCAGAGCGCCCAGGGCCGGAGAGTGGTTGCTCCTGCGATGACCCGGCACACGGGGTGGGTTCGGTTGCGAAGCGGCCACCGTCTACGTACCGGTCGCAACAAGCGGCACCACGGCTCGTGAGCAGCGAGCCGCGACGACCAGGAGGAACCGCGGCGATGGCCGACGCGCAGCCACCTGCCGAGCAGGTCACGGCAGAGGTCAAACGCCTCAAGGAGATGTCGCACAAGGCGTTCTTCGAGGCATGGACAACGTACGTGCAGGGCGGCGTCGATCGGCGGACCCCACGGGACGTACAGGCGGCTGCCTTCCGGTCACCGGATCTTGCCACCCGCACTCTCTTGGCAGCCGATCGTGCCTCCCGCGAGTTCAAGGAAGTCCTCCCGCGCGGCGAGGGTGAGTCGAAGGCCCAGTACCAGGCCCGCACGAAGGTCTTCCGTGCGCAGCTCCAGGCGGCGCGGCTTCCCATCGTGACCGCGGTGGAGGACCTGGCCGTGGACGAGGCCGAGTACCTGGCACAGCTCGACGACGAGGCGTTCGCGGCGGAATGGTCGGCGTTCGTCCAACAGGCTGCTGGCAGCAGTACGCGGGCCGGGCACAACTACGTCCAGGGCCTCGCGTTCCGGTCGTCCGAGGTCGCTCCTCGCACCCAGGCTCTGGCCATTCGGATGATGCGTACTCCGGAGGAGTACCTGCCCGACGTGGCCGGTGAGCGGCCCAAGGCGCGCGAGGCGCGCGTCTCGCAGATCCGTTCACGGCTGGAGGCAGAGCTGAGGTTCCTCCAGTACACGCTGAACTACTCGACGGCACGCTGGGGCCGGATGCCGTCCGCGCCGAACCACCGCCTTCAGGCGATGCGGCTGCTCGCCGAGAAGCATCCGGAGGAGTTCTCCCAGTTGCTCAACGCAGTGCGTACGGATGCGCGGAAGGCGCGCGAGGAGGTGCGCCGGCAGCGGCGGTTCGAGCGCCGCAACCAGGCGCGCCCGTCGAGCTGACGAGACCACCAGAACGTAGGGGCGCGCCCGCCGAGGGCGCGCCCTTCCTCATGTCCGAGCGCGCCGCGCGCCACGGTAGAGGGCGCGGCGCGCCATCGTGGAAGGCGGGTGCGCCCGCGCCGGAGAGCGGTCGAGGAGCGGGTGCGCTTGCCGGATAGGCGCGCCCGTGTAGGGCGCGCCATGAGAAACCGCAGGTCAGAGCATGGCGCGCCTCTTGTGGGCGCGCGCGCCTCCCGGTGGGCGCGCCTGCTGAGGAGCGCGCGCCGCAACCCCCTGGTAGCGCGCCCGGCCGAGCGCGCGGGGTCGGGAGGGCGCGCCTGGAAGGTGCGCGGACCGGGCGCGCTACTCGATGGAGCGTCGACGGGCGCGCCTCTGCCCGAGGCCAGTTGCGCGCCCCTGCCGCTGTGGCGCGCCACCGATACCGGGAGGCGCGCGCTTGGGCGCGCCGGTGGCGCGCCGGTGCGGTGGCTGACGTCGCGCGGGCGCGCCTTCGGCAGGTGACGTGACGTGACGCCACAGGCGCGTCCGCGCCCTCCTTTCGGCCAGGTTCAGGCGCGCCCGCAGGACGTCACATCACGTCACCTCGCCGACGGTGGTCAGGTCGCTGAAGAGCGGCGCGAACATCTGGGCGATCTTCAGCTCCGGCTTGCCCGCGCGTCGGTAGGCGTTGGCCACCTCGTGTTCGCCCCGCTCTTCCAGCAGGGCGAGCACCATGCTGCGGTGATCAATCACGTACGTCCGGAGCTTGGTCATGGGCGGCGGCGTGCCCTCGTCAGGACCGGCGATCGGTGCGAGGTGTTCATTCATCGTCGTGCCCAGGACCCGTGCTTGGACCTCCGCCTCGGTGAGCAGCACCGCCATCACCCTGTCGACTCCTCGCGTCTGGGCGGGGCGGGGCCGCGGGAGGTCCTGCGGCTCCTCGGCTTCGCTGATCTCCTCCGGCTGTTCCAGCGCGGGCAGCTCCTCCTCGGGGTCCGGCGGGGGCGGCTCTTCCTCCAGGCTCGGCGGGACTTCGTGGTCGTCCGGGTCGGGCGTTCCGGCCGGTGTCGGCTCTTGGTTGCCCTGCTGCTGGCCGGACGTGTCCTGATTCTCGCCGGGCTGCTCGCCGGTCGCGTCCGCCTGGGCCTGCTTCGCCTTCTCCTTCAGGTGGTCGAGCGACTTGGTGATCAGGTCGTCCGCGCTCATCTGGCCCCAGCCGGTCTTCGTCTGCACGGCCCTGAGCGCGCGTCGGCCGTACTCCGCGCGTACGTCGCGCAGCGCGTCCTCCGGTTCGGAGGGGTGCATCAGGGCGTCGCGGATGAGCTTGGCGGCCTGTTCGCTGCCCAAGGTCGGGGCCTGCCGGGTGGAGGCCGGGGCCGGGGTGCCCTGCGAGAGCTGCGTCTGTTCCTGCAATTCGCTGTCGGGGCGCAGCTCGGACGTCGAGCGGTTCTCGACCGCGTCCTGAAGGCCGAGCTTGCGCAGCAGGGTGTCCACGCTGAAGTCCCGGAAGCGCTGGGTTTCGCCGGGCTGGATCTCCATGTGCAGGGTGCGCACCCCAGTGAGCCAGGCTTCACCGATGGCGTGGAGTTCCACGATTGCGTCGACCGCGGCGGGAAGGTTCTTCTCGGCTTTCACCTTGCGGGTGGTGGACTTGGTGGGCTTGTCGTTCTCGAAGGCGACGACGAGTTCCTGTCGGGCGATCAGCAGGCACGGGCCGGAGTGTCGGCGGAGGAGCCACAGGACTTCGCCCCACCGGTCTTTGGCCCGATTCCACAGGTCGGAGTCGATGACGACCGGGTCGTCGAGGGTGGGGATGCGGGACTTGTTTCGCTGCGCTTTGCGGATAGCGCGGTTGCGGGCGTACATGGCGATCTCGTCGCTGAGCATGTCCCAGAGCGACGTCATGGAGTCGACGACGAGCATGTTGGGCTTGCCGTCGATGCGGGGCTGGGCGTTCACCCAGCGGATCGCGTCAAGGATGTCCTGGTAGGAGCCGTCGTGCGGAACGATCTCGTACCGGGCCCCGGGTACACGGCCGTAGTAGTCGGCGGTCCCTTCGTTGCCGCCGATCTCGATCCAGTACGTCATGCCGATCAGGTTGGAGCCGGAGCCGAGTGCGGCTTCGAAGCTCTTTCCGGACTTCTCCGGGCCGGTGAGCAGCACGATCGGCGGGTTCGGCCTGCCGGTGGGCTTGCGGCTCGTACGGGGCCGCTGGGGCGCAGTGGTTCCAGCCACGGGGGGCCTTTCGCTTCGGGTCTTCCGGGTTGCTCTCCCGGATGCTGCGGCGTACGGGGCCTTAACCTCTCCCCCTGACGTCCGCTGTATTATTTTAGCGCGTCTGGGCTGCGAATCAACCCACTCAGAGCAGGTCAGAGACCGGATTCTCCGTCGCCAGGTCGGTGTCCTCGCGGTGCTGCCGATACCAGGCGTCCAGTGCCTGGGCATCCGCCGCGACCATCACGCACCCCGGCGCCGGAGCGGCCCGCCACTCGTTGACCCCCTGCTGGTACTCGGCCTGTACCGTCGCCGTCTCCCTGCGGTGCAGCGCCCTCGTGATCGCCCCCCATGGCGTCCCGCCCAGGGCCTCGCCGAGCACCACCAGGTCGACCACTTCGTGGGCCATGACGCGAAGCCGTCGTGCAGCCTCGATCCGTTCCTGCGGGCCGGATGCCGAGCCAGCGTCGCCAACTGCTTGCCGTGCGAGGTCGGACAAGTCGCGGCAGGCGCGAGCGGCGGCGATCCGGGCAAGGGTCTCCGGTGTCATGACGGGTCCGATCGTGCCGGCGGCGGGCACCCCGGTTTTCGGGTGCCCGCCGCATGGTCGTGCAGGTGCGGATCGTCAGGATGCCTGAGTCGCCTCGTTACCGGCCTCAAGTCCGTCTATGTCCACGCCGTCGCCGCGCTCCGCCTGCTTCTCCGCCCGGTAGCGGGCTTCGAAGCGCGGGCCGACGTTCTTCCGGCCGTTCTGCGGAGTCTGCCCCAGAAGGCGGCCAAGCTGAGAGGGATTCAGGTCGCCACGCGTGCCGAACCGGTGCTGCTCTCCTGCGTCCTTAGCCTTCTTGAACGTGGCGTAGAGGACTTCCTCGGGTACGGCCTCCACTGGCTCAATCTCCGGCACGCCCCCCTGGGGTGCTTGCGGCTCATCGGCCTTCGGGACCTCGACCGGCTTCTTGACCAGGTCGACTCGCGGTCGCTCGGTCGCCGGGGCCAAGCGGGGGACGGCGCCCTTCGCCACGGGGCGCGACGCGGTCGGAACCGTCCTTGGTGACGTCGCCGAAGCGGATGCGACCGTGTCGAGGAGTGCTCCGGTCCCGTCCTCGTCGACCCAGTCGGAGCCTGCTCCCCGGGCTCGGACGAATCCGGAGATGTGCAGTCCGAAGCTGCCGCCGAGGGGGACCATGGCGGCCACGGCGCTGCCGATCGCGTACACGTAGACCTGGTTCTTGACCATGACGGCCGGGGCACCGCCTGAGCTGAACCATTCGCTGAGCGCGACCATGGCGTGGCCGACGTTCGCGGCGATCGAGATGCACAGCAGGAACGCGAAGATGAGCCACAGCGACCAGTAGTAGCTGCCCTCGGTGCCCGTCTCAGTGCGCCGGCGGATCGATGTGACCGCTCCTGCGTTGAACGCGAGGAGCAGTTCCAGCGATCCGGCCATGGCCGCGGCTGCCAGGGTGGGGAAACCGATGAGGGTCCCTGCCCAGTGGAGTTGGTAGAGGGAGGCGAGCATCATGCCGAAGCCCGCCGCCGCAGCTCCGATCCGGAGGTTGCGGTGCCAGTCGCGTAGCTCCCGCTCGCCCTGGGTGATTGCTCGCAGCGCAGGTATTTTGGGCACGGCTCGTCCCTTTCGTTCGGGTCTTACCGGGGACCTATGCTCGTCGGCCCTCGGACTGCCCAAACGATATAGCGTTCCCTCGCCGTGCCGCTCCCTTGATCCCGTACAGAGCGTCATGCGCCCTGTCGGGGCGGCAAGTTCACCAGTCGAGCGGCTTGCTGGGAGCGCGCCGGTCGGGTCCGACGACCTTCGCCAGGTACGCGCGGTCTTCGATGCGCGAGAGCAGCCGCTCGCCGAGCACGGCGGCGATGCCGTCACGCCGCAGGTTCGTGGAGAACGCCGTCGGACGGTTCGACGCGAGGCGGGAGCCGATGAGATCGGTGGTCTCCCTGCGGACGAACTCCGTCTGGATGCCGTCCATCTCGCCCGCGAGTTCGTCGATGATCAGCAAGTCCGGATCTTCCACGTGCCGGGCCCAGACCTTATACGCGCTCATGCCGTCGGGGCCGCCTTCGGGTCGGCGCCAGGAGAGGTAGGTGGAGTGCTGCACGAAGCGGACGAGGAGTCCCCGGGCGCTGGCCTCGTTACCGAGCGCGGCCACGGACGTGGTCTTCCCCGAGCCGATGTTCCCGGACACGATGAAGTGCATCGTGTCCGGGCGCGCCTTCCTCTTCTTCGCTTCGACGAGGGAGTCGAGCCACCCGTGGAGCGCCTGGGGACGCTGGTGGTCGTCCAGGTCGGTGAACCTCCACTTCAGGTAGTCGTCGTGCGCGGCCCTGCGCATGCTGTTGGTCCAGGCAAGACTGCGGGCGTGCGCCTGCGGGACGCTTACGTTCTCCCACAGCTCGACGGCTCCCTCTTCGGCCCGGTCGGGCACGCCGAGCTTCGAGAGGTCCGCGCCACCGCGCTCCAGGGCGGCCCGCAGCCGGTCCGTGATCTCGAACAGGCGCTTCGGCTCGCGCTCGGGGATGAAGCGTTCGGCTGCCATGGTGCTCACCGCTCGTTCTCCTAGTTGCTTCAGACGGGGACGATGCCGAATGTGGCGTCGTCGTCGAGGTGGTCGGGGGTGCTCGGGGAGAACTGTCTGCCCACGGCGTCCGCTCCCCAGGTGGCGGCATCGCTGTAGGGCGCGGGACGGCCTCCGTACTGGGCGGGCATCGGCTTGTTGTTCCGTTCATCGCTCAAGGCCCGCTGGAACTGGTGCGCGCTCGGGAAGTGCACGCCGGTGCGCTGGAACGCCTTCGCGACCTGTTGCTTGGTGTAGTCGGCGTCGAGGGCCTGCTTACTCAACTTGACGAGGGCGAAGTACCAACCGGACTTCGCCTTGCCCGCGTACGGCCCGAGGTGCTTCACGGCGTGGTCGTAGTACCAGGAGGCGACTTCTTCACCGGGTGACTTCTTCTTGGGCTCCTTCGTCTCGCCCTGCGGTGCCTCCTCCTTCTGGGCGCGCTTCTTGGCGGCGGAGCGGGCGGCAGCGGGCGGGATCTTGACCGGCTTCTCCTCCGGCTCCGGCTCCGGCTGCGGTTCGGGCTCCGGCTCTTCCGCGGCCGGTTCGGTGTCCGGCGCGGTCGGCTCCTCGTTGGGCGCGAAGCCGTCCGGGCCGAAGCTGTCGTCGGGGTATCGAACGAGGAACGAACCGTCTCGCTGCTCCACGACGGGGATGTCCAGGTTGCCGCCGAAGGTTACGTAGTCGGCGGCCCACTGCTCGACGGGGTACTCGCTGATGGCCGCGCCCATGGCGGTCTTCCCGTCGACGAAGCGGCGCTTCTCAAGGCGGTAGTAGCCGTGCGCTGCCAGCTCGTGGAAAGCCTTGCGCACGGCGTCGCGTCCCTCGCGGCCCTCCCCGCGGGAGAGTTGTTCCGAGCGCACCTTCCACCCATCGCTCTGGTCGAGGCAGTACGTCAGGACCCCGAGGGCCCGGAAGCTGATGCGGGTATCGCGGGCGGTCTTCGACTCGACCTGAACGAAGTGGACGCGGCGGTTGACTCGTACTGCACTGCGGTCGATCACGCCGTGGCCTCGTTCATGGTGTCCAGCGGGAGCCGGAAGTGGGTGTGCCACGTCTTGCGGCCCTGGGCGCCCATCTCGTACACGCGCCGGGACTCGGCCATGCCCGCGCCGCGAAGCTCGGCGAGCGGCTTGCGGGCCTGGTGGTTGGTCACGTTGCAGGCGTCGGCGAGGTCTTGGACGGTGATCCAGGTGTCCCGGCTATCGAGGACGAGGTGGCAGTAGAGGCGGAACGCGCGGTCGGATATGTCTTCGGCGAGCGCCGGGACGATGTCAGCGGTGCGGGTGAACAAGGTAGTGATCCTCGGGGCAGGGGCCCGGCCGCGCGGGGAGTGCGGCCGGGCCGTCGTACGGCGGGCGGTAGGTGCGGCTACTGCTCGCCGTCGCGGGCGGGCGCGACGGGCAGCATCGGGACACCCCGCAGGAGTCCGTCCAACTGCCCGTTGGCGTACGCCTCCAGCACTGCTTCCTCGCCACCCTCCTTCCAGGAGAGGGTCACGGTGCCGGTGGGCTTGCCGCCGGGGGTCCGCGAGATCCCGGGGATCTCCTCGCCCGTCAGCTTGTCCACGATGGTTCCGCTGGCCTTATCGAACTTGGCGCGCTTGAGCATCGCGTCACGGAACGCGGGCCGGGCCCGGATGATGGCCTCGATCTCGTCGTGTTCCTCGGCGAAGGCGGTGAACGCGTCCTCGTCGCTGACGGTGTACTTGTCCTTGGAGATGGCCACGGTGTGGGTGGCGACCGTGAAGCCGTTGACCTTGGCGTCGACCCGCCCCTGCCCGCTGGGCCCCTCGTACGCGCTGAGGAGCGGGCCCTTGACGGCGGCAATCCGCTCGTCGATCGCGGGCACGACACGCTCCTTGAACAGCTTGGCGAAAACGGAGAGCAACGCGGCATCGCCCAGGGACAGGGCGGACTCCTGAATCTGTTCGGCGTCGTCGTTCGACATCGTGGTCCTTTCTCACCCCATGGCAGCGCCCAGGGCTTTTCGGGTCTGTCCTGGGTGGTGCGTAACGGGTCCTGCCAGCAAGTACGTCAACCGGCGGAATCCGTTACACCTAGGCCCAGGCGGCTGGGTCGCTCTCCCAGCCGTGAGGCAAATAGTACAGCACGCGTCGCATGATGCGGAAGGGGTCCCACACATTCGCGAGTGACGATGCCTCACAGACTGCGAATGCCTCCCGGGCCGCCTGCATTTGACCGCACGGCACCCATAGGCAGCGGAGGATTGCGCACCACGCCCAGGGACTGCGCAGGTACGGCGCGACACAACCTGGTCGCACCCCCTAGCTTCCAGCCCGGTCCTCGCGCCACTCGTGACGTCACCAGAGGCAAGAGGACCCCGGGGCCATCCCATCCGGAACGAGGGCGGCCCCGGCCCGGCGGTGAGCGCGGTCCGGCCATGACGGCATGTCCCGCTTGCGAGGCGGGGCGCCGCGGTTGAAGTCCGCGGGCTCGCAGAACGCGCCCACCGCCGGCATCCCGAAACGCCGGAAGGACCTTGTTGTGACCGAGATCGTGCCTGCCCCCCGCTACACCACCTACGTGCCGCTCACCGACCTTGCCCCCTCGCCCGGCAACCCCAAAAAGCACCAGGTCGAGCGCATCATCGAAAGCATCAGCACGCACGGATTCGTCGACCAGCCCATCGCCGACGAGCGCACCCACACCATCCTGGGCGGGCACGGGCGCCGCGAAGCACTGATCGAGATGCAGGCCCGCGGCGAGACCCTGCCCGCAGGGCTCCTCCTGGACAACGACGGCGGATGGCTGGTCCCCGTACAGCGAGGCTGGTCCTCCCGCAACGATGCCGACGCCAAGACCCTGAACATCAAGCTCAACAAGATCGGCGCCGACGGCGGATGGAAGCCACGCTCCCTTGCCGCCTACCTCGAAGACATCGTGACCGCCGACGCCGAGCTGTACGACTCGCTCGCCATCCCCGACGCGGAACTGGAAACGCTGCTGCGCCAGGTGGACCCGGAGACGCTGCCCGGCGCCATCCACGAGGACCAGGCCCCGATGCTCCACCTCCGCGACGACGAAGCAGCCCCGGGCGCCGCCGACGGGTTCAGCCCCGACGACGACGGACGCGCCCGGCTGGCTTCCTGCCCTGCTTGCGGCCACGCGTTCGCTCCCGGCCGCTGAGGAGCCACCCCGTGCCCACCCGCAGAAAGCCTCGCCGATCAAACACGGGTCGCCCCACCCTGCTGTCCGAGGAGGTCGAAGCCCGCATCCTGGTCGCCTCCCGTACGGGCATCGCCGTGGAACTCGCCGCCGAGGCCGCCGGCATCTCCAGTGCCACCTACCGGCGGTGGATGGCGCGCGGACGCGCCGAGGCTGCCGCCCGCGAGGACGGACAGGAGCCCGACCCGGAGGAAGATCAGTACGTCGAGCTGTTCGAGAGGGTCCGTACGGCCCGCGCGATGGCCGCTGCCCGCGCCATGGCGAATATCCGCCGAGTCGCCGACGGTGGGATCACCACCAAGATCACCACCCGCAAGCACCGCGATCCCGAGACCGGCCAGATCATCGAGGAGGTCACCGAGGACCGCACGGCCCCGGACTGGCGCGCCGACGCCTGGTACCTGGAGCGGCAGCACCGCAGCCACTACGGAAAGGACGCCGCCTTGGCCGTCGAGATCACTGGCCTCGACAGCGGCGAACCCGTGCAGGAGGAGCGCGTGGACCTGGCCGCCCTCGCCGAGCGGTTGAACCAGAGCCTGTTCGCTGTGCAGTATCCCGACCCGCCGGAACTGGAGGACGGCAGCGTCGTCGATGCCGAAGTGGTCGAGGGATGAGCCCACCGCGAGGGGCCTGGAAGAGGAAGCCAGGAAGTCCCGGACAGCCAGCAGCAGCGAACCCCCCTGATACGTAGGCGAGTTGACCGCACCGTACCCTTCAGGCCATCGAACGTCGATCTTCTGGAGGTACAGCATGAGCACCGTGGTCAACTCCATCACCGGGACAGTCGGCGGGATGGTAATCCAGACGGGCAACCTGCCCTCCGTGGTCTCCTACAGCACGGATGCCGCAGCCGCCAAAGAGGACGTGGTGGAGATCAGTAACGCTGAGCGCACGGAGATCGTGGAGTTGCTGAGTCTTTTCAGCAATCTGAACACGCGTAAGTCCGAAAGGGCTGAGGAGCTGGCGGAGGAACTGCGCTCCCGCTGAACAGTTCTTCCACGGCCCGCTCCTCAGACCTTGAGGGGCGGGCCGCTCCTGTGACTACCGTCCGCCGTCGAACGGCGCAGCCCCAGAGCGCCGGTGAAGTCACCGGCGCACCCCCTTCGAACAGCGCGCGACAGTAGTACCGCGCACCCTTCACGGTGCTCCCTCCCAGCTCACCAGCAACGGAGGCAGCACTGTGACCGCCAACTACTATCCGGGCGCCAGCCGCGCGTATGACTACTCGAACAAGTACACCGGTTCCCTGATCACCCCGGGCCGCGGTGTCATCCACACCACCGAGGGCACGTCCCTGCCTTCGTACGGGGACGGCGCGTCGGCCCCGAACATCACAGCGCGGCCCAATTTCGCGCAGAAGAAGCTGGACTTCTTCCAGCACTACCCGTTCAACCGGTCGGCCCGTGCCTTGGTCAACGCCTCTGGCGGTGTGGAGACGAACACCGAGGGCGCCATTCAGATTGAGCTGATCGGCACCTGCGACCCTCAGTACAAGTCGACGTGGAACGGGGCGAAGGCGGGCCAGGACTACATCTACTGGCCGTCCGCGCCTGAGTGGGCGCTGGACGGCCTCGCCGCGTTCATGGCCTGGCAGTACCGCAACAACGGCGTCGCGCTCGCCGGCCCGTCGACGTGGCTGGCCTACCCGTCCTCGTACGGCGCCACGAAGGCCCGAATGTCGGGCTCCGCCTGGACCCGCTTCGTCGGATGGTGTGGTCACGCCCATGTTCCGGAGAACCTGCACGGCGACCCCGGCAACCTGGACTTCGCCAAGGTCCTTGCTCTGGCCAAGGTAAAGGCGAAGCTGACCGGCGGCTCCGGCGGAACCGGAAACCCGAAGCCCATGCCGCCGTACCCGGGCCCCTCCTATTTCGGTCCCGGCGCGAACAACGCCCACGTCACCCTGCTCGGCACTCAGCTCGTCAAGACCGGCTTCGGCCGGCACTACACGAGCGGTCCGGGCCCACGGTGGAGCGAAGCGGACCGAAGGAATGTCGCCGACTTCCAGCGCTCCCGCAACGAGCTGCGCGGCATCCCCGACGGCCTGCCCGGCCCGCTCACCTGGCGACTCCTCTTCTCCTGACCCACGCACCTAGGTCGGCCCGCCCCGGCGGCGGGCCGACCCCCCTCAATGAAAGGCCCGCACCTGTGGCAGGCGAGACCGTCATCACCCTGGTCGGCAATCTGGTCGACGACCCCGAGCTCCGCTTCACTCCGTCCGGCGCAGCAGTCGCGAAGTTCCGCGTAGCCTCCACCCCGCGTACTTTCGACCGGCAGACCAACGAGTGGAAGGACGGCGAAAGCCTGTTCCTGACCTGCGCAGTCTGGCGCCAGGCGGCGGAGAACGCCGCCGAGTCCCTGACGCGTGGCACCCGCGTCGTCGTGCAGGGCCGCCTCAAGCAGCGCTCGTACGAGGACCGCGAAGGCATCAAGCGCATCGTGTTCGAACTCGACGTCGACGATGTCGCTGTCAGCCTGAAGAACGCGACGGCGAAGGTAACCAGGACCGCCACGCAGCGCAACGCCGCCCCTGCGGGCCGTCCTGTCGCGGACGATCAGTGGGCAGGCCCACAGCCACCGTTCTGACCTGCGCAAGGTCCCCAGGGACACTCGCACCAGAACCGTGCGCAATGAGGACGGCCCGGATCTCCGCGGCCGTCCTCTTCGACTACGTTCCCTCAACCTCTACGCGGCGCGCGCATTCCAGGCTTGCGGAAGCATGAGCAGTTCTCCATCGGCGATGTCCGGCGTCAGCGGCACCACGGATTCGTTGGTGTGCTCGTCGCCCGACGGAGACGGTTGTGGTGCAGGAACGTCCGGCTGGGGAGACGGTGCCGGCGGTTCCACAATGGGCGGCACCGGCTCAGGGGGTACTACCGGGTCGACGGACGGCTCAACCGGCGTCGGCTCGACGATCGGCGGAACTACCGGCGGGGGCGTCGGCTCGACAACCGGCGGCGTGGGGTCGACAGGCGGTGTCGTCGGGTCAGTCACCGGCGGCACCGGCCTGACCGGCGGCGGACTGGGCTCTTCCGGCTCCGGCGACTTCTCCTCTGGCTTCGGCTCAGGGGGAGGCGTCGGCACAGGAACAGGGTGCTCGACCTCGGGCACTTCCGGCTTCTCCACAACCGGCGTGGGCTTCGGAGTCGGCCTTGAGGTCTCGCCGTCCTTCGACGGCCTTGGACGGATGACCTGTTCGATGCTGCCTGAGCCGTTCTGGCGATCTACCGGAATCCCCACCGGCGGGTTGATCCCCGCAGCAAGCGCCACGATGTCGTCCTCGCCCGCGCGCATCGCTGTGGAAGGGTCGCTGACGCCGAGAACGGCCTGAGCGGCCATGAGTACGGGCGAGCTCACCGAACCGTCTTCCGGCGTGTACAGGATGCTCCGAACGTCCGACTCGTCGAGCCCCAGCGTGCCCAGCGTGAGCGCGGCGAGCCGTGGCGGCAGAGCCCTCATGCTGCCCATGGTGTGCGCGGCGAACGTCTTCTGCGACGGCGTACGCAGCAAGGACACGTATTCCTTGAGCCGTTCCTTGTCGGTGCCCCAGAGCACGTATCGGCCTACGGTTGCCATGTTGGGGTACAGCACCTTCGAGCCGTCCTGCTGTGACCACGTGGCCGCGTACCTGGCGTCCCCGAAGATCCGCAGCCCGATGCGCTCAGAGCCGTAGCTGAAAGTGAAGATGGTGGAATGGGGCCCGGTAGCGGCCTGCGTCGCCATCACCATGCCATCAGAGTCTGTGCATTCCGCTTCCAGGTTGTCGATCGGGTGGCAGTCGATCTTCCCTGCTTCGGAGAAGCCTTTGAACTCGGGGTCATCGAACGGCTGAACGGAAGTCACCCCACGGGAGCCGGAATGGTCCGGGTCCGGGCTCGGGTCGGTGTCCGGTGCGCTTGCTGCGGCCCGGGACGTACCACCCCCGGTGAAGTGGCCCAACGCCCAGCTCCCAGCGAGTGCCGGCACTATCGCTGCGGCAATGACCCACTGCTTCGCGCGGCTGCGGGGGCGGGAAGGCTGCTCGGGTTCCTCCGGAAGCGGTTCCACATCTACGGGCGGAACGGGCTCGGCTCCCAGCAACTCGTCGAGATCCTTGAACTCCGCGCAGTGATCGCGTACCAAGCGCTCGACCTGTTCCATCGCAAGATCAGGCATAGCGGCGCTGACCTGGCGCACGGCGGACCCGAAGGACTGCGGACTCAGGAAGAGGTGTCGCTCACCGTCAATGTTGACGACACCGACGTCCGTGAGAGGAACACCGTCGTGCTCGTCCGGGTCGAGAACGTGGATCTGGAGGGGAGGAAGGGTCATGGCCGTTCTTCAAGGGCTGGAAGGTGAGCGCGCACAACCTGCGCTGCCTGCTGAAGCGAGAGCTCAGGCATGACGGCAGACGTGGTCCACCGAGGTCGCGAAGCCGTCCTGCTCGGGGTGCAGGTAGATGCGTTCGTGTCCCTCGTCGGCGTAGTAGAGGGCCGGAGTGCCGAACTGGGCGCTGACAATGACTTCCAGGCCGTCGGGTATGGCGCAGCTCACCGCTGCCGGTCCCTCTCCTTGCTTTGCAGGATCTGTGAGATCCGGGCGGCCGTGGCTTCCGCGCGTTCAGGCGTGATGGCCTCGATGTCCGTGAGGACGAGATGGCCGCCGTCCGGCAGCTCGATCTCCTCGCGGTGGATCTCCGGCTCGTCCAGGCCATCGCCCGAGCCAGCGTCTTCGCGTACGGACTGCGGGTTCTGCACACGCTCGAACTCGCGGAGCATCGCCTCCTTCGTCGCGCGCACCCGTTCGGGGCTGCGGTGGAAGCCGGGCCGGAGTGCGCCCGCGGCCGCAAGCATGCGGCGGCTCTCCTCGTCGTGGGGAACGGGGCCGTTGTCCAGCGCCCGCTCCAGGCGCTCGCTGTGGTCAGCGCGTCGCAACATGCGCCCTCGCTCCTCGTGTATCAACCCGTGCCCCAACAACTCTGCTCTTGCTCATGCTCACGGCGGCCGTCAGCAGTTCCTCCACCAGTTGTGAGGAGGAGTCTCCGGCCGGCATCACCTCGGCGAGCCTGCGAAGTGACCGTACCGTCAATGTTCGAATAGCACCGTCAGTCTTGCCCATGATGTGCGCGGCATGCGTGGGACTCAGTCCGTCGAAGAACCGCAGGATCAAGACTTGCCGCTGCTCGGATCGCAGCTTGTGCAGGTGCGCCTCCACCGCCTGTGCCAGAGCGCGCCTCTCGGCGTACTCCTCGGGCCCCTGACCCACTCGTGGGCGGTCAAGCTCAAGGTGGTCGGCGTACAGCACTTCGGACGGGCGGCGCTGCACTGAGCGCAGGTAGTCGAGCGCAGTGTTCTTCGTGATCGTGCGCAGCCAGGCCGGGAAGTTCGTTCCCGGCCGGTACTTGCTGATGTTCCGGGAGACCTTGAGCCACACTTCCTGGCTCAGGTCCTCCGCCACGTGTCCATCTCGGATGTAGAAGCGCACCCAGTGGTACACCGTGTCGTTCAGCTCGTCGTACAGCGCCGCTATGGCGTCGCCCGCGCCGTCCCCGCCTGCTGCGGCATGGATGACGAGGCTTTCCAGAATGTCAGTCACGGCGTGATGTCCCCCCAAGAACAAGAACCGGGTGCAGCATCGTCGCCGCAACGCCGAGCCCATGATTCCCTCACTTTTTCTCCACAGGAGGGCCATGTTCCGTTTCAGCGCTGAGGCAGCATATCCGGTCATTCGCGGACTCATCGAACGAGTAGTCGATACCGCGTGACGCTTGCTGTGCTATATGGTGCGAGCACGTGCCAGGAGAGCAACCGGGCGCGACGAGACCCGAAGCGAACGGAACCACAGCCATGCACACACCCACGAGCGCCACCGACCGAACCCTGATGCTGCTGCCGTTCGAGGAATGGATCTCCGTCGACGCCACCGCTCGACACACCGCGAGCGACCACGAGTCCGCCGCCCGCGTCGTACGCGAGGGTCGTCGCCGCGGAGTCCTGCGCACTCGCGGCAAGGGCGCAGCACAAGAGGTCATGCGCATCTACCCCGCACCCCGCCGCCCCGGGCTCCGCTCCGCCCCCGCGCAGAAGTAGCCCACACCTCGGACACGAGGGCCGCAGCTCTCCTGTGCCGGCCCCGCCCGGCTCCGCCGCGGCCAAGCCACCCGCCCACCACTGGGCCGCAACGCCGGGCAGCAGCCCAGCAGAAGACGCCCACGGCGCCGCGGGTGTAACAGATTTCAGTGATCCACGTACGTACCGGTGCCGGACTGAATGAAACCGGCTCCGTCCGGCCGGAACGGTCCGCCGGGGGACACATACGAGTGGACAGGGAAGAGCATGCCTCGCGGTGGTTCCAACGTATTGCTGAGTTTCGAAACGATCGCTGAGCGGATGGAACTCACAAAGCGCACCGTGCTCGACAACTACAGAACTTGGGATATCCCCATCGTGCGCGTCAGCGACCGCATTCTCCGCGTCCGAGAGCGCGATTTCGAAGCATGGCTCGACGCCCGCACTGAGTGAAATCCCCTCCCTGCCACAGGCGTTATGACCGGCAATTCGGGGCGTGCCGCTTTCGGCGACGCCCCCTGCTCAACGGCTTGACCAGCCACGGACACGCCTACGTACAGTCCAACTCCCCTGGCCAGGGAGTCATCTGAGAACCTTCCGAAATTGCGAGAGGCGCCCCCGTGGCACGCAAGCCCACCCCCTACAAGCGGTGCGAGTGCACCGACCAGAACAGACCGAAGCCGAACGGTTGCCGCCATAGCTGGAGCTACAACCTTACGAACAGCATGGGCAAGCGGACCCGCGCCACCCTCCCAGAGTCGGTTGGCCTGACTCAGGCCCAGGCACAGGCAGTTCTGGACGGTATGACTCCCGGCATTGCCCCGGAACCCGTCGAAGCGAACCTCACCTTCAAACAGTGGTCGGCTGACTGGCTCAGCAGACGCCGCGTGAAGGTGACCAGCCTGGAGAAGTACGAGATAGCCATCCGTGTACACCTCAACCCCCGCTGGGGCAGGCAGCGTCTCAGGTCCATCAAGAAGGCCCAGGTCGAAGCGTGGGTCCAAGAGCTTGAGGACAACGAGAAGGTCGCCAACTCCACCGGAGAGGGGCACTGGAAGGTCTTCCAGATGGTCATGAAGGACGCGCTCCAGAACGGGAAGATCGCATCCAACCCGACCTACGAGGTCGAGGGGCCCTACGTAGGCGAGTCCACCTCGTACGTCTTCTCTCCGGACGAGTGCTGGGCGATCTACGACGAGTTCCCTGAGCGCTACCGGCTCATCCCCATGTTCGGCTTCGGATGCGGCAACCGGCAGGCAGAGGCGTTCGGCGTGTGCGACGACGACATCGACTGGCAACGAAGCGTGCTCAACGTGCGTCGTCAGGTGCTCAGGACGAAGGAAACCCAGTACAAGCCCCTCATGGTGAACCGCCTGAAGACGAGTCCGCGCCTCAACTCGAAAGAGGCGCCGATGCCTCTGTACCTCCTGGAGGCCGTGGCCGAGCACCAGGAGCGCTACCCGTCTCAGGTAACAGATGCGGTGGTGTGGGAGCACAGGAAGAAGATCGACGACTGTAAGAGAGCCCCGGCCCGTGCCCTCTTCTGGACGCCGCGCAACAACCTGATGGACCGCACCACCTTCAACGAGGACCTGTGGAAGCCCGTGCTGCTGAAGCTGGGCATCAAGGACGAGAACGGCAAACTTCCCACCTTCCACGACCTTCGGCACACCTTCATCTCCACGTGCCTCCAGAACGGAATCCCCGAGCACACCGTGGCGGCATGGGTAGGCGACTCTGTCGAGGAGCTGCGCCGAACGTACAGCCACCTCCTGAAGGATCACGTGGACACCCACGGGGCCGTAGCCGCTGGCCTGACGGCACGCCCGAAACTGACCGTCGTGCGCAACGCGGCGTAATGGGCGTCACGCCCGCCCTCACAACGAGCGGGCAACCCTCAGCGGGGCGAGGCCGGCGACCGGTCTCGCCCCGCCGCCCTTCTCGGTCCCCGCGTGCCGCCTCGGGCTACGCGCTCGCCATCGGCCGCTCAACGTCCTCACGGCGGACGACAGCCACAGGGAGCCCGGCTCCCCCGAGAGCGCGCCGGGCAACGTCCCGCCACCCCTCCCGCGACTCCTCCCCCGCCTGTGCCCACAGGTAGGCATCTACGGGCGTATGGGCCCACCACTCATCGTGATATACGCAGAGCGTGACGGTGCCCGGCTGGACATCTACGTCGGTGTGGGTGTGATGGCTCATGAGGCTCCTCATCCATTGGGCGAAAGCCCCCGTTTCCCGGGGCCCTTGGCGGTGGGGGTCACTGCTCGCCATCGTCCTCGTTGAGGAGTTCAGCGGCGTATGCGGCGTCGTCGTCAGTCAGCCGACTGTCGTCGTCGGTGTACTCCCAGCCTTCGCCGAGGTCTGCCAGATCACCGCTCCACACGACATGGTGGGGCGGCTGGTCGGGGTAGCCCCCGGAGGGACGGTGGTCGAGGGAACCGTCGGCGTACCGGACGAGGGCGTACTGGACTCCGGCAGAGCGCCGCTCGACGATGAATTGCACGTGCTCAGGCGTAACGGACTCGGCTTCAGGCACAGTGTCTCCGGGGGAATGGGCCCCGCCGTCTTGGCGGCGTTGGGCTGTGGGTTTCATTCCCTGGTACAGGGCGCTGTGGCTTTCATCCCCTGGTACAGAGGTCACCGCCTCGATCGGCGGGGCTCAAGTCTAGTGGCGTACACCGGCTCCGGGCTACGCCCCGTCCCGGTGCGGCAGCCAAGCAGGGCAAGCGCACTCACCCCTGGACCAGGCCAGGCGTCCAGTCGGACACTGGCTACTGGCTAAGAAGCCATCCTCATCGAGCAGGGCTATCGGAGAGGTTCAAGCACCAGCGGTTGAACCTCGTGCTCTCGCGTACGACGGCCCCGCCCACTCGGCCCAGGACAGACGGCAGATGGCCCAGACGAGGGCGCCGCCGCCTCATCACCTGTCACACGGCTCGCGGCTACTTTGGTGGCTACCTACGTAGCCGTGCGGTCCGGTTTGAACCGGGGTGAACCGGGGACCGCTCCAATGCCCTGGCCCATGAAGAAAGGGCCCCTGACCAGGAAAAATACCTGGTCAGGGGCCCTAACACGGCCCCCCGTCCCCTTGCGGGGACGGAGGCGAGAGATGAGCCGACCTGTACGCCGGGTTCTGTCACTCGGAGACCTCGCGGTCGCCGAGGAGACGGTCATCCATCTAGGACCGGCGTTGCCGCCGGCCTCGTGCGGTCTACCCGCGAACTCGGGCGAGCAGCCCTCGAACGTCCGCGCAGGACCGTCTTGCGACGGTCCCTCTTGACCTTGCTCCGGGTGGGGTTTACCTAGCCGCCTGAGTCACCTCAGGCGCTGGTGGTCTCTTACACCACCGTTTCACCCTTACCCGGGACTTGCGTCCCGGGCGGTCTGTTTTCTGTGGCACTGTCCCGCGGGTCACCCCGGGTGGCTGTTGGCCATCACCCTGCTCTGCGGAGCCCGGACGTTCCTCGGGGAACCCCCTGGAGGGTTCCACGCGACCGCCCGGTCGCCTCATCTGCTGTGCCGTCCATGCTACCCGGGGCGGGGGGCCGCACGGCCCGGGGGCTCCGCCGCCGCGCGCGGCGCCCCCGGTTCCGCTTGACCTTGCCGCAGCGTCAACGTTTTCAATGAGAGGCATGCGGATCGGAGAGATCGCCGCACTCGTCGGGATCACCACGCGTGCGGTGCGGCACTACCACCATGTCGGGCTGCTGCCCGAACCGGAGCGGCGGCCCAACGGCTATCGCGAGTACACCCTTCGGGACGCCGTCGTGCTCGCCCGGATCAGACGGCTGACCGAGCTCGGCCTCGGGCTCGACGAGGTGCGGGACGTGGTCCGCGAGGACGCGGGGCGCGAACTGGCCGTCGTACTGCAGGAGCTGGACGAGGACCTCGCCCGGCAGGAGGCCGCGGTCCGGGAGCGCCGCTTGCGGATCGGGGTGCTGCTCGCGCAGGCCAGGGACGGGGAACTGTCGCCGGAGGGGCCCGTCTCCCCCGAGCTGGGCGAGCTGCTGCGCGCTCTGCCCGCGCGCGGTGCGATGGCGGCGAAGGACCGCGAGATGCTGGCGCTGCTGGAGACGACCGCGCCGGAGGTTGCGCGGGGGCCGATGGTGGATGCCCTGCGGGAGGCGGCGGCCCTGCCCGGCGCGGCCGAGCGGGCCCAGGAGGCGTACGACCTGCTGGACGCGCTGGTGGCCGCGGAGATCGACGATCCGCGGGTGGCACGGGCGGCGGCGGTGCTGGCCGCGTGCATTCCCGACGGCATGTGGGAGGGCACCGAGGCGCTGGACGAGGACCACCCGTTCCTGCGCGCCCTCTTCGCCGACTTCGCACCGGCCCAGGCCGAGGCCGTACGGCAGGCCGTCCAGCGGGTCTCGGAACGCAAGGGGAAGGGATCATGAAGCTGCTCAGAGGGATCGCGTACGCGGCGCTGCCCGCCGAACTGGTGCTGCTGGTCTGCCTGCTGGCGGGAGTGCGGGTGCCGGGCACGGTGCTGCTGGCGGCCGAGGCGGTGGTGCTGGCGGTCGTCGTGGCGGAGGTGTGCGCCTTCGTCACGCTGCGGAGGCGGGGGCTGGGGGCGCGGGAGGCGGTGGCGGAGCTGGTGCCGGAGCCGGTACGGCGGCTCGTGGGGCACGAGCTGCGGCTGTGGGCGGCGCTCGGGCGGTGGGCCGCGCGGCGCAGGCACGGGGTCGGCCCGGGAGACGTCGCGTTCGGCCATGCGCGGGCGCAGGCGGCGCTGCTCTACGGGTTCACGTTCGTCTGCCTCGTGGAGACGGTGGGGCTGCACGTGCTGCTGGCGGGGGTGCCCGTGGTGCAGATGGTGTTCCTGGTGCTGGACGGGTACACCGTGGTGCTCGTGCTGGGGCTGCACGCGGCGGCGGTGACCCGGCCGCACGTGGTCACCGCGGACGGTGGGCTGCGGGTGCGGGCCGGGGCGCATGTGGACCTGTTCCTCCCGGCGGAGCGGATCGCGTCCCTTCGGTACGAGCTGCGACTGAATCCGGGGGCGGAGCAGGACGGTCTGCTGGAGCTGGCGGTGGCTTCGCAGACCTCGGTGACCGTGGAGCTGAGCGAGCCGGTGGAGGCGGTGTCACTGCTGGGCAGGCGGCGTCCGGTGACGACGGTGCGGTTCCACGCGGACGACGCCCGGGGGCTCGTGGACGCGGTCAGGCAGGGGCGAAAAGGACCTTTGCCGATCCCGGGTCCGCCTGCGTCAGTCTGACCTCGATCCGCTCGCCCAGCGGCAGGCTGCCGCCGCCCTCGACGCGGGCGATCACCGCGAGCGGGCCCGTCAGCTGGACGGTGCCGACCGTCGGTTCGCCGTCCTTGACGTCGACCACGTGGGCGTCGAAGCGCTCGCCGACCCGGCCCTGGAGGAGGGCCGCCTCGACGATGTCGACGCACTCCCGCTCGACGGTGTTCTGCCGGCGGGTGCCCTCCGCCATCTCCTTGGGCAGGCCGGGCAGGGCTGCCAGCACCCACTCGGGCGGGTCCTCGCCCGCCACCGCCGCCACGCACAGCTCGCCGGCGTACCGGTCGACGAGACGGCGCAGCGGGGCGGTGCAGTGGGTGTACGGGGCGGCCACCGCGGCGTGCACCGCCGGGTCGGGGACCTCGCCGCCGGTGAAGACGGTGTAGCCCGCACCGCGCAGCAGAGTGGTGCACTCCTGGAGGAAGGCGGCGTGCGCCGGGTCCGCCGGGTCGAGGCCGCGGACGATCTCCGCGTACGAGGTGTGGTGCGGCCAGTCGATGCGCAGGGCCCGCGCGGTCAGGCGCAGCCGGGCCACCGCGCCGTCGGGGGCGGCGGGCAGGGTGCGCAGGATGCCGGTGCCGGATGCGGTCATCAGGTCGGCGGCGGCCATGCCGGTGAGGAGGGAGATCTGGGCGTTCCAGCCGTCGGCGGGCAGCGGGGTGCGGTAGGCGAGGTGGTAGGCGCCGTCCCGGAGTTCGATCTCCTGCTCGGGGACGTCGAGGGAGATGCCGCCGCGGGCCCGCTCCTGTTCCTCGCGGAGCAGTCCGATGTCGCGCAGCAGCGCGAGGGGCTCCTCGGCGGTGCCGGAGTCGATCTGCCGCTGCGCGCCGGCGTAGTCCAGCTTGGCGCGGCTGCGGACCATGGCCCGCCGTACCTCCGCCGCGACCGTCGACCCGTCCGCATCGAGGTCGATCCGCCACAGCAGCGCCGGGCAGGTCTGGTCGGGCAGCAGGCTCGCGGCCCCCTCCGAGAGCACCCGCGGATGCAGCGGAACCTTCTCGTCCGGGAAGTAGAGGGTGGTGACGCGGCGATGTGCTTCGGTGTCCAGGGCGCCGCCCGGCACGACGAAGGCGGCCACGTCGGCGATGGCGTAGTGGACCCGGAACCCGCCGTCCTCGCGCCGCGCCAGGTGCATGGCCTGGTCGAGGTCGGTGGAGGTGGGCGGGTCGATGGTGAACAGCGGCAGGTCCGTGGCGTCGTACGGGTCGGCGGGCAGCCTGGGGTGCTGCGCGGCCTCCCGGGCCTCCGCCAGCACCTGGGGTGCGAAGGCGTCGGTCCCGGCCGGGTCGGCGGGCAGGTCGAGCGTCGTCCGCAGCTCGCGCAGGGCCGCCCGCAGGGGGGCGGCCTCGGCGGCGCCGGTCACATGGATATGGCGGCGGGGCATGGGTCGAGCGTAGGGC
Source organism: Streptomyces sp. NPDC058663 (assembly GCF_042716745.1). NCBI lineage: Bacteria > Bacillati > Actinomycetota > Actinomycetes > Kitasatosporales > Streptomycetaceae > Streptomyces > Streptomyces sp. NPDC058663. The sequence goes on from NZ_JBHXRV010000021.1 coordinate 133,651, forward strand.
GGTTGAGGGGATGCGGCATGGCGGACGGGAGTGATCCGGTGGGGGACCGCGGCTCGGCGGCCCGGGAGGAGCAGGGGTGGCTTGGGGGGGGCGGGTCGGGACCGCGGCTCGGCGGGGCGGCAGCCCAAGAGGAGCAGGGGTGGCAAGGGGGTGGTCCGGGTGGGGATCGCGGCGGATTACCGTTGTTTGGTTCGTCCCGTCGTTGTGAGGAGTCACCCCGTGCTCGTGCTCTTGCCGCCGTCCGAAGGAAAGGCCGCTTCGGGGCGCGGCGCCCCGCTGAAGCCGGAGTCCCTGTCGCTGCCGGGACTCGCACAGGCGCGGGCGGCGGTGCTGGCCGAGCTGGTGGAGCTGTGCCGGGGCGACGAGGACAAGGCCCGCGAGGCGCTCGGGCTGAGCGAGGGCCTGCGCGGCGAGGTCACCAAGAACGCCGGGCTGCTCACCGCGGGGACCCGCCCCGCCGGTGAGATCTACACCGGGGTGCTGTACGACGCCCTGGACCTGGCCTCCCTCGACACCGCGGCCCGCACGCGGGCACGGCAGTGGCTGCTGGTGTTCTCGGGGCTGTGGGGGGCGGTGGGGGTCGGCGACCGCATCCCCTCCTACCGCTGCTCGATGGGGGTGAAACTGCCGGCGCTCGGAGCGCTCGGTGCGTACTGGCGGCCGGCGATGGCCGAGGTGATGCCGGCCGCGGCGGGTGACGGGCTGGTGCTGGACCTGCGTTCCGCCGCGTACGCCTCGGCCTGGAAGCCGAAGGGCGAGGTCGCGGGCCGGACGGCGACGGTACGGGTGCTGCACGCCCAGACGGTGGACGGCGTGGAGAAGCGCTCGGTGGTCAGCCACTTCAACAAGGCGACCAAGGGCCGGATCGTACGGGACCTGCTGGTCGCCGGGGTGGCGCCGAAGGACCCCGCCGGGCTGGTGGAGGCGCTGCGGGACCTGGGGCACGTGGTGGAGGCGTCCGAGCCTGCCGGGGCGGGGAAGCCGTGGGCGCTGGACGTGGTGGTGCGGCAGATCCACTGAGGGGGTGCGGGCGGCCGAGCGGTGCGGGGCACGGGGTTGATGCGCGTAGAGTGGAAAGGTTGTTTTTCCGACTTGCCCGCCTTACGACCAGATCCAGAGGAACTCCGTGCCCAGCTCTTTGTGCGACATTTTGACTTCGGTGGCGCAGGGGCATTACCCGCCGCCGGACGGTCGCACGCTCGTCCTTCCGCAGCCGAGCCGCCGGGACGCCGGCGTGGTCGCCTTCACCGCCCACTCGGTGATCTTCTCGGACGAGGACCCGGAGTGGATCCGCACACAGCTCCAGGCCGCCTGCCCCGACCCCTTCTCGGCCTCGCTGCACCCGGTCTTCCTGGCCGCGCTGATGGAGCGGACCGGGCGGCGCATGGACACGGTCGGCTCGCTCACACTGGCTCCTGCCCTGGAGGGCCCGCCGCCGCTGGAGCTGACCCCGATCGAGGACCCGGACCACCCGCGGGTGGCGCGGGCCCGCCGCTACCGCGACGACGTACGGGTCTGGTCGTCCGAGGGCGGCGGCATCCTGGTCATCGGCCGCGGCCTGGCAGGCCGCTGGGAGACGGCGATCGAGGTCGACGAGGAGTCCCGGCACCGGGGGCTGGGGCGGGCGCTGGCGGAGTCGGCGCGGCACATGATTCCGGCGGGTGAGGTGGTCTGGTCGCAGCAGGCGCCGGGGAACGCACGGAGCGTGCGGGCGTTTCAGGCGGCGGGGTACCGGGCGGTGGGGGCGGAGGCGCTGCTGATCGCGGCGTAGGGGGCTCGGGGGCGGACTGGTTCGGTAGCGGGGCCCGGGCGTCGGAGGGGGGCGGGACGCCGGATGGGCGGGACCGGGTGGGCTCGGCTCCGCCGGGGGTCGCTCCCTTGCCCGCCCGTTCCGCCCCCGGGGCCGCCCCCTTGCCCGCCCGTTCCCCCCCGGGGGTCGCTCCCTTGCCCGCCCGTTCCGCCCCCGGGGGGGGAACGGGCGGGGCAGGCGGCGGGGGGGGACAGTTCGATTGCCGCATGTGCAAC
>NZ_JBHXRV010000022.1:0-130720 GCF_042716745.1 Streptomyces sp. NPDC058663
GCGGCCTAGCCGGCGGGGGGGTGGTGCCGCCCGCGCGCGCCCACCCCCCCCCCCGGCTCCGGACCGGGCGGGTCCGGGGCCGGCGACCCGGTGAGCGGCGGGTCCGGCGTGACCGACGGCGACCCGGTGGCCGGCGGGTCCCCGGTGGCCTCCGCCGCGGGCGGCAGGGACGGCTGGGGCGGGCTGCTGCGGCCCGCGGGCGGCCCGCCCCCTACGGCGCGGGGCCCCGCTCCGATGGGTTACGTTCAGGGCATGCCCCAGGCCCCCAGGACTCCTCGAACCAGCTCCGCGCCCGACGCCCCGGAAAGTGCCGCGGGCACCCGCGCGGCCGCGCAGCGGCTCAAGATGCGCCGTGAGCTGTCCGCCGCGGCGATGGAGCTCTTCGCCACGAAGGGGTACGAGGCGACCACGGTCGACGAGATCGCCGCGGCGGGCGGGGTCGCCCGCCGCACCTTCTTCCGCCACTTCCGCTCCAAGGAAGAGGCGATCTTCCCGGACCACGACGACACCCTCGTACGGGCCGAGGCCGTCCTGCACGCGGCACCTCCGCACGAGCACCCGCTCGACACGGTGTGCCGGGGCATCAAGGAGGTCATGCGGATGTACGCGGCTGCCCCCGCCGTGTCCGTCGCCCGCTACAAGCTGACCCGCGAGGTGCCCACCCTCCGCGAGGCGGAGATCGCCTCGGTGGCCCGCTACGAACGTCTCTTCACGCGCTATCTGCTGGGCCATTTCGACGAGCACGACCACCACCCCGGCAACGACGACCCTCTTCTCGCGGAGGTCGCGGCCTCCGCGGTCGTCACGGCCCACAACCACGTGCTGCGGCGCTGGTTGCGGGCCGGCGGCCAGGGCGACGTGGAGACCCAGCTCGACCACGCGTTCTCGATCGTCCGCCGCACCTTCGGGTCGGGCATCGGCGCGGGCCGCAGCACCCCGGAGCCCGCCACCTCCGGGCGCCCGGCCGCTCCGGTGGCCTCGGCGTCCGTCTCCGGCGAGGTACTGGTCACGGTGGCCCGTACGGACGCCCCGCTGGAGGACATCATGCAGACCATCGAAAGGGCCCTGGCGAAGGACTGATCCCGCCTCGCGCCGCGCCGCCCCGCCTCACCCCTGTGGTGACTGGCGGGGCTTATTTTTGGGCGGAATCCTGTGCGGCGGCATGCTGTCCGGCCGGGCACACCACCCCTGACCTGCAATGATCGATCATCGTTCATAAAATAATGGCACGCAGTGTCTTGCCGTTGGCACGCGGTGCCATTACGTTGAGAGTGTCCGGGCGGCCGGCGTGCAGAGATCTCTCGTACGCCGGCTGTCCCCGCACTCCTGCCGGTGTGCGCCGCCCGGACGCCTGCGTCACAGGCACCCTCCCGCGCACCACCCCCCGCCGCCGCAGCACCGTCCCACCGCCGAACCGACGGCACACCTCCACCCCGCTCCCCGTGAGCACCCCGACGTAACCCTCAAGCGCTCAACACGCTTCGCCGGAGGCACACCGTGAAGGAAATCCTGGACGCGATCCAGTCGCAGGAAGCGACTGCCGCGGACTACGCAGCCCTGCCGCTCCCCGAGTCCTACCGCGCGATCACCGTGCACAAGGACGAGACGGAGATGTTCGCCGGTCTCACCACCCGCGAGAAGGACCCCCGCAAGTCGATCCACCTGGACGACGTGCCGGTCCCCGAGCTCGGCCCGGGCGAGGCCCTGGTGGCGGTCATGGCCTCGTCCGTGAACTACAACTCGGTCTGGACCTCGATCTTCGAGCCGGTGTCGACCTTCAGCTTCCTCGAAAGGTACGGGCGGCTCAGCGAGCTGACGAAGCGTCACGACCTGCCGTACCACATCATCGGCTCCGACCTGGCGGGCGTCGTGCTGCGCACAGGACCGGGCGTGAACGCCTGGCAGCCCGGTGACGAGGTCGTCGCGCACTGCCTGTCCGTCGAGCTGGAGTCCAGCGACGGCCACAACGACACGATGCTCGACCCCGAGCAGCGCATCTGGGGCTTCGAGACGAACTTCGGCGGCCTGGCGGAGATCGCACTGGTCAAGTCCAACCAGCTGATGCCCAAGCCCGCCCACCTCAGCTGGGAGGAGGCGGCGGCACCCGGTCTGGTCAACTCGACCGCGTACCGCCAGCTGGTCTCCCGCAACGGCGCCGGCATGAAGCAGGGCGACAACGTCCTGATCTGGGGCGCCAGCGGCGGCCTCGGCTCCTACGCCACCCAGTTCGCCCTCGCCGGCGGCGCCAACCCGATCTGTGTGGTCTCCAGCGAGCAGAAGGCGGACATCTGCCGCTCGATGGGCGCGGAGGCGATCATCGACCGCAACGCCGAGGACTACAAGTTCTGGAAGGACGAGCACACCCAGGACCCCAAGGAGTGGAAGCGCTTCGGCAAGCGCATCCGCGAGTACACCGGCGGCGAGGACATCGACATCGTCTTCGAGCACCCCGGCCGCGAGACCTTCGGCGCCAGCGTCTACGTCACCCGCAAGGGCGGCACGATCACCACCTGCGCCTCGACCTCGGGCTACATGCACGAGTACGACAACCGCTACCTCTGGATGTCGCTGAAGCGCATCATCGGCTCGCACTTCGCCAACTACCGCGAGGCGTGGGAGGCCAACCGTCTGATCGCCAAGGGCAAGATCCACCCGACCCTGTCGAAGGTGTACTCCCTCGAGGACACCGGCCAGGCGGCCTACGACGTCCACCGCAACCTGCACCAGGGCAAGGTCGGCGTCCTCGCCCTCGCCCCGCGTGAGGGCCTGGGTGTGCGGAACCAGGAGATGCGCGAGACCCACCTCGACGCGATCAACCGTTTCCGGAACATCTGATGACGGGCCGTCAGCCCGGTGGGCAGCAGAAGGACGCGCGGCAGAAGGACCGTCCCTGGCTCATGCGGACGTACGCAGGCCACTCGACCGCCGAGGCGTCCAACGCGCTCTACCGTAACAACCTCTCCAAGGGCCAGACCGGGCTGTCGGTCGCGTTCGACCTGCCCACCCAGACCGGTTACGACCCCGACCACATCCTCGCCCGCGGCGAGGTCGGCCGGGTCGGGGTCCCGGTGTCGCACCTCGGCGACATGCGGCGGCTGTTCCAGGACATCCCCCTGGAGCAGATGAACACCTCGATGACCATCAACGCCACCGCCATGTGGCTGCTCGCGCTCTACCAGGTGGTCGCCGAGGAGCAGGGCGCGGACATCCGCCTGCTCCAGGGCACCACCCAGAACGACATCGTGAAGGAGTACCTGTCACGCGGGACGCACGTCTTCCCGCCGGGACCTTCGCTCCGGCTGACCACCGACATGATCTGCTACACGGTCAACAACATCCCCAAGTGGAACCCCATCAACATCTGCTCGTACCACCTCCAGGAAGCGGGGGCCACCCCGGTCCAGGAGATCGCGTACGCGATGTCCACGGCCATCGCCGTGCTGGACTCGGTGTTCGCCTCCGGGCAGATCCCGGACGAGCGGCGCGGTGACGTCGTCGCCCGTATCTCCTTCTTCGTGAACGCGGGCGTCCGGTTCATCGAGGAGATGTGCAAGATGCGCGCCTTCGGCCGCATCTGGGACAAGATCACCCGCGAGCGGTACGGGATCGAGAACCCCAAGCAGCGCCGCTTCCGGTACGGCGTACAGGTCAACTCGCTCGGTCTGACCGAGGCCCAGCCGGAGAACAACGTCCAGCGCATCGTGCTGGAGATGCTGGGCGTCACCCTCTCCAAGGACGCCCGTGCCCGCGCGGTCCAGCTCCCGGCCTGGAACGAGGCGCTGGGCCTGCCCCGCCCCTGGGACCAGCAGTGGTCCCTGCGCATCCAGCAGGTCCTCGCGCACGAGAGCGACCTGCTGGAGTACGAGGACATCTTCGAGGGCTCGCACGTCATCGCGGCCAAGGTCTCCTCCCTGGTGGACGAGTGCCTGAAGGAGATCGACCGGATCCAGGACATGGGCGGCGCGCTCGCGGCCGTCGAGTCCGGTTACCTCAAGTCGGAGCTGGTCTCCTCGCACGCGCTGCGCCGGGGCCGCATCGAGTCCGGCGAGGAACTGATCGTCGGCGTCAACGCCTACGAGTCGACCGAGCCGAGCCCGCTCACCGCGGACGTGGACACCGCGATCATGACGGTCGACCCGGCCGTCGAGGCACGGGTGGTGGCCGCCCTCGGGGAGTGGCGCAGCACGCGTGACGCCTCCAACGAGCGTCAGGGACTCGGCGATCCGCTGGTGTACCCGTCCACGGCGCAGGCCATCGAGCTGCTCAAGGAGGCCGCCGCCACCGACGAGAACCTCATGGAAGCCACCCTGGAGTGCGTGCGCGCCGGTGTCACCACCGGCGAGTGGGCGTGGGCGCTGCGCGAGGTGTTCGGCGAGTTCCGCGCCCCGACCGGCGTGTCGTCCGCCCCGGTGGCCGTCACGGCCGAGCCCGGCACACCGCTGGCCCTCGTGCGGGAGAAGGTGAAGCGGACGGCGGACGAACTCGGCTCCGGACGGCTGCGGCTGCTGGTCGGCAAACCCGGCCTCGACGGGCATTCCAACGGCGCCGAGCAGATCGCCGTACGGGCCCGTGACGCCGGCTTCGAGGTGGTCTACCAGGGCATCAGGCTCACCCCGGAGCAGATCGTGAGTGCGGCCCTCGCCGAGGACGTGCACTGCGTGGGCCTGTCGATCCTGTCGGGGTCGCACGCGGAGCTCGTGCCCGACGTGCTGGAACGGCTGCGGGAGGCGGGCGCGCCCGAACTCCCGGTGATCGTCGGCGGGATCATCCCGAACGCCGACGGCGAAGAACTGAAGCGGGCGGGAGTCGCCGCCGTCTTCACCCCGAAGGACTTCGGGATCACGGAGATCATCGGCCGTATCGTCGACGAGATCCGGAAAGCGAACAAGCTCGACCCTCTGGAGGTCCCCGCATGACCAGCACCGACGGCACCGCCGTGAACCGTCTTCGCCCCCGCCGCTCCTGTCTCGCGGTCCCCGGGTCGAACCCGCGCTTCCTGGAGAAGGCCCAGGGCCTGCCGGCCGACCAGGTGTTCCTCGACCTGGAGGACGCCTGCGCGCCGCTCGCCAAGCCCGAGGCACGGCACACCATCGTGAAGTTCCTCAACGAGGGCGACTGGACCGGCAAGACGCGCGTGGTGCGGGTCAACGACTGGACCACCGAGTGGACCTACCGGGACGTCGTGACGGTCGTCGAGGGCGCGGGGCCGAACCTCGACTGCATCATGCTGCCGAAGGTCCAGGACGCCCAGCAGATCGTCGCGCTGGACCTGCTGCTCACCCAGATCGAGAAGACGATGGGCTTCGAGGTCGGCAGGATCGGCATCGAGGCACAGATCGAGAACGCGCGCGGTCTCAACAACGTGAACGCCATCGCCGAGGCCTCGCCGCGCACCGAGGCGATCATCTTCGGCCCGGCCGACTTCATGGCGTCGATCAACATGAAGACCCTGGTCGTCGGCGAGCAGCCGCCCGGCTACGGCGCCGACGCCTACCACTACATCCTGATGAAGATCCTGATGGCGGCCCGCGCCAACGACCTCCAGGCGATCGACGGCCCCTACCTCCAGATCCGCAACGTGGACGGCTACCGCGAGGTCGCCAAGCGCGCCGCGGCGCTCGGCTTCGACGGCAAGTGGGTGCTGCACCCGGGCCAGGTCGAGGCGTCGAACGAGATCTTCTCGCCGTCCCAGGAGGACTTCGACCACGCCGAGCTGATCCTCGACGCGTACGACTACTACACGTCGGAAGCGGGCGGCAAGAAGGGCTCCGCGATGCTCGGCGACGAGATGATCGACGAGGCCAGCCGCAAGATGGCCCTCGTCGTCTCGGGCAAGGGCCGGGCGGCCGGCCTGAAGCGCACCTCGAAGTTCGAAGCCCCGGAGGCCTGATCACCATGCAGTTCGGACGCACCTTCGAAGAGTTCGAGGTCGGCGCGGTCTACAAGCACTGGCCGGGCAAGACGGTCACCGAGTACGACGACCACCTCTTCTGCCTGCTCACCATGAACCACCACCCGCTCCACATGGACAGCAACTACGCGCAGAAGACCACCGACTTCGGCAAGAACGTCGTCGTCGGCAACTACATCTACTCCCTGCTGCTGGGCATGTCCGTGCCGGACGTCTCCGGCAAGGCGATCGCCAACCTGGAGGTCGAGTCGCTCAAGCACATCGCGCCGACCTTCCACGGCGACACGCTCTACGGCGAGACCGTCGTCCTCGACAAGACCCCCTCGAAGTCGAAGAACGACCGGGGAATCGTCTACGTCGAGACGAAGGGCTACAAGCAGGACGGCACGGTCGTCTGCGTCTTCCGCCGCAAGGTGATGGTCCCCACCGAGACGTACATCAAGGAGCGCGGCGGCGAGCAGCCGGGCCGCCCCGAGCCCAAGATCCAGGAGAAGAAGTAGCCATGGCCCGTCTCGCCCAGACCGCCGGTCTGACCGACGTTCAGCAGGAAATCCTGGCCACCGTCCGGGACTTCGTCGACAAGGAGATCATTCCGGTCGCGACGCAGCTGGAGCACCGCGACGAGTACCCCGCGCAGATCGTGGAAGGGCTCAAGGAGCTCGGCCTGTTCGGGCTGATGATTCCCGAGGAGTATGGGGGTCTGGGTGAGTCGCTTCTCACGTACGCGCTGTGCGTGGAGGAGATCGCGCGTGGCTGGATGAGCGTGTCCGGCATCATCAACACGCACTTCATCGTGGCGTACATGCTCAAGCAGCACGGCACGCAGGAGCAGAAGGACACCTTCCTGCCGCGGATGGCGCTGGGCGAGGTGCGCGGCGCGTTCTCGATGTCGGAGCCGGCGCTCGGCTCGGACGTCTCCGCGATCAGCTCCAAGGGCGTCCGCGACGGCGACGAGTACGTGCTGAACGGCCAGAAGATGTGGCTGACGAACGGCGGCACCTCCACGCTGGTCGCGGTCCTGTGTCGCAGTGACGAGGGTCACCCCGAGGGCACCGCCCCGCACAAGTCGATGACGACGTTCCTGGTCGAGAAGGAAGCGGGCTTCGGCGAAGTCCGCCCGGGTCTCACCATTCCCGGCAAAATCGACAAGATGGGCTACAAGGGCGTCGACACCACCGAGCTGATCATGGACGGACTGCGCATTCCGGCCAATCGCGTACTCGGCGGGACCACCGGCCGAGGGTTTTACCAAATGATGGACGGCGTAGAGGTCGGCCGGGTGAACGTCGCGGCGCGTGGTTGCGGAGTCGCTCAGCGTGCCTTCGAGTTGGGGGTCTCGTACGCCCAGCAGCGCCACACCTTCGGCAAGCCGATCGCCCAGCACCAGGCCATCCAGTTCAAACTGGCCGAGATGGCCACCAAGGTCGAGGCTGCTCATGCGATGATGGTTAATGCAGCACGCAAAAAGGACAGCGGGGAACGAAACGACCTTGAAGCAGGGATGGCCAAGTACCTGGCCTCCGAGTACTGCAAGGAGGTCGTCGAGGACGCCTTCCGCATTCACGGCGGGTACGGCTTCTCGAAGGAGTACGAAATCGAGCGTCTGTACCGCGAGGCGCCCATGCTGCTGATCGGTGAAGGTACCGCCGAGATCCAGAAAATGATCATTGGTAGGCGCCTGCTGGAAGAATATCGACTCCAGGGCTGATTGTTCCCTTTGCGTAGATTTCGGCGCGAAGAAGATCACACCCTGTCATCGTCTTCCGGACTCTGACTCGCTTTCCGGCTTGCCCAGTTGCACCCCGCAACCGATACCATCGCCGGAAAGCCGCCACCTCCCCCGTCTCTGCGCGGCATCATCCGCTACGAAGGTCATCCATGCCCCACAGCCAAACCTCTGCACCACGCGACGGCGAGTCCTCGGGTCTCCTTCCCAAGGGCCGCCTTGCTCGCGGAGCATCGCCGTGGCTCCTGCCGACCGTCGCGACCGCGGCCCTCACCCTGGCCAAGGCGCGCAAGTCGGGCCGCTGGGCCGCCGCAGCCGTTCCCACCACCGCTCTCGCGGCGGGGATGCTGTGGTTCTTCCGCGACCCCGAGCGCGAGATCGCCCAGGGACGGGTGATCTCGCCGGCCGACGGTGTGGTGCAGAGCATCATGCCGTGGAAGGACGGGCGCACCCGCGTCGCGATCTTCATGAGCCCGCTGAACGTGCACGTCAACCGCGCGCCCCTGGCCGGCACGGTGACGTCCGTCGAGCACGTGCCCGGCGGTTTCGTTCCGGCGTTCAACAAGGAGAGCGAGAACAACGAGCGCGTTGTCTGGCACTTCGACACCGAGCTCGGTGACATCGAGATGGTGCAGATCGCAGGCGCTGTGGCCCGGCGCATCGTGCCGTACCTCCCGCAGGGGACCAAGGTCGAGCAGGGTGAGCGGATCGGCCTGATCCGCTTCGGCTCGCGGGTCGACATCTACCTTCCGGAAGGTGTCGAGGTCGCGGTCGAGGTGGGCCAAACCACTACCGCGGGGGTGACTCGAATTGACCGTGACTGATCCAGAGACACAGGCCGGCTGGGTCCCGGAGGCCGAGGACGAGGACACCGCGGAGGACATGCCGCTCAGTCTGCGGCTGTCGATAGCGGACACCCTCACCCTCGGTAACGCGACGTGCGGGTTCATGGCGGTGTACTTCACCACCACCGGAATCCTCATTCCGCACCTCCAGGGCAGCCAGGAGAGCGGCATGGCGCGCAACAGCGCCGCCACCGCCGTGATCCTCATGCTCCTCGCCGCGATCTTCGACCTGTGCGACGGCCTGGTGGCCCGGAAGCTGCGCAGCTCGCCGATGGGCGCGGAGCTGGACAACCTGTCCGATCTGATCAGCTTCGGGCTCGCCCCCGCCTACTTCGTACTCGTGTACGGAATGGTGGCGGACGACGCACAGCAGAAGGTGGCGGCGCTCGCGGCGATCGTGGTGCTGCTCGCCGTGATCATGCGTTTGGCCAGATTCTCGGTGGTCGTGATGAAGGACGGCATGTTCCAGGGCATGCCGAGCCCCTTCGGAGCCCTGACGGTCGTGTCGATCGTGCTGCTGGAGCTGCCCTTCGTCCCGACCCTGCTCGCCGTGCTGGGCGTGGCCTGGCTGATGGTGAGCCGGGTCGAGTACCCGAAGCCGCGGGGCATCCTCGCGGTCGCGATGCTCAGCTGGATCGTCGGTGCGATGGGCATGCTGGCGGCGTGGGCGTTCGACGCCCCCGGCGGCCAGCTGCTCCTGCAGACCGGCTGTGCGCTCCAGGTGGTCATGGGTGCGGTGATTCCGCTCTTCGCCACCGCGCGACGCGTGAACACCTTCCGCGGCAACCGTCGCGAGGCACGGGCGGCACAACTGCCGTAGCGCGCGACTGCGTGTGCCGTACGAAGAGAGGGCCCCGGGTCGATCACCGCCCCGGGGCCCTCTTGCGTGTGGTGCTGCCGGGGGCGGTGGCCCTGGCACCCCTCGGATGCCCTCGCAGAGGCTTCAGAGGGGCGCCAGGCGGCCCAGGACTCTCGGCGGGCCCAGGGTTATGCCGTCGGCCCCAGCGCCCTGCACAGGGCGTCCAGGGCCGCCTGGTACGCGTGGTCCGGCGGGGTGGCGTAACCGACGACCAGTCCGGCCGGCGCCGCAGTATCCGCTTCCGGGTGCCGGAAGGGGGCCAGGCTGTCGAGTGCGAGCCCCTGGTGCGCGGCGGCCCGCAGGGCGTCGCCCTCGGCCCCGTCCGGCAGCCTCAGCACGGCGTGCAGGCCGGCCGCGACACCGGTGGCGTGCACGTGCGGGGCGGACGCCGCCAGCGCCGCGACCAGTTGGTTGCGGCGGGCCCGGTAGCGCTGTCGCATCCGGCGGACGTGCCGGTCGTAGTGGCCGCAGGAGAGGAAGTCGGCGAGCGTGAGCTGATCGAGCACGCTCGCCCATGCCTCCCGCTGCCCCTTCGCCTCCACGGCCGCCCCGACCAGGTGCTCGGGCAGCGCCATCCACCCCAGCCGGACCGCCGGTGACAGGCTTTTGCTGACCGAGCCGAGATAGATCACCCGTTCCGGGTCCAGCCCCTGCAGCGCGCCCACCGGTTCGCGGTCGTAGCGGAACTCGCCGTCGTAGTCGTCCTCCAGCACCAGCGCCTGCTGCGACCGCGCCCAGTCGATCACCTGGGCCCGCCGCTCGGAGTGCAGCGGGCCTCCGGTGGGGAACTGGTGCGCGGGCGTGAGCAGCACCGCCCGCAGCCCCTTGTGGCCCGCCAGCTCGGCTGTCCGCGCGCCCTGTTCGTCGATGCCCAGCGGGACGGTCCGCGCGCCCGCCGCGCCCAGCAGCTCCCGGTGGAAGGGCAGCCCGTACTCCTCCACGGCCAGCGGGCCGCGCAGCACGCCCCCGTACAGCAGCCGCAGCGCGTGGGCGAAGCCCGAGCAGATGACGATGCGGTCGGCGGTGGTGCGCACACCGCGGGCCCTGGCCAGGTACTCGGCGAGGGCCAGGCGCAGTTCGATGCGGCCCTGCGGGTGGCCGGGGCCGAACGCCTCGTTCGGGGCGGCGGTCAGTGCGCGACGGGAGGCGGCGAGCCAGGCGGTGCGGGGGAAGGAGGCGGCGTCCGGCTGCCCCTGGCGCAGGTCGTGCGCGGGCCGGGGCGGGGCCGACGGAGCCTTCTTGGCTGCGCGTACGGGGCGGGGCGGCGCGGCACGTTCGGCGACGCGGGTGCCGGAGCCCTGCCGGGCGGCGAGCCAGCCCTCGGCGACGAGCTCCGCGTAGGCGGAGGCGACGGTGTTGCGGGCGATGCCGAGGTCGGCGGCGAGCGAGCGGTAGGGCGGCAGCCGGGTCCCGGGGGCGAGCCGGCCCTCACGGATCGCCTCGCGCAGCGCGCGGGTGAGGGAGGCCTGTCTGCCGCCCTTGTCGGCGGGGAGGTGCAAGTGGAGGTCCGCACCGATGCGTTCGGCGGAATTGACCCATGATTCCGGCATGGAACGGGACTCTACCGTGGGCCTTTGGGAGCCGGGGCGGGCAGCATCGGGCCGGGGTACGGCAGCAGGGGCGGCCCGTGCGTGTGCACGGGCCGCCCCCGCTGTACCGGGTGCCGCTACGGTCAGACGTGCGCCGCGGAGCCCAGCAGGTGCGACGCGTTCTCGAGCGGGCTGAGTGCCCGGACGGGGGCCACCGGCGGCTGGGTGTCGCGGCAGGTGAAGCCGAGGCGGGTCAGTGCCCGCACGACCTCGCCCGCGCTGAAGTCCCTGCGGTCCTGCCGGGTGATGACCTCGCCGACCTGCTTGACGGGGTAGGTCCGGCGGCCGATGGTGACGGCCTCGCCCGTGACGACGGGTTCGGGCTTGATGCCCTTCATCGCGTCCTGCACCTCACTCTTGACCAGCTCGAAGGGGAAGCGGGCGATGACTACACGCATGGTGCCTCAACAAGGTGGAAGGGATGGAGAGTTGACAGTACGGAAGCGAATCAGGCGGCGTTGCGGACCGGGGCCTGCTGCGAGGTTCCGCCGGTGCGCCGTGCCTGCGAGGGGCGGCGGCGGCCGCGTGCCGCCGAGCCGCCGCGCTTGGACCGCTCGGACACCGGCGCGGTGATGACCACCGGCACTCCGGACGGCGTCTTGGCCCCGGTGATCCGGCTCAGCTCGGCTTCGCCGGAGCGGACCTGGGTGGTCTGCGGGGTGATGCCGGCGGCGTGCATCAGCCGGGTCATCTCGCGGCGCTGGTTGGGCGTGACCAGGGTGACGACACTGCCGGACTCCCCCGCCCTGGCGGTGCGGCCGCCGCGGTGCAGGTAGTCCTTGTGGTCGGTCGGCGGGTCCACGTTGACGACCAGGTCGAGGTTGTCGACGTGGATGCCGCGCGCGGCCACATTGGTCGCCACCAGCACGGTGACATGGCCCGTCTTGAACTGCTCCAGGGTGCGGGTGCGCTGCGGCTGGGACTTGCCGCCGTGCAGCGCCGCCGCCCGGACCCCGCTGTTGAGCAGGTGGTCGGTCAGCTTGTCGACCGCGTGCTTGGTGTCCAGGAACATGATCACCCGGCCGTCGCGGGCGGCGATCTCCGTGGTGGTCGCGTGCTTGTCGGTGCCGTGCACATGCAGCACGTGGTGCTCCATGGTGGTGACCGCGCCGGCCGACGGGTCGACCGAGTGGACCACCGGGTCGCTGAGGTAACGGCGTACGAGCAGGTCGACGTTGCGGTCGAGCGTCGCGGAGAACAGCATCCGCTGGCCGTCGGCGCGCACCAGGTCGAGGAGTTCGGTGACCTGCGGCATGAAGCCCATGTCGGCCATCTGGTCGGCCTCGTCGAGGACGGTGATCTCCACCTGGTCCAGGGCGCAGTCGCGGCGCTCGATGAGGTCCTTCAGCCGGCCGGGCGTAGCGACGACGACTTCCGCGCCGCCGCGCAGCTGGTTCGCCTGACGGCCGATCGACATGCCGCCGACGACGGTGGTCAGGCGCAGCCGCAGGGAGCGGGCGTACGGGGTGAGCGCGTCGGTGACCTGCTGGGCGAGCTCGCGGGTCGGCACCAGCACCAGGGCCAGCGGCTGACGGGGCTCGGCGCGCTTGCCGGCGGTACGGGCGAGCAGGGCCAGGCCGAAGGCGAGGGTCTTGCCGGAGCCGGTCCGGCCGCGGCCCAGCACGTCGCGCCCGGCGAGGGAGTTGGGGAGCGTCGCGCCCTGGATCGGGAAGGGCACGGTCATGCCCTGGACGGCGAGTGCGGCCAGCAGCGGCGCGGGCATGTCCAGGTCGGCGAAGGACTCGACGGCCGGCAGCGGCGGGGTCACGGTCACCGGCAGGGCGAACTCGCCCTGCACCGCTGCGGGACGTCGTCCGTAGCCGCCGGAGCGGGACCGGTTCGCGGGGGCGGAACGGTAGCCGCCACGGCCGGATCCGGCCGATCCGGTGGAGCCGCCGGTGCGGGTACGGGAGAACCGGTCGTTGGTACGAGCGGTACGGGTGGTGCGGTCCATGCGTCGGAACCTTTCCTCGATGCGGCACGTATCGAGGAATTCCGGGCGGCGGTCAGCAGGTGAACACCGCGTGGAATCGCAGGAACGAGCCGGGAATACGAATACGAATGCTGGTGTTCGACCGGGCCGAAAATGCGACCGAATTCGAATAGCCAGTGAGCGGTACCGAGCCGGAATGGCCGGGCGCCGCGGGGGAAGAAACCCGCCGCACGGTGCGGCGTGCCGTGGGGCACAGCGGCGCGGGGTACGGGGCGGGGAAGCGAGCACCGCGGTGCGCCGCCCAGGGGGCGGCTGAGGCACTGCGGGGGAAGAACGGGGCGGGGCGGACGACGGCCCGGGCCCGGAAAAAGCAACGAGCTGGGGCCCGCACCCCAAGGTGCGGGCCCCAGCTGCGTGATGCTTGCCTGTGATGCTTAGGCGGGGGTGATGTTCTCGGCCTGCGGGCCCTTCTGGCCCTGCGTGACGTCGAAGTTCACCTTCTGGCCCTCCTGCAGCTCGCGGAAGCCCTGGGCGGCGATGTTCGAGTAGTGGGCGAAGACGTCAGCGCCGCCACCGTCCTGCTCGATGAAGCCGAAGCCCTTTTCCGCGTTGAACCACTTAACGGTGCCAGTAGCCATGTCTAATCTCCTTGGGGCAGTACCCGGGACCCGCACTGCGCGGGCCTCGTGTCGCCGTGATGATTGCCCCGTCCGGCGTGAGCCGGAAACAAAATCTTTGGGAACCACAACTGCAACTGAGATCGACAGTAGCACGGAAATTCAGCTCCGGCATGCCCAGACATTCCCCACCGATTTCATCCCCGTCGTCGGGAAAGGTTATCTGTTGCGGCCGTGACAGTTTGCGGGAGAAGGGCAGGACAGCGGCCCGGGGAATCAGGCTTTGCCCGCCCCGTGCACGTACTCGCGCAGGTGCTGTGCCGTCAGCGTGTCGCCCTTCGCGACCAGCTCTGCCGGGGTGCCGGTGAAGACCACCCGGCCGCCGTCGTGGCCGCCGCCGGGCCCCAGGTCGATCAGCCAGTCCGCGTGGGCCATCACCGCCTGGTGGTGCTCGATCACGATCACCGTGTTGCCGTCGTTGACGAGCCGGTCCAGCAGGGCGAGCAGCTTGTCGACGTCCGCCATGTGCAGTCCGGTGGTCGGCTCGTCCAGAACGTACGTCGCCGCCTTCTCCGCCATGTGGATGGCCAGCTTGATCCGCTGGCGCTCACCGCCGGAGAGGGTGTTGAGGGGCTGGCCGAGGCGGAGGTAGCCGAGCCCGACGTCCTGGAGGCGGGAGAGCAGGGTCCTGGTCTGGCCGGTGGTGAAGAAGCCGTGGGCCTCGGTCACCGACATGCCCAGGACTTCGCTGATGTTCTTCCCGTGGAGCGTGTAGGCGAGGACCTCCGCGGTGAAGCGCTTGCCGGCGCAGACCTCGCAGACAGAGGCGACCTGGGCCATCATCGCGAGGTCGGTGTAGACGAGTCCGAGGCCGTTGCAGTGCGGGCAGGCGCCTTCGGAATTGGCGCTGAACAGGGCGGCCTTGACCCCGTTGGCCTTGGCGAAGGCGTTGCGGATGGGGGTCAGCAGACCTGTGTAGGTGGCCGGGTTGGAGCGGCGCGAGCCGCGGATCGGTGACTGGTCCGCGATCACGACGCCTTCGCGGCCGGGCAGGTTGCCGTGGATGAGGGAGCTCTTGCCGGAGCCCGCTACGCCCGTGACGACGGTCAGGACGCCGGTCGGGATGTCCACGCTGACGTCGCGCAGGTTGTGCTGGCCGGCGTTCTCGATGGAGATCCGCCCGGTCGGCCGGCGCACGTCGGCGCGCAGTGCGGTGCGGTGCGCGAGGTGGTCCCCGGTCAGGGTGCCGGAGATGCGCAGGCCGGCGAGATCGCCGCTGTAGCAGAGCTCGCCGCCCGCCTCACCGGCCCCCGGCCCCAGGTCGACGATGTGGTCGGCGATTTCGATGACCTCGGGCTTGTGCTCGACGACCAGCACGGTGTTGCCCTTGTCGCGCAGGCGGAGCAGGAGGTCGTTCATGCGGCGGATGTCGTGCGGGTGCAGTCCGGTGGTCGGTTCGTCGAAGATGTACGTCACGTCGGTGAGCGGGGAGCCGAGGTGGCGGACCATCTTGACGCGCTGGGCCTCGCCGCCGGACAGCGTCCCCGCGGGACGGTCCAGGCTCAGATAGCCGAGGCCGATCTCGACCAGGGAGTCCAGCAGGTCACGCAGGCTTGCCAGGAGCGGGGCGACTCCGGGCTCCTCGATGCCCCGGACGAACTTGGCCAGGTCGCTGATCTGCATCGCCGCGCACTCCGCGATGTTCACCCCGGCGATCTTCGAGGAGAGGGCCGCCCGGGTCAGCCGGGTACCGCCGCAGTCCGGGCAGTCGGCGAAGACCACCGCGCGGTCGACGAAGGCCTTGGTGGGGGCCTGCATCGAGTCGCGGTCCTTGACCAGGATGGTCCGCTGGACCCGCACGACCAGGCCCTCGTACGTGAAGTTGTTCTTGCCGACCCGCACCTTCACCTGCGGTTTGTGCAGGAAGTCCGCCCACTCCTGCTCGGTGAAGTCCTTGAGCTTGGTGTCCGGGTGGTAGAAGCCGGAGTTGGCCATGATCTGCCAGGGCCAGGAGTCCACGGCGAAGCCGGGCACGGTGATCGCGCCCTCGTTGAGGGACTTCTCCCGGTCGACCAGCTCGTCCACGGCGATCTCGGAGACCTGGCCGATGCCCTCGCAGCGGGGGCACATGCCCTCGGGAACGTTGAAGCTGAACGCGCCCGCGCCGCCGATCTGCGGGGTGCCGACGCGGCTGAAGACGATGCGCAGCATGGCGTACGCGTCGGTGGCCGTGCCCACCGTGGAACGGGAGTTGGCGCCCATCCGCTCCTGGTCGACGACGATCGCGGCGCTGAGGTTGTGCAGGCCGTCGACGTCGGGGCGGCCGAGGCTGGGCATGAAGGACTGCAGGAAGGCGGTGTACGTCTCGTTGATCAGCCGCTGCGACTCTGCGGCGACGGTGCCGAAGACGAGTGAGGACTTGCCGGAGCCGGACACTCCGGTGAAGACGGTGAGGCGGCGTTTGGGGAGGTCCACGGAGACGTCGCGCAGATTGTTCTCGCGGGCACCGCGGACCTGGATGAGGCCGTGGCTGTCGGCGGGGTGAGGGGCGGACTGGGGCTGGGGCTGGGGCTGCTGCGGGGATGCGGTCGTGCGGGCGGGGTCCGAAGGCATGTGCCGACCCTAGAGGCCGCCACTGACAGCCGTCCGGGAAATTCGCGTGCGCCGGGGTTGGGGGCGGGGGCGGGGGGCGGCCCTTTGGGGTGCAGGGCCGGGTCACTGTGCGGCCGTACGGCGCGGCTGAGCCTGTCGGGGGCGCGGGGCTGTGTCTTTGGTCGCGGGCCTCGTGGGCGGGGTCGGCCACACCGTGCCTTAGGGGCGCGGGGCTGTGTCTCTGTGCGGCTCCGCCGCGTGGGCGTGGCCTGCCCACCGTGCCCCTTCAGGGGCGCGGGGAACTGCGCGGCCAGCCACACTCCGCCCGCACACCCCCACCCGCCCCTGGCCGGGCTGCCACCTGGGGGTCCGGGGCGGAGCCACCCGCGCGGCGGAGCCGCAAAGTGTCACAGTCGGGAAGGGGCGGGGTGGGGTGAGGCCCCGCGCAGCGGACCACTCCCGGGGTGGAGCGGAACCTTTATGGCGGAGCCGGGGCGGGGCGGGGCCCGAGGGTGCGGCTCCGCCGGGGGCCGCCCCCTTGCCCGCCCGTCCCGCCCCCGGGGGGCGGCCCCGCCGCCCAAGGGTGCGGCGGTAATCAGGGCGGTCCCGCCGCCCAAGGGGGCTGGGGGGCTAAGGGTTGGGGCGGCCCCGCCGCCCAAGGGGGCGGGGGTAATCAGGGCGGCCGCGCCGCCCAAGAGGGCGAGGGGGTAGGGCGACCCCCGGCTGCGGGTGGAGGGGTGGGCTCGTCAGGGGGTGTAGGTCTCGGTGGAGGGGGCTGCGGTGGGGGGTTGGACCACTTTGAGGCCGCCGGGGGTTTTGGCGTCGGGCTTCATGATCACCGATTGCCGCGTCGAAGCCGCCTTCGGATCCGAGAAGTCGTGCGTGATCCCGAACCCGTTCTCGAACGACTTCATCGTCAGCAGCGCCTTCCCTATCCCTGCCCGCGTCAGGTCCTTCGCCTCGCACGCCTTGGTCAGTGCCGTACCGAAGACCTTGCCCGCCGAGTACCCGGCGACGACGCCGTTGTCGAGTCCGTCCTTCGGGTAGGCCTTCGCATAGGCCTTGGCCAGACCGGACGGCCCTGCTTCCGGGGAGCCGATGGGCAGGGTGGAGGAGGCGACGTAGTAGTCCTTCGTCAGGGCCGGGCCCGCCGGGGTGGCCAGGAGCTGGGGCGCGAAGGCGGAGTTGTTGCCGACGACGGGGACCTGGAAGCCGCCCGCCGCTGCGACACCGACCAGGGAGGCCGCCTGGCGCGGTCCGGCGCTGATGACGATGGCCTTGACGCCGGCCTTCTTGAGCGCGGTGACCTGGCCCGACATGTCGTTGTCGGTGGGCTTGATCTTCTGCTCGACGACCGTGAGGCCCGCCTGCTGGGCCGCGTACTTGGAGCCCTGGAGGGCGTTCTCGCCGTAGTCGCCCTCGAAGTAGACGTGGCCGATCCTGTCGCCCTTGGCGATGCGCTTCTGCGTGAGGAGGTAGTCGATGGCGTTGATGGTCTCGATGTCGTACGTGGCGCCGATGACGCGGACGTACGGGCTGCCGAGCAGTGAGGCGGACCAGGCCTGCGGGAGGACAAGACCCTTGTCCTGCCCGTCGATGCGCGGCTTGACGGCGGCGACGAAGGGCGAGCCGATGAACTGGGCGAAACCCAGCACCTGCGGTTCGAGTTCGGTGTAGGCGGAGACGGCCTTCTGCGGCTCGTACCCGTGGTCGCGGACGATGAGTTCGATCTTCCGGCCGCAGATGCCGCCGGCCGCGTTGACCTCCTTCGCCCAGAGCTGCTGGGCCTGGGTGACGCTCTTGCCGAGGGAGGCGTAGACGCCGGTCTGGTCGGTGAGGATGCCGAGCGGGATCACCTTGTCGGTGACGCCGTCACCGGTCTTGACGCCCTTGGCGTCCTCCTTGCCCCCGCTGCCGGTGCCGGCCTTGCTGCTGCAGCCGGTGGCGGCGAGGGTCAGGGCGAGAGCGGTGGCGAGCACGGCGGCGCGCGTGCGGTTCTTCCGTACGGTACGTACCTTCATTTCGAGCCCTTTCGCGGCGGACGGTTCGGATGGACCGGCGTACGGATCGGCAGGCGGATGCGGAGGCGGGCCAGCCCGCCCGGCAGGAACAGGACCACGGCGACGACCGCCGCGCCGTAGAGATAGCGGGCCGCCTCGCCGGGTGTGATGCCTCCGGCGCCCGAGCCGGGTGCGGTGACCAGCGGCAGCGCATCGCTGTAGCGGGTGAGCAGTTGGGGCAGCAGCGAGACGAAGGCGGCGCCGATCACCGCGCCGCGCACCGATCCCAGGCCCCCGATGACGATCATCGCGAGGAATTCCAGGGACAGGATCATCCCGAAGTACTCGGGGACGGTCCGCTCGAAGACCAGCGCGACCAGCACCCCGGCGAGGCCCGCGTACATCGAGGACAGCACGAAGACGGAGGCCCGGTAGCGGGCGACGGGCACGCCCATCACGCCGGCCGCGATGCGGTGGTCGCGGATCGCGTTCATGGCGCGCCCCGGTCGGCCGCCCAGCACGCCGCGCGCGAAGAGCGCGCAGAGCAGGAGCGCGGCCAGGCCGACGTACCAGAGCTTCTCGGTGGCTTCGAAGGGGACGTTCAGGACGACGGACTGCGAGTTGTCGAAGTCGATGCCGAGGAGCGAAAGGGGCGGTACGGCGCGCCCGTTGAAGCCGCCGGTGAGCTCGCGGGCGTTGTTCAGGACGTGCTGTCCGATGAAGATCAGCGCGAGTGTCGCGATGCCCAGGTAGGCGCCGCGCAGCCGTCCCGCGATGGGGCTGAAGAGTCCACCCGCGAGCCCGGCCACGCCCACCGCGAGGAGGGCGGCGAGCCAGCTGGGCAGGCCGAAGCCGGTGAGGGCGTGCCCGTTCTCGGTGCTGCTGTCGGCGGCGAACACGCAGTAGCTGTACGCGCCGACGGCGAGGAAGAAGGCGTGCCCCATGGAGAGCTGGCCGGTGGAGCCGGTGAGCAGGTTGAGGCCGAGGGCGGCGATGGCGGCGGCCATGGCGAACAGTCCGGCCTGCAGCCAGAAGCGGTCGAGGTAGAAGGGCAGCGCGAGGAGCAGGAGGCCGCAGGCGGTCCAGAGGTACGGCCGGGGCGTGCGCCACCGGGTGGTGCGTGCGGCCGGCGGGGTCGCGACGGACCTGGTGCGGGTCACGGTGTCAGACACGGGCCGGCTCCTTCGTTCCGAAGAGGCCCGCCGGGCGGATCAGCAGGACCAGCACCATCACCAGGTAGGGGGCGAGGTCTCCGATGCCGCGGCCCAGGAAGGACAGCTCGTTCTGGTAGCCGGTGGCCAGGGATTCCACGACGCCGACGATCAGCCCGCCGGCCAGGGCGCCGGTGGTGGAGTCCAGGCCTCCGAGGATGGCCGCGGGGAACGCCTTCATCGCGGCGAGCGCGGTGGTGCGTTCGAGTCCCGGGGTCGGGAAGACGGTCAGGAAGAGCGCGGCGACGGCGGCGAGCGCGCCGGCGACCGCCCAGGCGGAGAGCGAGACCCTGCCGAGCCTGATTCCCATCAGGGCCGCCGTCTGCGGGTTCTCGGCGGCGGCGCGCATCGCGACGCCCCACGAGGTGTAGCGGAAGGCGAGCAGGAACGCGGTGATGAGGACGGCCGCCGCGAGCAGGGCGGCGATCCGGGTCTGGGCCATGGAGATCGAGCCGATCGTGACGACCTTGTCGCCCCAGGGGTCGCCGGGCGACAGCACGCGGGTGCCGATACGGCGGGTCAGTTCGGTGATCAGCAGGATGTCGACGCCGATGGTGACGATGGCCAGCACGCTGTGGTCGCTGCCCCGGTAGCGGCGCATGACCAGGAATTCCACTCCCGCGCCGACGACGGCGGCGCCTGCGATGCCGACGGCCATGGCGAACCAGAAGCCGAGGTCGTCGTGCAGGACCGCGGTGAGGTAGCCCCCGGCCAGCAGGAGGGAGGCGTGGGCGAAGTTGACGACCTCGGTGGCCTTGAAGATGACCACGAAGCCGAGCGCGATCAGCGCGTAGACGGCGCCCATGGACAGGCCGCCGAGGAGGAGTTCGACAAGGGTCGTCATGGTGTGGGAGCTCCCAGATAGGCCTCGATGACGGCCGGGTCGTTCTGCACCTGGGCGGGTGTGCCGCCCGCGATGCGCTTTCCGAAGTCGAGTACGGTCACCGCGTCCGCGAGCCGCATCACCACCCCCATGTCGTGTTCCACAAGGACGATCGAGATGCCGAGGCTGTCGCGTACCCCCGCGACGACGGCGGCGGTGGCACGCCGTTCGTCGGCGGTCATGCCCGCGACGGGTTCGTCCAGGAGGAGCAGTCGCGGTTCCATGCACAGGGCCCGGGCGAGCTCGACGAGTTTCTGCTTGCCGTACGGGAGTACTCCGGCGGGCCGGTCGAGGTCGGCGGCCAGACCGACGAAGTCGGCGATCTCCCGCACCCGCTCGAGGTGGTGGCGTGCTTCGCGGGCTGCGGAGGGCAGCCGGAGTCCGGTGGCGACGAAGCCCGCCCTGGTCAGCCGGTGGCGGCCCAGCATCAGGCTGTCGGCGACGGTGGCGGTCGGCGGGAGCGCGAGGTTCTGGAAGGTGCGGGCGACCCCGAGGGCGGCGATGCGGTGCGGGGGCAGCCCGGTGAGCTCCTCGGCGCCGAAGCGGACACTTCCCGCTGCGGGGCGGCAGACCCCGGACAGGACGTTGAAGCAGGTGGACTTGCCCGCCCCGTTGGGGCCGATGACGGCGTGCACACTGCCCGGCTCGACCGTGAAGGAGACCTGGTCGAGGGCGGTGAGGCCGGCGAATCTGACGGTGACGTCACGGACCTGGAGGGTCGCGTCGGCGCTGTCGGCGGTGCCTGCGCTGTCGGCTCGGTCGAAGGAGCCGGTGGGGTTTGTGGGGCCGGTGGTCATGCGGTCCACCTGCTGAGTGCCGCCGGGGCGCTCTGCGCGCGTCCCGCGTCCTCGGCGGCCGTTTCGTCGACGACGCCCAGGTAGCGGCGCCGCACCTCGTCGGAGGCGGCGAGTTCGGCGGCGGGGCCGTGCAGGGCGACCTCGCCGACGTCCAGTACGTACGCCGTGGTCGCGAGTCGCAGTGCCAGGGCCGCGTTCTGCTCGACGAGGAGGACCGAGGTGCCGGTGGTGTTGATGTGCCGGACGGTCTCGGCGATACGGGCGGCCATCAGCGGCGCGAGACCCAGGGAGGGCTCGTCGAGCAGCAGGAGCCGGGGGCCGGACATCAGTGCCCGCCCCATGGCCAGCATCTGCTGTTCGCCGCCGGAGAGCAGGCCGGCGTGCTGGCGGGCGCGGTCGGCGAGTACGGGAAAGAGTTCGTGGACCCGGGCCAGGGCCCTGCGCGCGGCGTCCCGTCCGCCCGGGGAGCCGAGGGCCCCGGCCCGGAGGTTGTCGGCGACCGTCATCCGGGCGAACACCTGCCGCCCCTCCGGCACCTGGACGATTCCCCCGGCCACCACCCTGGCGGCACTCGTTCCGCCCAGGTCGCGTCCGCCGTAGCGAACGGTGCCGCCGGTGACGGCGCCCCGGTGGTAGCCGAGGGTGCGCGAGATGGCCCTCAGCAGCGTGGACTTGCCTGCTCCGTTCCCGCCCAGCACGGCGACCACCGCACCTGCGGGAACGTCGAGGGAGACCTCGTGCAGAGCCCGGACCGGGCCGTAGCCGACGGACAGACCCCGTACCTCCAGGGCGGACGCCGACGCTGCGGCAGCCGCCGCGGTGCCGGTATCCGTGGGTGAAGCCATGGGACCAACCTCCTTACCAACGCACTGTGGTGACCCCGCTGACCTGCTGGGACCGCGTCCTGAGGGGCCCGCGGGTGCACAGACCAACAGCTGACACGAGTAACCGTCCAGCGGGTATGCTGGAATCGCTGCGGATGACCAGTGCCGGGCGGCGGCCGTTGTGCTCGGGCACAAAGGGTCTGTCCAGCAGCCTCCGGCGGTGGCATCCTCACCGATCATGAGTGGCCGAAGAGCACGTACGGATCGCGAGTGGTCGGTGCTGGCGAGCGCGTCCCAGGTGCTGGTGGAGCGGGCGGGGCATCTCACCGACCTGCTCATCGGCGAGCTCCGCGCGCACTCCCCGCAATACGACATCGCCGTACCGGCAGACGAACACTGGCAGCAGATCAACGAGGCGCTGAAGTACGGCATCGAGGCCATCGCGGCCCCCCGCTCGGCGCCGCGCCGCGACCTGGAGTACGCCGAGCGGCTGGGCCGGCGGCGCGCCGAGCAGGGCCTCTCGCTGGACCTGCTGCTGCACGCGTACCGCAAGGCGGGCTATCTGGTGTGGGACGAGCTCCTGGAGACCGTACGGACCGAGGACCCGGAGGCGCTGCCCGTCCTCGTGCACACGGCGGCCCAGGTGTGGGCGGCGGTGGACGGTCAGGTGGCGACGGTCGCGGACGCATACCGGAGTACGGAGGAGGACATGCAGCGGCGCACCGACGAACGCGTCCAGGCCCTGCTGGACGCCCTCCTGGAGGGGCAGACCTCGGCGGCGCTGGTCGCACGGGCCGCGGCCGGGCTCGATCTGCCCGAGCAGGGGCGGTACGCGGTGGTGGCCCTGCGGGTCGAGCGGCGGGACGGCCGGGAGTTCCACCGGGTGACGGCCGCCGCCGGGATGCGCTTCTTCTGGCGCATGCGCACCGAGTACGAGGTGGCGGTGGTCGCGCTGGGCGCCGGGACGGGGCTCGCGGAGCTGGCGGCGGAGCTGGAGCGGCGGCGGGCGGGGCCGGGCGGGATGAGCCCGGTGGTGGCCGGTCTCGGCGACCTGGGGCTGGCGCTGCGGCTGGCGGAGACGGCGCTGCGGACCTGGGCGTGCGCCTCGCCCGACCTCTCCGACGCGCCGCGGATCGTGCGGCTGGACGAGCGGCTGCCGACCGCGCTGGTGGTCGGCCAGCCGGAGCTGGCGGCGCGGCTGGTGGCGGAGGTGTTCGGTCCGCTGCTGGAGCTGGACCCCGGCGACCGGGCGGTGCTGCTGGAGACGCTGGAGGCGTGGCTGGTGGCGGAGGGCTCGGCGGGGCGGGCCGCCACTCGCCTCTACTGCCACCGGAACACGGTGTTCAACCGGCTGCGCAGGCTGGAACAGCTGACCTCGCGGTCGCTGTCCCGCCCCCGGGACCTCACGGAGATGACGCTGGCCCTGGACGCGTTCCGGCTGGCGGCGGGGTAGGGGGCGGGCCCGGCGGCCATGGCGGTGCCGTACGGCGTTCGCGTGCCGGGCAGAGCCGGGCGGGCACGGGGCGCCGGTCGGTGGCGGGGGCAGGACGGGCACGGCACACCGGGCAGGGCCCGGCGGCCATGGGGGTGCCGTACGGCGTTCGCATGTCGCGCGCTGCCGGGCGGGCACGGGCGGCGAGCGGGCACGGGCGTGCGGCGGGCGGGAGGAGCCTGTGCCGGCCCTCCCCCGCCCGTCGCTCGGCCCGCGTGGTCCCGCCCCGCCCGCCGCTCCGTTCTCGCTAGCTCAGGAAGTCGCGGCCGATCTGCTCCGCCACCCGTTCCAGCAGCGGGCCCGCCTCGGACATGCTGCGGGCCGGGTCCGGTTCCAGTGCGCTCAGGGAGTAGGCGCGGCGGATGCCCGCGCGGCCCAGCTCCTCCGGCGGCAGGGCGAGCCGGCCGCAGACCGCGACCACCTCGATGCCCTGTGCGCGGGCCGCCGCGGCGACGCCTGCCGGGGCCTTGCCGTGCAGGGTCTGCGCGTCGAGCGAGCCCTCGCCGGTGATCACGAGGGTGGCCCGCTCCAGCGCGGGGGCGAAGCCCAGTACGTCGAGCATGACCTCGATGCCGGGGCGGAACCGCGCGCCGAGCGCCGTCAGCGCCCCGTAGCCGATGCCGCCCGCGGCTCCCGCTCCCGGTGAGCCGGCCACATCGGGACCGTCCGCGGCGGGGCCCAGCACCGACGCGAAGTGGGCGAGCGCGGCGTCCAGGGCTGCCACGTCCTCCTCGGACGCACCCTTCTGCGGGCCGTACACCGCCGCCGCGCCCTTGGGCCCGGTCAGCGGATTGTCCACGTCGCTGGCCAGCACCAGGTCGACTCCGCCTGCGGCGCCGAACCGCGCGTCGAGACCCGACAGGTCCGCCGTGGCCACGGAGGCGAGCGCGCCGCCCCCCGGGCCCACCGGCTGCCCCTGCGCGTCCAGGAAGCGTGCGCCGAGCGCGGCCAGCATGCCGGCCCCGCCGTCCGTCGTGGCACTGCCGCCGACACCGAAGACGATCGTCTTCGCGCCCGCGTCGAGTGCGGCCCTGAGCAGTTCGCCCGAGCCGTACGTGGTGGCCGTGGTGGCCGCGAAGACGCCGGGCGGGAGGTGCTGGAGGCCGGACGCCTCCGCCATTTCCACCACCGCGGTGCCGTCGGAGCCGCGGAAGGCGTACGCCGCCGTCAGCCCTTCGCCGCGCGGGCCCGTGACCCGTACCTCCCGGCGCTCGAAGCCCGCGGCAACGGCCGCCGCCACCGTTCCGTCGCCGCCGTCGGCGACCGGGAGCGCCTCGACGCTCAGGCCGGGCACCGCCCGGCGCAGCCCCGCGGTGACCCGCTCCGCGACCTGCACGGCTGTCAGCGAGCCCTTGAACTTGTCGGCCGCGACGAGCACATGCGCCCCGCCGCTCCCCGACCCCTCCACTGCTGTGTGTACTGCTCCGTCCGCCACCATGCATCCCTTGCTTTCGAACAGGCAGTCGCGCCGCCCCGACCATAACCGCCGTACCCGCCCCCTGCCCATGGTGATCGGGTCCGTACCCCTCTGCCGGCGGCGCGCCAACCGTCAATATCACGACATGATGCACCATAAGGTGTCCGCCATGAGTACGGAATCCCTTGATCCGCCCCCGTCGCCGACCGCACCGGGCACCACTGCGGGCGACCCCCACGAGGACGGCACGCCCGACCACACGGTCATCGGCGTCGGTGTGCTCGCGGTGGCCGCCGTCGTCGTCTGGGCCTTCGTGGGTCAGGACTCGTTCGACAGCGTCTCGTCATCGGCGCTCGCCTGGGTCCTGGACAACTTCGCCTGGCTCTTCGTCGTCGCGGCCGACGTCTTCCTGGTGATGTGCCTGTTCATCGCACTGAGCCGGTTCGGCAGAATCCGGCTGGGCAAGGACGACGCGGAGCCGGAGTTCACCAACCTGGCCTGGATCGCGATGATGTTCAGCGCCGGCATGGGCATCGGCCTGATGTTCTACGGGGTGGGCGAACCGCTCCAGCACTACTTCACCCCGCCCCCGGGCAGCGGTGCGAAGGCCGGGACCGGGGAGGCCGCCCGCGCGGCCCTGGAGTACTCCTTCTTCCACTGGACGCTCGGCCCGTGGGCGATCTACGGCGTCGCCGGGCTCGCCCTCGCGTACGCCACCTTCCGCAAGGGGCGCGGCAACCGGCTCAGTTCCGCCTTCGTACCGCTGCTCGGCGAGCGGCGGGCAGACGGCTGGCAGGGCAAGGTCATCGACCTGCTCGCCGTCTTCGCGACCGTCTTCGGCACGGCGACCAGCCTCGGCCTGGGCGCCCTCCAGGTGTCCAAGGGCCTGAACATCGTCACGGGCGTCGAGGACAGCCTGACCGTCGAGCTGATCATCATCGGTTCGCTGTCGGCCGCGTTCGTGCTGTCCGCGTTCTCCGGTCTGCACAAGGGCGTGAAGTGGCTCAGCACGTCGAACATCGTGCTGGCCGCGCTGCTGATGCTGTTCGTGTTCGTGCTCGGCCCGACCGTGTTCATCCTGGACGCGATCCCCGCGGCGGTCGGCGGCTACCTCAACGACCTGCTGCCCATGGCCACCCGCACCGGGGCCTTCGGTGACAGTGAGTGGCTGGGCACCTGGACGATCTTCTACTGGGCGTGGTGGCTGTCCTGGGCCCCGTTCGTCGGCACGTTCATCGCGCGGATCTCCCGGGGCCGCACGATCCGCGAGTTCCTGATCGGTGTGCTGCTGGTGCCGAGCGGCGCGACCGTGGTGTGGTTCTGCGTGATGGGCGGCTCCGCGATCCGGCTCGACCAGACCGGGGTGGCGGACATGGCGAGCTCGGCGAAGGAGGGGGCGGAGGCCTCGCTGTTCGCCCTGCTGGAGGCGCTTCCGCTCGGGACGGTCACCGCGTGCATCGCGATGCTGCTGGTGATGACGTACTTCGTGACGAGCGCCGACTCGGCGTCGCTGGTGATGGGGTCGCTGACCAGCCGGGGCGCCCTGCACCCGCCGACCTGGCTGGTGGTGCTGTGGGGCGTGCTGATGGCGGCGGTCGCGGCCGGGCTGCTGGTCGCGGGCGGGCTCAACTCCCTCCAGACGGCGACGATCCTGGTGGCCCTGCCCTTCGTCCTGGTGATGCTCGGCCTGTGCTGGGCGCTGATCAAGGAGCTGCGCGAGGACCCGGGCGCGGGTCCGGCCCGTCACCACGCGCTGCACGGGCTGCGGGACGCGGTACGGGCGATGGTCGGCGACGCGATGAGCGAACAGGGCCCGGACCGCAGGCACCCGCGGCTGCGGCGGGCGGCGAAGTCCCGTACGGACGACTGAGGCCCGGGGTGGCGTACGGACGGCGAAGGCACGGGGGGACGTACGGACGGCCGAGGCCGGGGTGCGGTGCAGTGGGGACGGCCGGGCGAGGCCTAGGCTTTGCGGATGAGCCAAGAACCGTCCGACTACGACACGTACATCGCCTCGCTCCCCCGGGTGCTGGCCGCGGCGGCCGCCCTCTTCCGTGACGCCGAGGGGCGGGTGCTGCTGGTGGAGCCCAACTACCGCGAGGGCTGGGCGCTGCCCGGTGGGACGATCGAGTCCGACAGCGGGGAGACGCCGCGGCAGGCGGCGCGCCGCGAGACGCTCGAAGAGATCGGGCTGGACGTCGAGCTGGGCCGGCTGCTCGTCGCCGACTGGGCACGTGGCGAGGGCCGCCCTCCGATCGCCGCCTATCTGTACGACGGCGGGGTGCTCGACGCGGAGCGGCTGGCGGCCATCCGGTTGCAGGAGGAGGAACTGCTGTCCTGGCGGCTGGTGCCGGTGGACGAGGTGAAGTCGTACGCACGGGGCTCGCTGGGGGACCGCATCCTGGCGGGGCTCGCGGCACTGGCGGACGGGGCGGGAGCGGTGGAGCTGGTGGACGGGCGGCGGGTCGGGTAGACGGGGGCGAAGGCCAGGCGGGGCAGGTCGCGGGGCGCAGGCCATGCGGGTCAGGTCGCGGGGCGAGGGCCCGTGCGGGTCAGGTCGCGGGGCGAGGGCCCGTGCGGTCAGCCCGTGGGAGTGCCGTCCTCCCGGACCGGGGCCGGGCGAGGGGCCTGCCCGCAGGCCGTCGTCGCGTCGGCCGGTGCGCGGTCGGGGCGCAGTCCCCGTTCCAGCGCGAGGGTCACCACGACCGAGGCCGCCGCGAGCAGCGTCATCGCCGTCGCCGGTGACGTGAACTGGGCGACACCGCCGGCCAGGGCCGCGCCCACCCCCTGCATCGTGAGCATTCCCGAGGTGTGCAGTCCCAGTGCGTGGCCGCTGAGCGCGTCGGGGGTCAGGGCCATCAGCCGTTCCTGGAGCAGCAGGGTCGCCGCGAAGCCGATGGAGGCGACGAGCACGGTCGCCAGGGCGAACGGCAATGCGGGGTGCAGGAAGAACACCAGGTAGGGGACGGCGAGCAGCAGCCGCAGCAGCGGCCCGCCGCGGGCCCGCCAGGCGGCCGGCACGAAGCGGCCGACGACCGTGTCCCCGATCAGCATTCCGCACGCCGCGAAGGCGAACAGGAGTCCGGCCTGCTGCGGTGCGTACGGCACGTAGAGGGACTCGCAGCCGACGATCAGGCCGTTGGGCACGCACAGCGCGAGGTAGACGTAGCGGCGTGGCTTCGACGACCAGAGCAGGGCGTTGGTCCGCCAGGTCTCGGCGACGGACGCGCGTCCTGCGGCACGCGGCGGCCGGTGGGTCAGGCCGAAGCGGGCGAACGCGGCCGAGGCCAGGTAGAGGCCCGCGCCGACGAGAAGCGTGCCGCGGGCGGTGAGTACGTGGATGAGGAGACCGCCGAGGGCGAACCCGCAGATCTGCATGGTGCCGTTGGCCATGTTCAGCACGGAGCGGCCGATCAGGAAGCCCTTGCGTACGAGGATCTCGTTGAGGAGCCCGTACGTGATGCCGCCGTTGAGCGAGGCGAGGACGCCCAGCCCCAGCAGGACGGCGAAGACGGCCCACACGGGCAGTCCGGGGGCCGCCTGCACCGCCGTGGCCGCGCCGAAGACCAGTCCCAGGCCGGTGAGTGCGGCGCGCGGGGGCAGCCGGTCCGCCGCGGACAGCAGGGTGGTGGCGCCGAGCAGCTGGGCGAGGGAGGGGCCGAACATCGCGAGGGAGGACAGCAGCGGTGACCCCGTCCTGGCGTAGACGAGGGTGCCGAGGGCGAGGCCGGTGACGGTCTGGGCCGCCGACTTGACGGAGACGGTGAGAAAGAGCGGGGTGAACTCCGGCTGCCGGAACAACTCGCGGTAGGTGCGCATGCGCAGGAGTCTCGGCAGCCGGGCCGGGGCGGCGTTACTGTTTCGCACGTACGCGAAAGCCCCGGGAAGGTCCCCGAGCGGCGCGGGCACCGGGGCCGGGGAGGGGTGGCGGGCGGATGGGCTGGTGGCAGGTCAACGCCGACACCCTCGCGGGCGGACGGTTCGTCATCTCGCCGCTCACGGAGGCCATTTCGTGCGTCAAGATGCTGCTGTCGCCGCACGGCCCCCTCTCCCACCCGGGCGAGCGCGCCTGGCTCGACGCCCACCTCCCCGCCTTCCGCCGTCGGCTGGCCGGCGACCCGCTGACCGCGCTCCTCCTGGAGTCCGCCTTCCGCCCCACCTGGAACGCCGATTTCATCACCCCGGCCCCCCTCGCCGACGAGGAGCGGAGTTTCGCCCGGGAGCTGGACCGGATGCGTGCCACCCCTGCGGGGTCGGTACTGGACGACCTGGCCTTCGCCCTGGGCGGTCCGCCGCCCGCCGCCCTGCACCGCACCGACCTGGCGGACCGCGCCGCCGACCTGCTGGAGTGGGTGTGGCAGGAGACGGTGCTGCCGCAGTGGCCGCGCCGGCGCCGGGTGCTGGAGGCGGACATCGTCGCGCGCACCGCCCAGTTGAGCCGGGGCGGCTGGGCGACGGCGCTGGACGGTATGCGTCCCGGAATGCGCTGGCTGGGCGGCGACCGGCTCCAGATCAATACGCGGGACCTGCCGCCG
Source organism: Streptomyces sp. NPDC058663 (assembly GCF_042716745.1). Classification (NCBI taxonomy): domain Bacteria; kingdom Bacillati; phylum Actinomycetota; class Actinomycetes; order Kitasatosporales; family Streptomycetaceae; genus Streptomyces; species Streptomyces sp. NPDC058663. The sequence goes on from NZ_JBHXRV010000022.1 coordinate 29,232, forward strand.
CGCGAGATCTCCGGCGCGCAACTGCTGTTCGTCCCGGTCACGTTCCCGACGAGCTGGGTCGCCTGGGAGGGGCGGCACCGGTACGCGGTGGTCTACCCGTGTGCGGGCGCGCTGGCAGAACCGGACGGACCGCCCGCCCTGAACGCCCTGGGCGCCCTGCTCGGCCCGGCCAGGGCCCGCCTCCTCGGTCTCCTCGCCTCCCCCAAGAGCACCACCCAGCTGGTCGCCCTGACCGGACTCGCACTGGGCTCTGTGGGCCGCCACCTGAAGGTGCTCCTCGACGCCCGCCTGGTGCGCCGCCGAAGGGCAGGAAGGTCGGTGCTCTACTACCGGACGGAGGCCGGTGACGTACTGGTCGACTCGCAGCACGACGAACTCGGTTGACGCCGCCCGAGGCGGGTAGGACACCGCGCGTGGCCGAGGCCTGTCCGGGTCCTGACCGGCGAATTCCGTTCGCGCGAGCGGTGGCCCGGCCCTAATCTCGCGGCATGACACTCGTGGCGATCCTCAGCGGCGCCGGCATCTCCACCGACTCCGGCATCCCCGACTACCGGGGGCCGAACGGTGTGTGGGTGCGCGACCCCGAGGCCGAGAAGCTGTCCACGTACAGCCACTACATGAACGATCCGGAGATCCGCCGCCGGGCCTGGCAGGTGCGCCGCTCCGATGTCCTGCGCAACGCCGAGCCCAATGCGGCGCACCGGGCCGTCGCGGCGCTCGACGGGCGGCCCGGTGTCGCGGTGCGGGTGATCACGCAGAACGTCGACGGGCTGCACCAGGCGGCCGGAATGCCGGACCGCAAGGTGATCGAACTGCACGGCAGTGCCAGGTCGGTGACCTGTACGGAGTGCGGGGCGCGCGGCCCGGTGACCGATGCGGTGGCCCGGGTCGAGGCGGGCGAAAGCGACCCGCCGTGCGAGCTGTGCGGCGGCATACTCAAGCCGTCCACCGTGCTGTTCGGCGAGCAGCTGAACCCTGGCGTGCTGGCCGAGGCGGTGGGCATTGCCAAGGCCTGCGAGGTCTTCATCGCCGTGGGTACCTCCCTTCAGGTCTTTCCCGCCGCGAGCCTGCCGGAGGTGGCGGCGGACAACGGGGCGCGGCTGATCGTCGTGAACGGCGAGCCGACGCCGTTCGACGACCGGGCGGACCTGGTGGTCCGCGAACCCATCGGCAGCTCGCTGCCCGCACTGCTGGAGTCGCTGTGACCTACGACGTCGAACTGACCCTCGTGCAGGGCGACATCACCGAGCAGGATGCCGACGTGGTGGTGAACGCCGCCAATTCCTCCCTGCTCGGCGGGGGCGGTGTCGACGGCGCGATCCACCGCCGCGGCGGCCCCGCGATCCTCGCCGACTGCCGCAGGCTGCGGGCCTCCCACTACGGCAAGGGCCTGCCGACCGGACACGCGGTGGCGACCACGGCCGGGAATCTGCCGGCCAGGCACGTCGTCCACACGGTGGGGCCGGTGTACCGGCCGGGTGCCGATCGCTCGGACCTGCTCGCTTCCTGCTACCGGGAGTCGCTGCGGGTCGCCAGGGAGCTGGGCGCGCGCACGGTCGCGTTCCCTGCGATCTCCACCGGGATCTACGGCTGGCCGATGGACGACGGCGCCCGGATCGCGGTGGCCGCGTGCCGGGAGGCGGCGGGGCCACCGCTGACCGAGGTGCGCTTCGTACTGTTCGACGCGGAGGCGTACGCGCACTTCGAGCGGGCGCTGCGCGCGGGGAGCTAGCAGACCGGCGCCCGGCGCATCCCAGGCCACCGCACGCCGGTGTCGGATTTCCGCCAGCGACCGCACCCCCCGTGCCCCATTCTTGAGTCATGCCTTCCGCCATGCACACCGACACCGAGCGCTGCGTACGGGCCGTGCAGTCCAAGGACGCACGGTTCGACGGCTGGGTGTTCACCGCTGTCCTCACCACCCGTATCTACTGCCGTCCGAGCTGCCCGGTCGTACCCCCCAAGCCGCAGAACATGTCGTTCTACCCGAGCGCCGCGGCCTGTCAGCAGGCCGGCTTCCGGGCCTGCAAGCGGTGCCGGCCCGACACCAGTCCGGGGTCGCCCGAATGGAACGCCCGCGCCGACGTCGTCGCCCGCGCCATGCGTCTCGTACGGGACGGGGTGGTGGACCGGGAGGGCGTGCCGGGACTGGCGAGGCGGCTGGGCTACTCGACGCGGCAGATCGAGCGGCAGCTGCGCGCCGAACTGGGGGCGGGGCCCCTCGCCCTGGCACGGGCCCAGCGGGCGCAGACGGCGCGGTTGCTGATCGAGACGACCGGCCTTTCGATGGCGGACATCGCGTTCGCCGCCGGCTTCGCCTCGATCCGTACGTTCAACGACACGGTGCGCGAGGTCTTCGCCCTGTCGCCGACCGAACTGCGGGCACGTGGCCGCCGGAACCTGCCGCGGACGCCTGGCGCGATCGCGCTGCGGCTGCCGTTCCGGGCGCCGCTGGAGCCCTCGAACCTGTTCGGGCACCTCACCGCGACCGGCGTGCCGGGCGTGGAGGAATGGCGGGACGGCTCCTACCGGCGCACCCTGCGGCTGCCGTACGGGCACGGCATCGCCACGCTCACCCCGCGGCCGGACCACATCGCCTGCCTGCTCTCCCTCACGGACCTGCGGGACCTGACCCAGGCGATCAGCAGGTGCCGCTGGCTGCTGGACCTGGACGCCGACCCGGTGGCGGTGGACGACCGGCTGCGCACCGATCCGCTGCTCGCGCCACTGGTGGACGGGGCGCCGGGGCGGCGGGTGCCGCGGACGGTGGACGCCGCCGAATTCGCCGTACGGGCGGTCCTGGGCCAGCAGGTGTCGACGGCGGCGGCCCGCACGCACGCGGCCCGGCTGGTGACGGCGCACGGCGAGCCGGTCGAGGATCCGGCGGGCGGCGGCCTGACCCACCTCTTCCCGTCCAGCGCGGCGCTGGCCGCACTGGACCCCGAGGCGCTGGCCCTGCCGCGCAGCCGCCGCACCACGCTGACGACGCTGGTCGGCGCGCTCGCGGACGGCACCCTGGCCCTCGATCTGGACAGCGACTGGGATGCGGCCAGGGCGCGGCTGCTGGCACTGCCCGGTTTCGGGCCGTGGACGACGGAGGTGATCGCGATGCGGGCCCTCGGCGATCCGGACGCCTTCCTCCCGTCGGACCTCGGCATCCGGCGCGCGGCCCAAGGGCTGGGGCTGCCGCACACTCCTGCGGCGCTCACCGCGCGGGCCGCCCGGTGGCGGCCGTGGCGGGCGTACGCCGTGCAGTACCTGTGGGCGACCGACTCCCACCCCATCAACCACCTTCCCGAGTAGAGGAGTTACCGGTATGTCCCCGTTGAAGCAGCACACCGTCATCGACAGCCCGTACGAGCCGCTGACCCTGGTGGCGACCGACGGCGTCCTGTCCGCGGTGTACATGGTCAACCACCGTCACATGCCGTCGCCGGAGACCTTCGGCGACCGGCACGACGGGCCGTTCCCCCAGGTCGTCGAGCAGTTGAACGCCTACTTCGAGGGCGAGTTGACGGAGTTCACCCTTCCCCTCCATCTGGCCGGCACCCCCTTCCAGCGGTCCGTCTGGGAGCAGCTGCTGACCATTCCCTACGGCGAGACCCGGTCGTACGGGCAGCTCGCGGCGCAGCTGGGCAAGGCGGGTGCGTCCCGCGCGGTCGGGCTCGCCAACGGCAAGAACCCGATCAGCATCGTGGTCCCCTGCCACCGGGTGATCGGCTCGGGCGGCAGCCTGACGGGGTACGGCGGCGGTCTCGACCGCAAGCGGGCGCTGCTGGCGCTGGAGGGCGGGGTGCGTGCGCAGAGCGGGGAGCGCGGGGAAAACCTGCTGTTCTGAGTGCTGCCGGGGAGCTACGGTGAGCGCCGCCCCCGCCTGCTCCCCCTGCTCCCTGCTCCCTGCTCCCTGCTCCCTGCTCCTACACTCTCCCCGCTCTCACACGGAAGGCACGCATGACGACTCTTGAGACCTCGGTGACTCTGGTACGGGAGCTTGTCCGCGACCAGTTCCCGCAGTGGGCCGGACTCCCGGTCATCGCGGCAGGTGCGGAGAGCACCGCGAACGCGATGTTCCGGCTGGGCCGGGACCTGGTGGTGCGGCTCCCGCGCCACGAAGGTGCGGCCGAGGACATCCGGATGGAGCGTCACTGGCTGCCGAGGCTCGCGCCCGGCCTGCCGGTTGCGATTCCGGCACCTGTGGCGAGCGGCGAACCGGAACCCGCTTTCCCGCTTCCCTGGGGTGTCTACCGCTGGCTCGACGGCGCCCATCCGGAGGTGGTCGGCGGCGGCGAGGAGCTGGCGGAGGATCTGGCCGCCTTCACGACCGCGCTGCACGCCGTCGACCCGGCGGGCGGCCCGCCCTCCTACCGCAGCGAGAGCCTCGTCGACCGGGACGCGTCCACCCGCGAGGCCGTCGCGGACCTCGCGCGGGAGGTCGACGCGGACGCGGCGCTGCGGGTGTGGGAAAGGGCGCTGCGCGTTCCTGGTCCGGCGGGCCCGCCGGTGTGGATCCACGCCGACCTCCAGCCGGGGAACGTCCTGGTCGCCGACGGCAGGCTGAGCGGCGTCATCGACTTCGGCTGCGCGGGCCTCGGTGACCGCGCGGTCGACCTCATCGCGGCCTGGTACCTGCTGACCCCGCCCGCACGCGAGGCTTTCCGCGCGGCGACCGGGGCGGACGCGGCGGCATGGGAGCGGGGGCGCGGCTGGGCGCTCTCCATCGCCCTGAACGAGCTCAGGGCGTACCGCACGGAGAACATCAGCATGGGCGAGAAGGCCCGGCACGTCCTGGCGGGGCTACTGGCCGGGGGAGCCTAACCGGCCCGGAGGGGCGCAGGCCACGAAGAAGCGCAGGCCTCATGCGGCGCGTCCCCCTCCGAGGCCGGGCGTGCCGCGCACCACCCTCCAGAACGGGGCCCGGCATGTTCACTTGGCTGTCAACAGCCCCCGCACCGCTCCCGCCGTCCTCGCGTCCCTGGCCGCCGTGAACGGCAGTGCGTTGTCACCGACGATCCGGTACCGCTCCCCCGTCAGCGTCAGATCCGTACCCCCCGCCTCCTCCACCAGCAGCAGCCCCGCGGCGTGGTCCCAGGCCAGTTCCCAGCTGAAGGCCACCGCGTCCAACTCGCCCTTGGCGACCGCCAGGTACTCCAGCCCCGCCGACCCGCACGGCCGCGCCTCCACCCCTTCGGCGCGCAGGCCGAGCAGCGCACGCTTCTGCTCGCCCGTCGTGTAGTCCGGATGCGACATCGCGATCCGCAGCGGCGCGCCCGGCTCCGGCGTCCCCGCCCGCAGCCGCTCCCCGTCGAGGTGCGCGCCCCGTCCTCGTACCGCCACCGCCATCTCCTCCCTGGCTGCGGCGAACGTCCAGGACGCCTGTACGACACCCCCGTGCACCAGCGCCACCAGCGTGCAGAACCCCGGGTCGCCGCGGACGAACTCCCTGGTCCCGTCGACCGGGTCGACGATCCACACCGGCGCGTCGCCCCGTATCGCCCCGTAACGGGAGGGGTCCGCGTGCACCGCCTCCTCGCCGACGACGACGGAGCCGGGCAGCAGTGCCGTGAGCGCGGCGGTGAGGTGTTCCTCGGCCCCCCGGTCGGCGACCGTGACGAGGTCGTGCGGGCCGTTCTTCTCCAGCACCTCGTGGCTGGCCAGTTGCCGGAAGCGCGGCATGATCTCGTCGGCGGCGGCCTTGCGCACAGCTGCCTCGACCTGGGCGACAAGCGTGTTCTCGATCATGTCTCCAGCAAAGCACGCCCCTGTGACAACAGGCCATCGAACAGCGTCGGGCACCGCGCCCCGAGGCCGCCTCGCTGTCATCGCCCGACCGCGTACCCCTGCATTGCGGCGAGCCAGTGCGTGCTGGACACCATGCCGAAGGTGCCCCGGAGAGTGGGCCGTGTGGTGAACATGTGCGTGCCCTTCCTCAGCCGGAGACTTCGGCGGTACGGGAGTCGGCGGGCCCGGCGGTACGGCTGTGGGCGGGCCCGGCGGTACGGCTGTGGGCGGGCCCGGCGGGCCCGGCAGGGAGCGCGCCGTACGCGGCGGCGTTCCGCACCTCACCGAGCCGCGGGAAGATCCGCTGCACGGTGAGGTCGTGCTCGTCGGCGGCGAAGCCGGACATGGCGTCGGCCACGAATTCCACGTCGTAGCCGAGGTCGAGTGCGGCCCGCGCGGTGGACTCCACCCCCATGGTGGTCACCACTCCGGCGAGCACCACCGTGCGCACGCCCCGCAGGCCGAGTTCCTCGTGCAGCGAAGTCCCGTGGAACGCGCCCAGCGTCTGCTTGACGATCTCCACGTCCCCCGGCGCCACCAGGCCTTCGGCGAAGCCGCTGCCGGGTGGCTGCTGGTCGACACCCGGCCGGTCCACCCGTATCTGCACCACGGGCAGCCCCCTGGCACGGAAGCAGGCGGCCAGCGCGCGGCAGCGCCGGAGCACCAGGTCGCCGTCGTACGGAGCGAGCGGGAGGCCGAGGACGCGGGGCATCAGGTCGACCAGGAGCAGGGCAGGAGCGGCGGGCGCGGGGGCGGCGGCAGGGGTGGTCATCGGGCCATGATGCGCCACTGCCGGAATGCACGTCCCGGGATTTGCGTTGTCCCTCGTCGCAGCCGATTCTCGGACGAGTCGGGCAATCGGCGATCAAATGGTCAGCAACGCTCACACACGGTCAGCAACACGGAGGCAGCACGGTGCACGGTGAATACAAGGTCCCCGGCGGCAAGCTCGTCGTCGTCGACCTGGACGTCGCGGACGGCGCACTGCGCAATGTGAGGGTGGCGGGCGACTTCTTCCTCGAACCCGACGAGGCGATCCTCGCCATCAACCGGGCGCTCGATGGTGCCTCCGCCGACACCGAGGCCGCCGGGCTCGCCGCCCGGATCGACGCGGCCCTCCCCGAGGGCACCGTCATGTTCGGCCTCACGTCCGACGGGATCGCCGTCGCCGTCCGCCGCGCCCTGGCGCACGCCACGGACTGGACGGACTACGACTGGCAGCTCGTCCACGACTCCCCGCAGTCCCCCGCCCTGCACATGGCGCTCGACGAGGTCATCACCGCCGAGGTCGCGGCCGACCGCAGGCCGCCCACTCTGCGCGTCTGGGAGTGGGGTGCGCCGGCCGTCGTGATCGGCAGCTTCCAGTCCCTGCGCAACGAGGTCGACCCGGCCGCCGCCGAGCGGCACGGCATCCAGGTGGTGCGCCGGATCAGTGGCGGCGGCGCGATGTTCATCGAGCCGGGCAACACGATCACGTACTCGCTCTCCGTCCCGGCCGCTCTGGTCCAGGGCCTCTCCTTCGCCGACAGCTACGCCTACCTGGACGACTGGGTGCTCGGCGCGCTCGGCGACATGGGCGTGAAGGCCTGGTACCAGCCGCTGAACGACATCGCCACCGACGCCGGCAAGATCGCGGGCGCCGCCCAGAAGCGCATGGTCGGCGATGCGGGCGGCGCGGTGCTGCACCACGTGACGATGGCGTACGACATCGACGCCGACAAGATGACGGACGTCCTGCGCATCGGCGGCGAGAAGCTCTCCGACAAGGGCACCAGGAGCGCGAAGAAGCGCGTCGATCCGCTGCGCCGCCAGACGGGTCTGGCGCGGGAGGCGGTCATCGAGCGGATGATCGCCTCGTTCCGGGGCCGGTACGGGCTGGAGACGGGCAGGGTCGGCGACGGGGAGATGGCCCGGGCACGGGAACTCGCCGCGTCGAAGTTCGGCACCCCGGAGTGGACGGCGCGGGTGCCGTAGGCAGCCGGGGGACGGGGAGCGGGCCTCTGCGCACCCGCCGGGGCCCCACCGCCTCGGGGGTCGCCCGGGCACGGGAATACTCTGGGATCCCTGGTGCGAAGTGGCGTAAGGAGTCCAAGGTGTCGCCGATGCTGGATGCAGTGGTCGTGGGGGCGGGTCCCAACGGACTGACCGCAGCCGTCGAGCTGGCCCGCCGCGGCTTCTCCGTGGAGGTCTTCGAGGCGAAGGAGACCGTGGGCGGCGGGGCCCGGACCGAGGAGCTCACCCTGCCGGGCTTCCTGCACGACCCGTGTTCGGCGGTGCATCCGCTGGGCATCGGCTCGCCCGCGTTCCGCGACCTGCCGCTGGAGCGGTACGGGCTCCAGTGGCTGCACCCCGAGCTGCCGATGGCGCACCCGTGGGACGACGGCACGGCGGCCGTGCTGTCCCGGTCGGTCGCGGAGACGGCCGCGTCGTTCGGTACGCGGGACGCGGGTGCGTACCGCCGGCTGGTCGCCCCGTACCTCGGGAGGTGGGACACGCTCTCCCGGGACTTCATGTCGTTGCCGCTGACCGCGCTGCCGCGCCACCCGGTGACGCTGGGCAGGTTCGGTCTCACCGGGCTGCCGCCGTCGACCTGGCTGATGCGGCGGTTCCGCGACGAGAAGGCGAAGGCCCTGTTCGCGGGCCTGGTGGCGCATGTGATCGCGCCGCTGAGCGGGGTCGCCACGGGTGCGGTCGGTCTGATGTTCGCGCTGGCCGCGCACGCCAACGGCTGGCCCGCCCCGCGCGGGGGTTCCCAGTCCATCCCGGACGCGCTGACCGGCTACCTGCGCGACCTGGGCGGAGTCGTGCACACCGGGTACGAGGTGAAGCGGCTCGACGACCTGCCGCCGGCCCGCGCGTACGTCTTCGACACCTCTCCCACCGCTCTGGCCCGGATCGCCGGCCTGGGCAACGCGTACGGAAACTACCGCTACGGCGCCTCCGTCTTCAAGATCGACTATGCGCTGGACGGACCCGTGCCGTGGACCGCCGACGAGGCCCGCAGGGCGGGGACGGTACAGCTAGGCCCGACGAAGGGCGAGATCGGCAGGGCGCTGCACCAGGTGTCCACGGGGACGGCCCCCGAGGCCCCCTTCCTGATCGCCGCGCAGCCGAGCCTCGCCGACCCGTCCCGGGCGCCGGAGGGCAAGCAGGTCTTCTGGGCGTACGGGCACGTCCCGCACAACTGGCAGGGCGATCTCACGGAGGCGATCGAGCGGCAGATCGAGCGTTTCGCGCCCGGCTTCCGCGACCGGGTACTGGCGCGCGCCACGGCGGGCCCGCGCGAGCTTATGGCCCGCAACGCGAACTACGTGGGCGGCGACATCGCGTGCGGCGCTTTCTCCGGCCTTCAGGTGCTGCTGCGCCCGAAGCTGTCGCTGTTCCCGTACAGCACCCCGCACCCCGCCGTCTTCCTGTGCTCGTCGGCCACTCCGCCGGGGCCGGGGGTGCACGGAATGTCGGGCCACAACGCGGCGAAGGCGGTCTGGCGAAGGCTCCGGGAGACCGACGGCGTCAGGTGAGGGACACGGCGCGGCCGACCACGTCAGGTGAGGGGCGCGGCGCGGCCGACCGCGTCAGGAGCAGGGCATGGCACGGCCGACCGCCCCGGGGAAAGTGCCGCACGGGAGACCGCGTCAGGCGGCCGGCCCGGGTGTGACCAGTCCCGACTCGTAGGCGAAGACGACCAGTTGGGCCCTGTCCCGGGCGCCGAGTTTCACCATCGCCCGGCTCACATGGGTCTTCGCGGTCAGCGGGCTGATGCCCATGTGGGTGGCGATCTCCTCGTTGGTCAGGCCGCGCGCCACCAGCCCGGTGACTTCGCCCTCCCGCCGCGTCAGGCTCTCGAATCCCGGGGCGGTGTGCCGGTCCGGCGGGCGCGAAACGAACTCGGTGATCAGCCGCCGGGTCACCGAGGGGGAGAGCAGTGCGTCACCCCTGGCAGCGATCCGGATCGCCTGGAGCAGTTCGTCCGGTTCGGTGTCCTTGAGCAGAAATCCGGCCGCCCCCGCGCGCAGGGCGTCAAAGACGTACTCGTCCAGGCCGTAGTTGGTCAGGATGACCACGTGGGTGGCGGCGAGGGCGGGGTCGGCGGCGATCTCACGGGTCGCCGCGATGCCCGTCATGACCGGCATCTGCACATCGACGAGTGCGACGTCCGGCACGAGTCTGCGGACCAGTTCGACTCCTTCGCGCCCGTTGGCCGCCTCCCCCACCACCTCGATGTCGTCCTCCGCTGCCAGCAGTGCCCTGAACCCGGCCCGCATCAGCGCCTGGTCGTCGACGATCAGCACGCGGATCACTCGCTCCCCCTTGCACCACTCGGTTCGAATATCCCTGCCGTCAGGGGGAGTTGCGCCTGCACGACGAACCCTCCGCCCTCGCGCGGCCCGGCGTCCAGCTCCCCGCCCAGCGCGGCGACCCGTTCCCGCATCCCGGTCAGCCCGGTCCCCGGAGGCGGCGGCGCGGCGGCGCGCTCGTCCCCGTCGTTCTCGACCCGTACGGTCAACACGTCCGCCGCACAGTTGAATTGGACGTCCGCCTTGGCCCTCCCCGCATGCCGGGCCACATTGGTCAGCGCCTCCTGCACGATCCGGTACGCGGCCCGGTCGACCGCACCGGGCAGCTCCTGCTCCTCCCCGGTGCGGGTCACCGTTACGGCCAGCCCCGCCGCACGGGCCCGTTCGATCAGCTCGGGGAGCCGGTCGAGGCCGGTTCCCGGCGGGACGACATCGGTCCGCAGCACCTCGAGGGTGGCCCGCAGCTCGCGCATCGCCTCCCCGCTCGCCTCCTGGATGGCGATCAGCGCCGCCGGTACGTCCTCACCGCGCTTGCGGGCCAGATGGACCGCGACCCCGGCCTGAAGCTTGACGATCGAGATGCTGTGGGTCAGCGAGTCGTGCAGTTCGCGGGCGATCCGCAGGCGTTCCTCGCCGGCCCTGCGCAGCGCCGCCTCCTCACGGGTGCGCTCGGCCTCGGCGGCCCGCTGCTCGGTCTGCCGCAGGTACGCCTGCCAGTTCTTCTCGACGAGTCCGGTGATCCCGGCACAGATGAACCAGCCGTGCAGCAGCAGGGTCCGTTCCAGCCCGCCGCCCGAAGGTTCGGCGAGGAAGAACCCCACCAGGAACAGCACGCCCACCACCACGGCCCCCGCCCGGTGCCCCTGCCGGGTGACCGCGTGCACCCCGGCCACGACGGGGAAGGCGGCCGAGGTGCCCGGCTGGGCGTGCACGACGTATCCGAGCATGCACACCGCCGAGACGGCCAGGACCGGCAGGGGTGCCCAGCGGTGCACCGCGAGCACGAGCGAGCCGCAGACGACGAGCAGCCCGCCGAGGGGGTCGAGCCCGGGCCCGGTGAGCGAGGCGAGGAGCACGGCACCGCAGATGACGACCGCGAGGAGGAGATCGAGCAGGGCATGGCGCCCCGCTGCCCCGACCCCTCGCCGGGCGGGGCGGGCCCCGGCTCTTCGCCGGGCGGGGCGGGAGAACAACCGCACCACGGGCGACCCCCTCACGCTCACAGCAGCCACCACACCCGGAATCCCCGGCACCCCAGCCTCTCCCCCGTCTCGCCGCCCCGCCTCCTCCCCGATGGGGAAGTTCCCGCTACTCCCGGCGAAGTAGCCCGCCTCGCACCCGGGTTGGCCGGCGCAGGCCGAAGAGACTCCGCCCGTACGATGCCCCGCCGCCCCGCCTGCAGCGAGCATCGTCCCCATGACCGGACCCTTTCGCTTCACCTCGCCCGAGTCGCCCGAGTCCGCCACCGGGACGACTGCCGACGTCTACGCACAGGTGCTCGCCGACTTCGGCGTCCCGAATCCGCCCACCTTCGCGGTCCTCTCCCCCTCACCGCAACTCCTCACCGGCTTCTGGGCCTTGGCGCGCGAAGCCCTGATCTGCGGAGAGGTCTCGCGCACCGACAAGGAACTCGTCGCCACCGGAACCTCCCTCGCCAACGGCTGCCATTTCTGCGTCAACGCCCACCTCTTCCTCCTGCACGCCGGCGGCGAATCCCGCCTCGCGACGCGCATCGGCGAGGGCCTGGCTCCCCAAGACCCGTACCAGGCCGGGCTCCTGGGCTGGGGCAGGGACATCGGAACCGAGCAGCCGTTCCCCGCCGCCCACGCGGAGGAGTTCATCGGCACCGCGCTCGCCTTCCACTTCATGAACCGCATCGCCGACACGCTCCTGACCCGCCCGCCGCTCGACGGCGCCGACCGCCGCAGCCGGCTCCTGGCCACTGCACCGGGCCGGCACCTCTCCGCCACCCTCAGGAGCGAACCCGTGCCCGGGGAGAGCCTGGCCCTGCTGCGCACCGAGGGCGAGGCTCCGCCCTGGGCCGTCCCCGGCTCCGCCGTCGCGATCGCCTACGCGGGCCTGCGCGAAGCCGCCGCACTGGGCGCGGGACTCCTGGCGGACGACGACGTGGCATACGTCGCCAAGACCGTCGAAGCCTGGGACGGACTTGCCCAGCCGGCCCCTGACGCATCCTGGCTGCCCGCACGCGCGGACCGCCCCGGTGCGCGCATCGCCCTGCTCGCCGCGCTGGCCCCGCACCACCTCACGGAGGCGGACGTACAGGCATGGCTGGTGCCGCCGTACAGCGAGCACTGTCTGGTGCACCTCGTCGCGTACGGCGCCATGGCCGCCACGGAGCGCCAGGCCGCCCGCCTGATCAGTGCCGGGAGCCCCGCTTGACCATCAGTGCCGCGTACAGCAGCAGCGAGGCCGCCAGTCCCACCGCCCACCCGTAGTCCGCGAGCGGCCTCAGGAGCGGGATGAGTCCGTCCTCGGGGAAGGGCCCCTTCCCCGGGGCGGAGTGGGACCCGCCGACCGCGAGCACGCCGCCCACGACGAAGGCCGCGACCGCTCGCAGATTCCAGCCGCCCGTGTACCAGTAGCGCCCCTCGGGCCGGTACAGGTCGGCGAGTTCCAGCACCGTACGGCGGACGATCCAGTAGTCGGCGATCAGGATCCCGGCAACCGTGCCGAGCAGTCCGCCCACCACCCCCAGCCAGGTGAAGATGTACAGCTCGGGTGTCTCCGTGAGCTTCCACGGCATGATCAGTACGCCGACAACTCCGGTGATCAGGGCGCCCGTCCGGAAGTTGATCAGCTTGGGGGCCAGGTTCGCGAGGTCGTAGGCGGGGGAGACGACGTTCGCCGCGAGGTTCACCGAGATCGTGGCGACGAGCACGGTCACCAGCGCGAAGAGCAGCCCGAAGACGTTGTCGGTCTTCGCGGCGAGCGCCACCGGGTCCCAGACCGGCGCGCCGTAGACCGCCTGGGAGCCGGAGGTGACGAAGACCGAGAGCAGCGCGAAGAGCGTCATGGTGGTCGGCAGGCCCAGCGACTGCCCCCAGACCTGGGCGCGTTGACCGGCAGCGAAGCGGGTGAAGTCCGGGATGTTCAGGCTCAGCGTGGACCAGAAGGCGATCATTCCCATCAGGGAGGGGAAGAAGACGGGCCAGAAGTCCGCACCCCAGCCCAGCTTCGAGGGCTGGTCGAGCAGCGGGCCGACCCCGCCCGCCTTGACGGTGATCCACGCCAGCAGCACCAGGGCCCCGACGATGACGAACGGGGCCGCCCAGTTCTCGAACCGCCGCAGCGTCTCCATCCCCCGGTAGATGATGGCCAGTTCGACCGCCCAGAAGATGACGAAGCACAGCCACAGCGTCCACGGCTGCCCGCCGATCCTCGACGCCTCCGCCCATCCGCCGAAGATCTTTCCCAGCAGGACGAAGATGCCCTGGCCGCCGATCCAGGTCTGGATGCCGAACCACGCGCATGCCACCGCCGCCCGGATCAGCGCCGGCAGGTTCGCCCCGCGCAGCCCGAACGACGCCCTGACCAGCACGGGAAACGGAATCCCGTACTTGGGTCCGGCGTGTCCTGTGAGCAGCATCGGGGCCAGCACGATGAGGTTCGCCAGGGCGATGGTGACGACGGCCTGGACCCAGTCCATCCCGAGTGCGACCAGCCCCGAGGCCAGCAGCCAGGAGGGGATGTTGTGCGCCATGCCGACCCACAGGGCAGCGAAGTTGTACGTGGTCCAGCGGCGGCGGGCCACCGGTACCGGGAGCAGGTCGTCGTTCACGAAGCGCGGGTCGGCCGGGACCGCCCCGGGTGCCAGCTCGACACGGCCGTCGGGTGCGGCATCGAAGAGGGGGCTTCCTGGAGCGGTCGCGGTCATGCGGCTGAACCCTTCGTCGGGGTAAGGGAGTTCAGAAATTCGAATGCCTCGGGGTGGTCAGGCGGCCAGGCGGGTAGTGGTCGGGCGGCCCTGCGGGAGGGGTGGTCACGCGTCGGCCAGGGCCGGGATGACCGCACTTCCGTACGCGTCGATGGTCGTCTCCCGCGCGTCGTGCATGTTGTAGACGGCGAACTGGTCCACGCCCAGCTTCCGCAGTGCGCGCAGCTTCTCGATGTGTGCCTCGACGGGCCCCAGCAGGCAGAACCTGTCCACGATGTCGTCCGGTACGAAGTCGGCGTCCGGGTTCCCCGACCGCCCGTGGTGCGCGTAGTCGTACCCCTGCCGCGCCTCGATGTACGAGGTGAGTTCCGCGGGTACGAAGCCGGAGTCGGCACCGTACTTGGCGACCAGGTCCGCGACGTGGTTGCCGACCATTCCGCCGAACCACCGGCACTGGTCGCGGGCGTGCGCGAGGTCGTCACCGACGTACGCCGGGGCGGCCACGCAGATCTTGACGTCCGCCGGGTCGCGGCCCGCTTCGGTGGCGGCGTCGCGCACCGCCCTGATCATCCACTCCGTCAGGAACGGGTCCGCGAGCTGGAGGATGAATCCGTCGGCCTTCGCCCCGGCGAGGGCGAGTGCCCGGGGCCCGTACGCCGCCATCCACACCGGCAGTTTCCCGTCCCGCACCCAGGGGATCCGCAGCGGCTGCCCGCCGACCTCGGCCTCCCGGCCCTCGGCGAGGTCCCGGATGACCTCCATGGCCTCACCGAGCCGGGCCAGGGTGTTGGGTTTGCGGCCGGCCACCCGCATGGCGGAGTCACCGCGGCCGATGCCGCAGACGGTGCGGTTGCCGTACATGTCGTTGAGGGTGGCGAAGGTGGAGGCGGTGACCTCCCAGGTGCGGGTGCCCGGGTTGGTGACCATGGGGCCGACAATGAGCCGTTCGGTGTGCTCCAGGATGCGGCTGTAGATGACGAACGGCTCCTGCCACAGCACGGCGGAGTCGAAGGTCCAGCCGTAGCGGAAGCCGTTGCGTTCGGCGCGGCGCATCAGGCCGACGACCTCGGACGCGGGCGGATCGGTTTGCAGTACGAGTCCGAAGTCCATCGGCATGAAGGGGGTGCCTCCTGGTTCAGGTACGCGCCGCGCGGGTGGGTCGGGAGTAGACACACGCACGGTGCGATGCGTTCCGGTCCGCTGGTTCCTTCCACTTCCGGGCCGCGCCGAACCCCGCCGGACGAGACCCGCGGGCGGCCTTGGGACAGCTCCCGGGCGGGCCGGGAAGGGATCAATCGTGGACCCGCCACCGGGCCTTGGCAAGGGCCCGGCAGCAAGCGGTCGACGCGCGTCCACCTGTCGCCGGCGACGGGGCACGGGGCCGGGTCGCTGGCCCCGTCAGGCGGTGCCGGCGGTGACGGTCAGCTCGCCGATGGCGGAGCCCAGGGCCGTCTGCTCGTCGTCCGGCAGCCATCGGCCCGCGTGCACCATGTGCAGGGCGGTGACCAGCCTGGCCCGGTCCTCCTCGGTGCCGAGGTCGGTGAGGTGGGCGGGCAGGATCAGCGCGAGTGCCTTGAGGTCGCCGCGTGCGCACAGGTTCCGGAGGAGATCCGCGAGGATGCCGTCGGCGCCGTAACGCGGCCCTCCCGTCCCGTCGGCGGTGCGCAGCCCCTCGGCGATCGCCATCCGTATCCCGTCGCCGTACGGTCCCTGCGGCAGCGCGTCCGCGTGGGCGGCTGCCGACGCGTAGTGCTCGCGCGCCCGGTCCGGCGAGCCCAGGTCGCCGTACACCTTGGCCATGTTGAGGTGCAGGGACGGGTAGAAGCCGCTGACGCGGGCGTCACCGACCAGGTCCGCGCGGGTCAGGCACTCCTGGTTCCAGTGCAGGGTCGCCTCCGGGGTGGGCTGGTGGCGCGCGAGGTAGTGCGCGGCGATGCAGGCCGTGTAGTCGTCCTCCGCCCGGTCCCAGGCCTGCTGGAAGAGACCGCGGGCGTCGTCGTCCCGCCCTTCGGCCTCGGCCCGCATGCCGTGCGAGCAGAGCTGGACGACGGGGTGGTGGGGGTCCATGGGGGCATCCTTCAGGTCCGGAGGGGCGGGGCGGGTGCGGATGTACCGGCGGGGCGAGCTCATCGCTCGGCGGGCGCGTCCTGCCGGACCGGCATCACCAGAGTGGTGAAGCTGCCCTGGTCGGCGGAGCGCACGACCACGGGCCGGTGGGGTGCGGAGATCTCCAGCAGCACGTCCGGCCCCACTCCGGCGTCGAGCGCCGGGAGGAGTACGGCCGGGTCGAAGGCGAGGGTGACGGGCGGCCCGGTGCAGATGGCTGTCGGCAGAGCCACCGACAACGCACCGCCGTCGACCCAGAGTTGTCGCTGGTCGGTGCGCAGTGAGACGGGGCCGCCGGTAGTGGCCGCGCTGCCTGCGGCCGCTGGGGCACTCTCCCCGGGCCCCTCCCCGGCCGCCTCCACCAGTGCGGCCACGAGTGCCGTACGGTCCGCGATGACCCGGTGCCGGGCGGCGGGCAGGTTGTCCAGCATCAGGCGGTAGTCGGGGAAAGGTCCTGCGGCGCTGCGCAGCTGCCGCGTGCTTCCGTCCCCGTGCAGCAGGACCTCCTTCTCACCGATTTCGACGGAGAGTTCGGGCTGCCGGACCGCCCAGGAGGCGAGAGCGCTCAGTCCGCGGACGTTCAGCAGCGCGTGGCACGCGACACCCCGGAAGTCCGCGGGCCGCAGAGCGCGGACCGCGAGCCGGTAGCGGTCGGTGGCCACCAGGCGCACTTCGTGGTGTTCGCATTCGAGGAGTACGTGGCCCAGTACGGGGAACTCCTCGCGTGCGGCAGCGCCCGCGGCAGCTGGTGCGACCTGGCGCACCGCGCTGGCCAGTTCCGCCCCGCCGAGCCTTACCACCGCCCGCGGCGTTCCGTTTTCTCCCGGCAGCCCGCCGAGGATGTCCTCGATCACCGACCGCGCGGAGTCCGCGGCCTCCCGCGCCTTCCTGGCGTGCGCCTCCAGCACGGCCCGCGCCTCCTCGCGAGGGCCGTCGAGTACGGCCGACGCCTCGGTGAGCGGCAGCCCGGCCTCCCGCAGCCGCCGGACCGTGACCGCCCGGGTTTCCTGGCCGGGGGCGTAGTACCGGTAGCCCGTCACCTCGTCCACGCGGGCGGGACGCAGCACGTCGCAGTCGTCGTAGAACCGCAGCGCACTGGGTGCGAGCCCCACTCTGCGGGCGAAGGCGCCGATGCCCATCAGGGCGTCGGGGTCGTTTCTGTCGTCCATGCGGCCGATTGTCGGCTTTCAAGCGGCTTGAAGGTCAAACAGCCGACCGCACGAACCTCCCGTCACGAGGCAGTCGTCACAAGGCGGTGGCTTTCGCTTGCGCCGGTGTCAGGACGACGTCCAGCGAGACCAGGTAGTCCTTCATCCGGTCCAGGGACGTCAGGGGTTTCTCCGCGTCGAAGCGGATGTCGGAGAAGGAGGTGACGATCCGCTCCAGCACGATGCGTCC
Source organism: Streptomyces sp. NPDC058663 (assembly GCF_042716745.1). NCBI lineage: Bacteria > Bacillati > Actinomycetota > Actinomycetes > Kitasatosporales > Streptomycetaceae > Streptomyces > Streptomyces sp. NPDC058663. Next base: position 46,707 of record NZ_JBHXRV010000022.1, read on the forward strand.
CAGCACCCGTACCAGGGGCAGCCCGAGACAGATGTACATGCCCTGCCCGAAGGTCAGGTGGGGGTTCGGGGAGCGCCTGATGTCGAACCGTTCGGCCTGCGGGAAGTGGCTCTCGTCGAAGTTGGCCGACGAGTCCCAGACCACGACGTGCTGACCGGCCTCGATCTCGTGACCGCCCAGCACGGTGTCGTGCCGGGCCGCACGCCACAGGTTGAACCACGAGAAGTCGTAGCGCAGGATCTCCTCGATGGCTCCGGGAATGAGCGAGGGGTCCTTCCGCAGGGTCTGGAAGAACTCCGGGTCCCGGCAGAAGCGCGCGAAGGCGTAGCCCAGCATGAGGGACAGCGGGGCGTTGCCTGCCGTCGCCAGGTCCAGGCACATGTGGATGATCTTTTCCTCGGCCAGCCGGTCGTCCTTGCCCCGCTCGGCGAGCAGTGCGCTCATCAGGTCGTCGCCCGGGGTGTGCTTGCGCGCTTCGAGCTGTTCCCTGAACATCTGCACCACGTCGGCGTGGTCGGGAGAGCGCACCCCGATCAGCTGGCCGAACATCTGGTCCGACCATTCCCGGAAGCGGCCCACGCCCGGTATCCGCAGGCCGAACATGTCCGCGACGACGCGTTCCATGAGCGGATAGCAGAACTCGCCGAGCATTTCCATGCCGCCGGTACGCAGGGCGGGCTCCAGCAGCGAGTCGACCATCGCCGTGAATTCCGGCGCTTGGCGCTCGATGTTTCCCGGTACGAAGGAACGGCCCACGAAGCCGCGCAGGAAACGGTGCTCCGGTATGTCGGCCCTGCCGAAGGAGAACGGCAGTCCCATATGGGTTTTGCTGGTCACGGAGAAGATGTCCGGATTCTTGAGGACGTGTTGCACGTCCTCGTACCGGAACACCTCCCAGAGGTTGTATTCGGGCCGGAAGCGCAACGGCTCGTTCTTCTGCATGTGCTGGAACCAGGAGATGCGTGACTCGATCGAATCACCCAGCTCGGGAAAGAGGAGATCCCTGGTCGGCTTGCCCGGGTTGACCGGATCGGCCGGTGTCCTTGGATTTCCCGGATTGCTCGGAATGCTCGGATTGCTGGTCATGCCCCACCCCTTCTGACGTGCCGCACACCCTGTCGCCGGATTTTTCTACAGGAGTTCGACCGTGAGCCAGATGAGCTCCTTGGTGCGGAAAGTGCTTTCCCATACCGCCTTGCCCACCTCGGGAAGCCGGTCGGTGTGGCTTTCGATCACCTTGCCCAGCACGGCGTTGCTGAGCGTTTCGGAGGTCGGCCCGTACTGGACGACGAGCTTGTTGCCCGTCGCCTGGCTGAACCTCAGCCTGCCGATGGGCGCGTCGCAGATGCGTTCGCGCACCGGCGTCGGCGCCAGGCTCACCAGCGGCGCCCAGGCGTACATCGACTCGCCGCTGACGACCGCGTGGTCCTGCAACACCGTGAACGGCAGGGACTTGAGGAAGTCCGCGCAGAGTTCCTCGTTGAGGTCACAGGCGATCTCGGCGCGGACCTCCACCCCCAGCGGCTGCCAGGTGAGCTTGACGGGGACGCGCAGCAGCGGGTCGTCCTCGGTGTCCACCGGGGCGGGCCTGTACTCCGGCCGTTTCGCGACGTCGTCCGTGTCGTAGCGGTAGTGCTCGCCCACGTGCCACGGGAAGTAGTGGTGCGACCAGGCCGTCAGGCGGTTCACGTACTCGGTGAAAGTGGAGAGCCTGTCCAGCAGTGCGCGCCGGTCCTCGACCGGCTGTCCGATCTTCTCCGCGTACTCGGCCAGTTTCGGGAATCCGTTGTAGCCGAGAAAGCTGCTGTATATGGGGTCGAGCGTGCGCCACACCGTCAGTACGTTCTCGACCGGAACGCTCTCGTCCGCCGCCAGTTTCACCAACTGGTAGAGGTTCATCGAATAGTCGCGGACCACACTGTTCGAGAAGTCCCAGGCGGTGAAGTACTGGTCGTACGAACCGGGTAGGTCGGGGAGGGTTCCCGTGCGCATCTTCCGTATTTCCGAGGGCTCCTCGGACATGGAGCCGGCGATGAGTTCCCTGAGTTCGGGGTAGGCGGACATGTCATTCCTCACTTGGGGTCGGACGTCGTGCGGGGTGTCGCCCGCAGACGGTCGGGGGAGCACCGGGCCCACAGGGGGTGCGTCTCCCCCGTGGTGATCTGCGTCGCCAGCGTTCGCCCGATGAAAGGAGCGAGGGTGATACCGCTGTTGGCGAACGCCTCGTAGTAGCCGGGGACGCTGGACAGTGCGCCGACGCTGGGAAGTCCGTCGGCCGGGAACACGGCGGTGGCGATGCGCGCCCGCGCGACGGTGGACGACTCCAGTGCCGGGACCGTGCGGTACGCGCGCTCCAGGAGCTCCTTGACGACCTCGTCGCCGGGGTCGGGCCCCAGCCCGGCGGCGAGCCGGGCGTCGACCTGATCGGAGCGGACCCGCACCCGCCCCGGACCTGCCGGCCTGGCGTGCGCCTCGGCGCCGCGCAGAACGTGGGCCACCGGATCGGAGCCGGTCAGGAGGTCGACCACGAGGCTGCTGCGGGTGGCGACCGCGCCGGGTGCGAAGGCGGAGGTTACGGGGGCTCCGGGCATCTTGGCCACGGTGGGGGCCTCGGGTCCTGCGGCGTTGACGACGTGGTCAACGCCGATGCGCTCGCCGTTCTCCAGCCGCATCGCCACCACGCGTCCGCCCGCGACCTCGATGTCGTCGACCGTGCTGTGCGACAAGGACAGCAGTCCCGTCCGCTGCGATGCCTCGATCAGCGCGGAGGCCAGTACGGGTCCGTCGATCCAGCCCTCGTCCGGGAAGAGCACGGCCGGGGTGCGGGCGTCCGGGAAGGCGATGCCCGGCTCCCACTCCCGGTTCACCCGGGCCGCGTCGGTGCGGCTCACCCGGTACCCCCAGGCGCTGAGCCGGTCGACGATCTCCGCGAACGACCGGTCGTCGCCGGCCACGCCCCCACCGGAGCCCTGGGCGTCGCTCCAGGCCAGACTGCCGGTGGGGTGCCACCAGGGAGCGACGTCGAACTGCCGGGCAAAGTGCGCGTGTTCGATGATGCCGGTGTGGCTCAGCTCGAACCTCGCGTACGTGGGCTGCTGGTAGGCGCTCAGCCGGGCGAAGCTGACCTCGGACGTCAGCCCTCCCGGCCGTGCCCGCTCCACGCAGTGCACCCGCACTCCGCGTTGCACAAGGCAGAAGGCCACACAGGCTCCGATGACACCGGCCCCCACCACGCCTACAGTTTTCACAATCCCCTCCAGGTTTCGGGCGTGCACGAATCGGACGCGTTGTTCGGGTGTGGTCGCTACGGCGAGTGCGAAGAGGTCGAATCGAAGGGGGCTTGAAAGAGTCGAAGAGCCGGGATGCCGGGGAATCGGAAAGCCGGAGACCCTGGCTGCTTTCCCGTCCCCGCCCGGGGTGGCCGGGAGGCGGGCAACCCGGGTTCCTCGCCAGCCGCAGGCCATCACAGTCTTCGGCCGCGGCGCAACGAATCACCCCAGTGGTCCGGTCGGTACGAGGCCAACTGGTCCGGCCGTCCAACGCCGGTGTCGCGTACGCGAGGTGACGTATCGGTGCAGGTGGAAGGGGTCGCCCGGCCCGGCAGTGCGCCGGGCCCCGCGGGTGCGGGGCAGGTGGATCACCGCGCCGGGCGCATCACACCGCGAGTGCTCCCTCCGCCCGCCGCAGCGCCGTGCCCAGCACGCCGAGCGCCTCGGGGAGCAACCCGCTGCGTACCGCGCCGTAGCCGAGCACGATCGCGGGTGCAGTGGGGCGCCGGCCGAGCTGGAACTGACGGCCGGGGTGCACGAGCACCGACCCGGCGCGGGCAAGGCCGGCCAGCCGTACGTCATCGACCCCGCACGGCAGTTGGACGTAGGCGTGCGTACCCGAGGGGCCGCCGGTGGTCCGGGCGCCCGGCAGATGCTCCTCGACGGCGTCCGCCAGCGCCGCGCGCCGTGTCCTGAAGACGCCCCTGATCCGGCGGACGTGCTGGTCCAGCAGTCCGGAGGCGAGGAACCGGGCGAACGTCAGCTGGGTGAGCGGGTCGGGCGCACCGAGCTGGGTCCGGCCGAGCCGGGCGGTCACCGCGGCGGGCGCCACCGCCCAGCCGAGCCGTACGCACGGACCGAGCAGGGCCCCGGTGGATCCGGTGTAGATCACCCGTTCCGGCCGGTGCCGTTGCAGGGCGAGCGGGCCGCTGCCGGCACCGAACCACAGGTGCCCTTCACGGTCGTACTCGATGATCCAGCCGTTCGCGGCGTCGGCCCAGCGCAGCAGCGCCTCCCGGCGGCCGGGGGACAGTACGGCTCCGGTGGGCACCTGGGACACCGGTGTGACCAGTACGGCACGCGCTCCCGAGCGGGCGAGCGCCTCGACGTCGATGCCCTCCTGGTCCACCGGCACCCCCGTCACCCGCAGTCCGGCGTGCTTGGCGAGCCCGACCTGCCAGGGCAGGCCGGGGTTCTCGACGGCGATGTGCTGGATGCCGAGTCCACCGAGGACGACGTGGCACAGCACGCCGACGGTGTGGTCGAAGTCCGCGGTGACGGCGACCTCGGCGGCGGTGGCCAGGACGCCCCGGGAACGGCCGAGGTACACGGCGAGTTCCTCCCGGAGCCGGGGAACCCCCAGCGGGTGCCGGCGCGGTCCGGCCCCGCCGATCGACCGGCCCACTGCCTCGTAGGCCCGCAGCCACTCGCGGGCGGGGAAGAAGGCCGATCCCATCGCGTCGACCCGCAGGTCGTAGCGTGCTTCCGGGCCGCCGTCCGGCCGGGGTGCGATACGCCGCAGCCGCGGCAGATGGGTCGCCACCGTGGTGCCCGACCCCTGGGTGGCACGCAGACAGCCTTCGGCGATCAGCTGGGCGTACGCCTGGACGACGACACTGCGCGAGACCCCGAGGTCTCCGGCCAGGTCACGGCTCGACGGCAGCCGGACACCCGGGTGCAGCGTGCCGTCCTGGATACGTTCTCTGATGGCCGACTGGATCTGCACGGCCATGGAGCACCGCGCATTCCTGTCTATGGCTATGGGTAACAACTCTTCCCCCGTGTGTACCGCTCTGCGCCGGCCGCGCGCGGCGCCCTCCCCCGGCCGGCCACCACTTTTCCCACCGTACGGAAATGGATCTCTCGCGGGACGAAGACGGCTGGTCCCGCAGGCTCCCGGGGCCCCGGCGTCCGGACCCGTGACGGCGCCCATCCGTGGGCCCCGGCGTCCGGACTCGCGACGCCCGGTCCGTCAGCGCCCCGGCGAGGAGGCGCCTTCCGGCGTCGGCGGGACCTTCTCCGACTCTCCGTCGCCCACCGGGCGCACCGTCCCCCGCCCGGCCACCAGGGCGACGGCGGTCTGGCCGGCCGCGGCGACGCACATCAGCAGGAGCGGTACTTTCCAGCCACCGCTGACGGTGTGCAGCAGTCCGAAGACCACCGGTCCGACGGCGGCCAGCAGGTACCCGATCGACTGCGCCATCGCGGACAGCGCGCCCGCCGAAGCGGCGTCCCTGGCACGCATACTCATGAACGCCAGGGCGAGTACCAGGCAGGCTCCGCCGCCGAGGCCGAGCACCACGCTCCACAGCAGGGCCCAGCCAGGGGCGAGGAACAGCCCCAGATATCCGGCGAACAGGATCGCCGAGCAGACCGCCGCCAGCGCACGCTGGTCACCGGCCCACCGCAGCGCGCCGGGCACCGCCAGACTGGTGAGCACCGCGACCGCCTGGAAGAGGAACAGCAGCCATCCCGCCGCGGCCGGGCTGACCCCGTTGTCCTGGAAGACCTGGGGCAGCCACGTCACCACGACGTAGAAGCCGAGCGACTGCAGTCCCATGAACGCCGTCACGGCCCAGGCCAGCCCGGAGCCCCAGGGCAGCCGGTGGCCGCGGAGCGCCTGCGCCGCGGGCCGCGAGCCGCGCATCTGCGGCAGCCACACCAGGACGGCCACCAGCGCGATCAGCACCCAGCAGCCGAGCGCGGTGGACCAGCCACCGGGCGCGGCCTCGCTGATCGGCACCGCCACCCCGGACGCGACCGCGGCGACACCGCCCATGACCGTGGCGTACGCACTGGTCAGCAGGCCCACCTTGGTGGGGAAGTCGCGTTTGATGAGGCTCGGCAGCAGGACGTTGCCGACCGCGATGCCCGCCCCGATCAGTACGGTCCCGGCGAACAGTCCGGCTGCCGAGGGGACCCACCGGATCGCGATCCCCAGGGTCAGCACCACCAGCGCCCCGCCGAGGAGCCGTTCGGCCCCCCATCGTGCGGACAGCCGCGGCACCATCGGGGACAGGGCCGCGAACGCCAGCAGCGGCAGGGTGTTGAGCAGGCCCGCCATGGCCGGGGCCAGTCCCAGATCGGCCTGTACGCGGTCCAGCAACGGTCCGACACCGGTCAGGCTCGCCCGCAGGTTGGCCGCGACCACGAGCAGCGCGAACACGAGCAGGGCCTGTCCGGAGCGCTTCGTCGACGTGTTCTCCATGGCGGCCATCATCGAGCCGTGCGACGGTGACAACGAGGCCGTGCCGAGGCTAGCCCCGCCAGGGCCACCCTCGGCCCGGCCGGCCGCCCCCGCTCCCCCCGCTCCCCTCGTACCAGCCATGCTCCGACGAGCCCCTGCGCGCCCGGCCACAGGGGCTGTACCTTGGCCGCATGGGGACGCCGTTGGGGGATTTCATCCGGGCCAAGCGCGACAGCGTCCAGCCGGAATCCCTGGGGCTGCCGGTGCGTGAGCGCCGCCGGTCTCCCGGTCTGCGCCGTCTGGACCTCGCGACGTGTGCCGGTATCAGTGTCGAATATCTGACCCGCATCGAACAGGGCCGCGACCGGAATCCTTCGCCGATGGTGGTCAAGGCACTCGCCGACGCGCTGTGCCTGGAGCCGTCGGAGCGCAATCACCTGCGCTATCTGGCGAAGATCACCGGTGGTGAGTGCTCGGTGCACATCCGGCCGGTGCCGCCGCCCCGTCAGGTACGGCCCTCCGTGCTGCGGACCCTCGCCCTGCTGGAACCCGGTGTCGCCATGGTGACCAACAGGCTGGGCGACGTCCTCGCCCACACCAGCGGCTACCGGTCGGTGACCACCGGGACGGGGCTGCTCGACGCCGCCCACCCGAACCTCAACCGCTTTCTGTTCACCGACCCCCGCGCCCGGTCGTTCTTCGTCGACTGGGACGACGTCGCGGACGAGCAGGCCTTCGACCTCTGGCACGCCCCGTCGCTGGAGAACCTCGAATGGCTGACCGCCGAGCTCTCCCCGGTCGCCGGAGCGGACTTCACCGGCCGCCTCCACCGCCCCGTGGTCCCGCGCCGGGGCGTTCTCCGCCTCAGCCACCCGTCCGGGCACCAGCTCCGCCTGGTCCGCGAGACGCTCGAACTACCCACGGACACCCAGCAACTCGTGGTCTTCCTCCCTGCCGACGACCGGACGAGCCAGGCCATCGACCAGCTCCAGCACCAGGCCCACGGCCGCCTCCGTTCCATCTCGTAGCGGCCGTTCCGCGGTATCTCTTCCTGGGCCCGGTGCATGCGGCCGGCGGCGGCGAGCGGCCGTGCGTTCAGCCCGCGGCGGGCAGCGGCAGGGTGAGTGCGCAGTCCCGGAGCAGGCGGTGCAGGGCGTACCGGGCCGGGGCCACCTCCTGGGCGAGGTTGTCCTCCACCAGGGTTTCGAAGCAGCGCTCCACCTCCTCGTCCGGCAGCCCCGTGAGGGCTGCGGCCTGCGCCACGTCGCAGGTGGGGGCCAGGTGCAGGCCGAGTTGGCGGCCGAGCCGCCGCTGGGCCGCGGGCAGACGCTCGTACGACACCCGCAGGACGGCCATCAGGTCACGGTCGGCGGTCCGCAGGAAGCGGATGCGCGCGCCGGCGCCGGAGAGCCTGCCGATCAGGTCGGCAAGCGTCCAGGCGGGGCGGTCGCGCAGCCGGGTCGCGGCGATCCGTACCGCGAGCGGCAGCCGTCCGCAGAGTTCGACTGCCTGGGCGGTCCTGGCGGGCTCCGGGGCGGTGCGCCGCTCCCCGGCGATCCTGCGGAACAGCGTCTCGGCGTCGTCCCGCGGCAGTACGTCCAGGTGCAGCGGCAACGCTCCGTCCAGCGCGGTGAGCCTGCGTCGGCTGGTGACCAGGACGAGCGTGTCCCCGGCGCCCGGCAACATCGGTGCGACGTGGTCGCTGTCCGCCGCGTCGTCCATTACGACCAGGCAGCGCATCCCCGCCAGCCGCGCCCGCCACAGGGCGCTGCGTTCTGCCAGAGCGTCGGGGATCCGGGCGGGTTCGAGCCCGGAGGCGCGCAGCAGCATGCCGAGCGCCTCGCGGGCGGGAAGCGGCGCCTGGGTGGGGCTGTAGCCGTGCAGGTCCACGTAGAACTGACCGTCGGGGTAACGCGTGGCCACCCGGTGCGCGAACCGTACGGCCAGCGTGGTCTTGCCCACTCCGCCCATGCCGTCGATCGCCACCATCACCGGGGGGTCCTCACCGCTCCGTCCGGTGGCGGTCATGCCGTCGAGGCGGGCGAGTTCGCCCGCGCGGCCGGTGAAGTCGGCGATGCTGTGCGGAAGACAGTTGCCGCCGCCCGAGGGGGCGGGGTCGGATGCCGTGTTCTCTCCCGGTCCGCTCGGGGCGTCCGGCTCGGCCGGGCCAGTCGGCTCGGACTCACTCGCGGTCGACTCCCGTACGGCTTCCGGCCCGTCCGGGCCAGTCGGCTCGGACTCACCCGCGGTCGACTCCCGTACGGCATCCGGCCCGTCCGGGCCGCTCGCCGCGTCGCCGTGGAAGGAGTCGTCCGCCAGCACCTCCGCGTGCAGGCGGCGCAGGCGCGGGCCCGGTACGAGCCCGAGTTCCTCGGTGAGGAAGCGGCGGCCCTCCTCGTACACGCGCAGCGCGTCCGCCTGGCGTCCGCTGCGGTGCAGCGCGGTCATCAGGCTGCCGCGCAGGTGCTCGCGCAGCGGGTGTCCGGCCACCAGCTCGGAGAGGTAGCCGACCAGGGTGGCGCTCTCGCCCATGCGCAGACGGAGTTCCATGAGGGTCTCCAGGGCGGCCAGCCGCTGCTCGCCGAGGCGGATCGCGGCAGCGACGACGGACGGGCAGTCGATGCCCGTCCAGGCTTCGCCGCGCCACAGGTCGACGGCGTCCTGGAGCAGCCGTACCGCTTCGCCGGTGCGGCCCTCCCGGTCGGCCGCGCCGGCCGCCCGGACCTGGTCCGTGAAGCGGTGGGCGTCCACTGCGCCGGCGGGGACCTGGAGCCGGTAGCCGACGTCGGCGGTGACCAGGGTGACGTCCCGTGCCCCGGCGAGCGCCTGGCGCAGGTCGCGGACCGCGTTGTGGACCTGCTGGCGGGCGGAGTGCGGCGGGTCCTCCCACAGCTCCTCCACCAGCACCCGCAGGGGGACGACCCGGTTGGCGTGCAGCAGGAGCAGGGCCAGCAGACGTTGTCTGCGCATGCCGCGCAGCAGGACGGGCACCCCGTCCTCGCATGCCTCCAGCGTCCCCAGGACCTGGAATTCCATGGCCTTCTCCCTCTCCCCCGCCGCCGCCGTCCGGACTCCTCCCGGACTCGTCCCGGAGCTCGGGCCGGAATGCGGACCGGGTTCTCAGGACATCGGCGACGCTAGGCGGCCACGGCGCTCCCCCTCCATGGACCTGCCTCGCAGGACACATGCGCGTACCTCCAAAGAGGCACGTCGGAACCACTGGTTCCACACATACGTTCACATCATGTCCCACATAACGCTTTCTCAGGCATCGCTGGCGCAGCCGTCCTTGCCTCGTCCGGCCACTCGCCCGGTGGCGCGACCGGCTGCCCGCGCGGGGGCGTTCCTCCCCGCCCGCCTGAGACACTGCCTGGCGGAAGCCCGCCCGCTGGTGCAGGTGATGTTCGTCCTGCGGTTCACCACCGGCGCACTGCTGGCCGCCTCGGAGGCCCACCGGCTCCCGGACGTGCGGCACCTGCTGCCGGGACTGCTCTGCTGGTGGGCGGCGACCACCTGCGTCTACCTCTTCAACGGGGTGACCGACCTCCCGGAGGACCGGGCCAACGGCTCCGCCAGACCGCTGGCCAGGGGCGTGCTGAGCGAGCGCACGGCCCGCCGGGTGGTGGGCGCGCTGGCCGCGACGGCACTGCTCGCGGCGTGTGCCGCGGGTCTGGTGGTGGCGGAGTCGGCCCTGGTCTTTCTCGCGCTGGGGTTCGCCTACTCCGCGCCCCCGGTGGCCGCCAAGCGCCGCTCCTGGTCGGCCTCGCTGGTCACCAGTGCCGCTGCCGCGACGACGTACCTGGCCGGGGCGTCCGCGGCGGGCGGCGCACTGACCGCGGAGGTCATCGTGTTCGCCACCGTGCTCTCGCTGGGGGTGGGGCTGATCGCCGCCGTGGCGAAGGACCTGGGCAGCGCGGAGGGTGACGCGCTGGGCGGCCGGCGGACCCTGGTGGTGGTGCGCGGGGAGCGAGCGGCGCGGGTGTTCTGCGCGGTCTTCGGCGGGGTGCTGGCACTGGGGCTCGCGGGGGCGGCCGTCTTCGTGCACCGGCTGCCGCTGGACCTCTCGGCCGCGGTGCTGGTGGTGGGAGCGGGGTGGCTCGCGATGCGGTGCCTGCACGTGTCCGACCCGGAGGTCAACGCCCGAGCCCCGTACCGCACTTGGATGGTCACGCAGTACGCGGTGCACCTGATCGCACTGGCGGCGTTGCTGCTGCCGGAGTGAGCCCGGCAGGCCGCCCGCCCCCGCTGCCGGGGCGCACCGGGGCCACCGCCTGCCCCCGCTGCCGGACGCACCGGGCCCGCCGCCTGCCGCCCATTGCCGTCCGACCGCTCCCACCTGCGGAAAGCCGCGAACCGCCGGTTCGTACACCGTTGCTACGATCACCCCACATGTCTGACCAAGGGAGACGGGGACCGTGGGAGAATCCACCGAGCAGCTGACCCGTGCGGGCGAGCAGCCGCCGGGACTGGAACAGCTCGTCGACATCACACTCGGCGTCTACGCCCAGGCGCTCCGCGAGGCCGGCAGCCCGCTGGTGCTGCACCCCAAGCTGTGGTCCTCCTGCGAGCGGCAGGGCCGGGAGATCCTCACCGAGTGTCTGGGCGCGCTGTACGGGGCGGACGAAGACGTGTCCCGGGACGCCGAGTTCGTCTCGATGGCGCTGGGCGTGCGGCGCTCGCACGACGAGGTGTCCCCCGTCGACTCGGTGCACGCGGCACGGGTCCTGTTCGACGCCGCGGTGACGACCATGCAGGAGGCCGCCGGCGCCCTGCCCGCCGAACTCGCCCTGCCCCGACTCATGAGCGCGGTGCGCACCCTGCACCGCGCCATCTCCACCCGGGTGGGCGCCGCCGCCATCGGATACGACTCGGCCACTCTGCGCGGGGTCGGCGAGGCCAGCAACCAGCGCCGCCACCAGCTCGCCCGTGATCTCCACGACCACGTCGGCAGCAGCATCGGCCTCGCCCTGCGCTGCCTCGACCTGTACGCGATGGAGCAGGAGACCGGGGTGCACGGCAGCCGGGACCGGCTCGCGGACGCCCGCCAGGCCCTGCGGGACGTGTTCCGCCTCACCCGGTCGCTGGTCAGCGGTCTGCGCGCCAACGAACTGCACGACAACCTGAAGCAGGAGATCGACTCCTACAGCGCCACCGCCTCCGCCGGGCCGGCCGACGTACGGACCCGGATCGACGGTGATGAGACCTGGTTGCCCGAGCGCTTCCGCCAGGAGGTGTTCCTGGTGGTACGGGAAGCCTTGCGCAATGCCTTCGCGCACGCGGCGGCGGAGCACATCGACATCTCGGTCAGCATCTTCCCCGAGGCGGTGCACGGGGTGGTCGCGGACGACGGAGTGGGCCTGCCGGACGCCCTGGCGTCGGCGGACGGGGCAGAACACCGGGCGTGCTCCGCATCCGGCGGGTCCGGTCTGATCGCCATGCGCCAGCGGGTGACGGGGCTGGGCGGCACCCTGGAGCTGGTCGGCGCCCGGGGGCAGGGCACCGAGGTCCGGTTCCGGATACCGCTCCCGGCGGACGAAGCGCCCACCGGGGCCGCCGGTTCCGTCGTGCCTGCCGGGACCGCCGGGACCACCGGGACCACCGGGACCCCCGGTTCCGCCGCCGAGCGGACGGTCTGACTCATGGGCACCTCCGCGGGTTCCGAGACCATCCGCATCCTCGCGGTGGACGACCACCGGCTGATGCGCCAGGCGCTCAGCGAACTCCTCGACCTGTACCACGGCCTGACCGTGGTCGCCCAGGCCAACGACGGCGAAGCCGCCGTCGAGCTGGCCGCCCTGCACCGCCCCGATGTCGTCCTGCTCGACGTGGAAATGCCGGGGCCCGGCCCGATGGCCAACCTGCGCAACATCAGGCGGGCCGCCCCGGGCGCCCGGGTCATGTTCCTGACCATGCATGACGACCCCCGGCTGATCGAGGCGCTGCTCGCCGGGGGCGCCGCCAGCTATCTGCACAAGGAGGTGGACCGGGAGATCCTGGTCTCCGCCATCCGCAGTGCCATGGCGGGCGGCACCACCACGTTCCTGCCCAGGCCGACGACGGGCCCCGGGCACCAGCCCGCTCCGCCGCCGCTGACCCCGCGCGAGCGGGAATTGATGGAACTCGTCGCGCAGGGGCTGAGCAACCGCCAGATCGGCAGTCGTCTCGGCATCACGGAGGGAACCGTCAAGCGCCATCTGCGCAACGTGTTCGAGAAGCTGGGCGCCAGCTCCCGTCTCGACGCCGTCAACCGGGTCCGTTCCGCCCGTACTTACTGACCGCGCGGCCCGTCGACGGCGGAACGCCGCTGTGCGCGGTCCGCCGCGTACAGCGCCAGAGCGGGCAGCAGCGTCGCCCCGTACACCCACAGGAGCCAGCCGAAGGAGCGGGCGAAGGCCTCCGCCACCAGGCCGTGCGTCTCGTGCGCGGCGTTGCTGAGCACCACGGTCACGACCGCGATCGCCAGAGCGCCGCCGATGCGCTGGAGCAGGTTGAGCTGGGCGGAGGCGTCCGGGATGGACTCAGGGCGGATCGACTCGAAGGCCCGGGTCATGGCGGGCACGATCGTCAGTCCGGTGCCCAGGCCCCGCACCACCAGGGCTCCGCACACCAGCAGGTAGGAGGTGTCCGCAGTCAGCGAAGTGAGCGGCCAGGTGGCGAGCATGGTGAGCAGGATGCCGAGCACGACGGTACGACCGCCGCCCAGGCGCTTCATGACCGGTCGGCAGCCGACTCCGGCGATCACCACGCCGATGCCGCCGACGGACATCAGCAGCCCGGTGGCCACCGGGCTCTCGCCGCGCGCGGACTCGAAGTACAGCGGGATGAGCATCATCGGCGAGTACAGGACAAAGCCCAGGCAGAAGATGTTGACCGCGGCCGTGCGGTAGACGCCGTGCTGGAAGAGCCGCAGGTCGAGCAGGGGGTGCGGGGTGCGCAGTTCGCGTACGACGAAGACCGTGCCGCTCAGCGCGGCCAGGGCGAGCAGGGTGATCAGGGCGGGGTCCGCGCTCGTTCCGGTCTCGGAAAAGGCGTGCACGGCGAGGACGGTGCACACCGTGCAGGCGGCCGCGCTCAGCAGCCCCAGCACGTCCAGCGGCTTGCTCCGGCCGGCAGCCGGTGCGTCGGGGCGCACCCAGCGCACGGTGGCCACGAGGAGCAGCACGCACAGGGGGACGTTGACGGCGTACACGGAGGACCAGCCCCAGAAGTTCACCAGGAGTCCGCCGATCGTCGGCCCGAGCAGCGGGCCGATCAGCATGACACTGCCGTTCAACGCCTGTACCCGGCCCAGGTGTTCGCGGGGCATCCCGCTGGTGAGCAGGATCGTCGACACGGGGACGAGGAGACCGGCGGCGCCCCCCGACAGACCGCGGGCGGCGATGAGTGAGGGAAGGCTCGGGCTGAGCGCACAGGCTGCGGAGCCGATCGCGAACACCGCCACGGAGGCGGCGAAGACCCTGCGCACGCCGAACCGGTTGGCCAGCCAGCCGCTGGCGGGCATCGACGCGGCCAGCGCGACCAGATACGCGGTGACCACCCACTGCACCTGGGTGAGCGCCCCGAACCGGGCGGTGGTCTCCTCCAGGGACACGTTCACGATGGTGGTGTCGAGCAGCGCGAGGAACCCGCCCGCGACGGCGACGGCGATCGTCAGGAAGGGCGAGGGACCGCTCCTGGCGGCTCCGGCGGGCGCGGCCTCCGGCTCCTCGGGCGGGGCGGGGTCGATGGGTTCGGTGTCTTGGGTCAGGGACATGGCAGGAAGTCGTCCTTCAGGAAGGGGGCGCGGGGGGCCGGTTTCAGACGCCGTCGGTGAGGGCGCGTTCGATCGCGTCGAGGACCCGCTCGGCCGCCTCACGGGCACCGGCCCGGTCGCGGCAGGAGAGGGTCACCTCGGTCTCGTCGCCGATCCGGCAGGTGCTGAGGAACATCTCGGCGTACGGAACGAGCATGGGCAGCGTGTAAAAGGCAATGGGGCGGAAGCGGCCGGTGGAGAGATCGTCGAGGTCGATCCGGCCGTGGTCGGTGACGATGGCGGTGCACGGGAAGCGGGTGCCGTCCAGCCCCCTTGCTTCCGCGAGGGTGTTGGCGAAGGGGTTGCGGCGCAGGAAGTCGCGTTCGAGGGAGGCGACGTCGGCCTTGCGCAGCAGGGCACGCACGAGGCGGCCGTGCAGGACGCTCCAGGTGTCGTCGCGAGTGAAGTCCAGCACCAGCTGGGAGGTCAGGTTGGCGCTGGAGCGCACCGCCGGGTCATGGCGACGCAGGTCCACGGGGACTATCAGGCGGCCCTCGTCGCCGGGCAGCGCACCCGCGAGGGCGGCGGCGATGCGGGCGGTGACGGCGGACGGAGGGGCCGCTACCCGTCGCCGGACCCAGAGCGGCACGCCGTCCGACGGGCCGTGCCCGAGGGCCGCGGGCAGCCCGGCCCGCCTGGCGGGCGGCTCCAGGGGCGCTACGCGTCCGGCGGCGGTACGGAAGTGGGTGTCGTCGACGAGGGAGTCCGCGCCGACGGGCTCCTCGCCGCGCAGCGCCCGGAAGACGTCGGCGATCCACTGCCTCAGCCCGCGCCCGTCGGTGACGACGTGGCTGGCCCGCACGACGAGCCGGACGGGGGCGGGGGCCGTGGCGTCGGCGGGCTCCCGTGCCTGTCCCGTCATCAGGGCGACCTCGCAGACCGGCCCGGTGACGACGTCCAGGTCGCCCCGCAGGAACGGCAGGTCGTACCCCGCGTCGTACGGCAGCTCGGTCACGGACGGCGGCGGACCGTCCGCCCGCCAGGACGCCCCGCGCCGCCGCACGGCGAGTCCGGGGCCGGCGAGGGTGGCGACGCGTACCGCCTCCCGCAGTTCCCCGGCGTCGATCCGGCCCTCTCCCTCGACCACCATCTGGATCAGCTGGGGCACTCCGGTCGCGGCGGCGTTCAGGTACCCGCGCTCGATCTGCGACATGCGCCGGACGTAGGTGTACGGGGCTGCCGCCCGGCCGGACGGGTGTACGGCGGCGGTGGTCATACCGGCTCCGGGGTCGGGGCGCCGAGGCGCAGTACGGGTTCGCCGGGGCCCGGCTGCCACCACCGGCGTACGTCGGCGGCGGCGTCAGCGGCGAGGGCGAGGTGCAGGACGGGCGCGGGGGTGCCGCCGGGCGCCGCACGGAGTGCGGCGGGTGCCGGCAGCGCACCCAGGTGTGTCGAACTCACTTGGTAGGCGGGGACGTTGGTCGTGCGCCAGCCGGGCCGCCAATCGGGCAGGCGGGTACCGGCGAAGGTCTCCTTGGCCAGGTGCGAGGCCTTGATGAGCGCTTCGCACTCGGCGAAGTCCCGCAGCGCGGCTGGCTGTTCGCGGCCGAGCAGGGTGCCGAGCCAGCGCATGGCGTGCGGCCGGTCCCGCTCGTCCTGGAGGTCCACGCCGACGTGCGGCCCGGCGGCGAAGGCCACGGCGCTGTACGCGTCGCAGTGCGCCACCGAGACCGACAGCCCGTACTCGGGCAGCGACCACCGCTTGTGCGCGTCCCGCACGAGGCCCGCGCCCGTGACCGGAGCCCGGTACAGCGTGTCCAGGGCGGCGACGATCAGGGCGCGGCCGGATCCGTGGAGGCGGCGTCCCGTGCGGTCGCGGGGCAGTCGGGGATGGTGGGTGATCAGGAGGTCGATGCCGGGGCGCCCGAGGGGGGCGGGGGCGGGACCGGCCGCACCCGCTCCGGCACCGGCCGCGTGCCGCTCTCCGGCGCCGCCCCGGATCACCGGGTCGGCAATCAGGCTCATCAGGGTGCCCATCACGCCCCCGTGTCGAACACGGCCGCCGCGTAGCTGCCGCCGTGGGCGAAGGAGGAGAGGAGTACGGGGCCGGGGGCGGCCGGAGCGGCGAGCGCGGCGATCAGGCCGAGCGCACCCGCGCTGCCGTACGTCTCACCGAGCACCGCCTTCGGGGCCAGCACTGGGCGGCCGTCCAGACCGGAGGCTCGCAGGGCACGGGCCTGGTTCAGGTCCACCAAGGGGTGGCCCGATGCGGCGGAGACGACGGTGCCGATCTCCTCGGGGGCCGCCCCGGCGTCGGCCAGCGCGGAGCGGACCGCGCGGGCCCACGCCAGGCCGTCGCGGCCGAGCCGTCCGATGCCGACCGATTCGCCGGAGGCTCCGAAGCCCCGGACGGTGGCGAGCCGCTCCGCACCCCGCGCCCGCGCCGCCGTGTCGCTCTCCAGGAGGATCGCGGCGGCGCCCTCGCTGAGGACGGTTCCGGTACGGCCGCCGGGCACGACCGGCAGGGAGCGCGCGTATCCGGGCAGGGCCGCCTGGGTGGCGAGTGCCTGGGCGGGGAACTCGTCGGCGATCACGACCATGATCCGTGTCGCGGCGCCGCGGGCGATGACCCGGGTGGCTAGCTGGAGCGCGAGGACCGAGCTGGTGCCGCCGCCCGCGATGGTGGCGGTGTAGCCCCGGTAGCGGTGCAGCATCGCCACGTGCCCGGCCGCCGCGTTGACGACGGTGTTCGCGAAGAGGGAGGGGTTCGCGCCGGTGATGCCCCGGCGCAGTACGCCCTCGTGGAACTGGAGCACCGAGGTCACCGGGCCGTACCCGGTGGCGAAGACGATGCCGGTGCTCTCCGCCTCCGTACGGGACGGCTTGCCGTGGCGGGCGTACAGGTCGCCGACGACGGAGGCGGCCAGCAGGCTCAGCGGGTCCATCCGGCGGGCCCGGCTGGGGTTGGTGCCGCGCGCGGCGGCCTTGATGTCGGCCCGGCCGACCGGGACGTCGCCGATGCCCTCCACGTGCTCGGTCGCCCCGAAGCAGGGGCGGTTCTCGCGCAGCGCTTCGAGGAGGGACTCGGTGTCGCCCGCGGAGCCCGCGAGGCCGGCGACGCCGGTGACGACCACCTCGTGCTCGGCAGCGGGGTGGCGGGCCGGGCGGGCAGTTCTGCCGGGCTTGTTGAGGACGACGGAGGCGTTGTTGCCGCCGAACGCGAAGGAGTTGGAGAGCACTACCTGCGGCTGTGCCTTCCGGCCCGCTTCCGGTACGACGTCCAGGCCGAACGGCGAGGCCACGCCGCGGGAGTTGACGGTCGGCGGCAGTACGCCCCGGTCCAGGGCCAGGATGCTGACGACGGCCTCCACCGCGCCGGCCGCACCCAGCGTGTGCCCGATGATCGACTTCGTGGAGCTGGCGGGCGGGATGTCAGGCCCGAACAGCAGCTTCAGGGCCTTGGGTTCGGAGGCGTCGTTGGCAGGGGTGCCGGTGCCGTGCAGGTTGAGGTAGTCGACGTCCTTCGGGGTGAGCCCGGCGGTGTCCAGGGCCTGCGCCATGGAGGAGCAGGCGCCCTTGCCGCTGGGGTCGGGGGCGGTCTGGTGGTAGCCGTCGCAGGAGAGCCCGTACCCGCCGAGCTCGGCGAGCACCCGCGCGCCACGCCCCTCTGCCCGCCGCACCGACTCCAGCACCATGAACCCGGCGCCCTCACCGAGCGTGAGCCCGGTGGAGGCGGCCAGCGGCGAACAGGGCTCCTCATCCAGTGCGCCCAGTGCGCTGAAGCCGTACGCGGAGAGTTCGGCGAGGGGGTCGACGCCTCCGCAGACGACGTGGTCGACCTCGCCCTTCCACAGCAGTTCGGCCGCGTACCCGAGGGCGACTGCACTGGCGGCGCAGGCGTTGGAGAGGACCACGCGGGGGCCGCGCAGGTCGAACTCGGCGGCGATGTGGTCGCCGACGCAGGGAAGCTGGGCGGCTGCAGCCCGTTCGGCGTCGAGCCGGCCCTCGTGCACCAGCTCCCGGTGCACGCTCTCCAGGGTGGGCATCGCGCCGAGGCTGGAACCGACGACGACGGCTACGCGGTCCCGGTCGACGGTGTCCAGGTCGAGTCCGCTGTGGTGCAGGGCCTCCCGGATGGCGGCGGAGGCGAGGGCGTAGCACCGGTCGAGCCCGGCGGGCTGTCCGCCGGTGACCATGCCCGCCCAGTCGGTCAGCAGCTCGGAGGTGTCGAAGAGGGTGTTGGTACGGATGCCGGAGGTGCCGGAGGCGATGGACGCCCAGCTCTTCTCGACGTCGTCCCCGGCGCCGGTGATCAGACCGAGGCCGGTGAGGGCGATGGTCCGGTCCGCCGGGGCGCCGACGGCCGGGCTGGTGCGCGTACCCGTGCTCATGACGGTTCTCGCCTCCTTGCCCGTCGGGGCGTGCGTCTTCTCGCCCGTCGGGGCGTGCGTCTTCTCGCCCGTCGGGGCGTGCGTGCCGTTGCCCATCAGGCGATCTTCGTGGTGAGCGAGCGGGCGACGACGCGGGGCAGCGTGACAGTGCGCACCGGGCGGTCGGCGTCCTGCTCGTCCTGGGCGGTCAGGTCGAGACCCGGGACGCCGAACGGGCTGTCGAGGACGGCCAGCAGGAGTTCCTCCTCCGGATTGGCGGAGGGGGCCTGCCACAGCACGGTGCCCACTGTGCGGCCTGCGACGGTGACCGGGGTCCCGGCGGTGAAGCCGGCACCCGCCGGGGCGGCGACGGCGGCCAGCCTGGTCTCGCCCGCGCCCGGGGCGACCAGGTCGTCCGAGCCGTGGAACTCACCGATCCGGTCCCAGTCGACCAGCCAGGACAGGTCGGCCCGGTTCACCGTGAGGCCGCCGAAGCCGGACCCGAAGACGCCCATACCCGCCTCCGCCTGCACCCGGGCCAGCGCCTCGGGGCCGACCGGCGCGCCGTCCTGTGCCGCCACGGCGGCGAGTACGGCCTCGTGGGCGGCGTCGGGGGCATTGGTGAGGAGCAGATAGCCGTACTCGCCGGTGGTGCCGACCCGGGCGAGGTGGGCGAGGGCGGCGGGCTCCCCGGGCAGTCCGGACGCGGCGATGCCGTGCAGCGGCAGGCCGGAGATGTCGTAGTCGAGGAATCCGGCCGCTGCGGACCAGGCGGTCGGGCCTTCGAAGGCGCTCGCACCCCAGCCCCCGGGCTCGACCTCGACGTGCGCACCGGCCGGAACGCCGACCGTCTCGAAGTGGGCGCGCAGCGCGTCGGCGGTGACGTGGGTACGCGGCAGCAGCCAGGACTCGTCGGCGAGTTCGAAGTGCAGCAGGAGCGCGAACGGGCTGCCGTCGGCGTTCAGCGCCAGCACCTCGCGGACGGTCTCCGGCTCGACGAAGTCGGCGGATTTGGCCAGCAGCCGGTCAAGCAGGGTGAGCCGCTCGTCCCCGGTCAGCCGGACCAGCGGAGCCTGGACGCGGTAGGCCCCGACGGCGGTGCGCAGGGTGGCGTAGTCCTCGGTGAGGGTGCGGGCGGCGGTGGCGGCGGTGAGCGTGGTCATGATGTGTGGTTCCTTCGGGAAGAATGGGGCGGCAACCGTCGAAGTCGCCTGATGTCCAGGTGGGTTGAGGGTTCGCGCGCTTCAGGTGAGCGGCGCGTCGTGCACGGACAGGTGCCAGTCGGCGTCCGTGCCGGTGGGGGTCGCACAGCCGACGATGAGTCCCGCCGAGGTGGTACGGAGGACGAATTCGGCCTCCTGGGGCGCCCCAGGGGCCGGGCGGCAGTGCAGCCAGCCGCCGTCGGTGAGCCGCAGCGAGAGTGCGTCGGCCCACACCTGGCGGAACTGCGAGGAGTCCCGCTCCCAGCGGATCCCGGCGGACTCGAAGACCACGGAGGTCCGCTGCGGGGTGTGCGGGGTCAGCCACAGGACGGTGTCCCGTGCCTCGTCCGCACCGGCAGCGCGACGCTCGCCCGGTTCTCCGTCCGGCAGGCCCTGCGGGCGGTGGCGGACGGCGACCCGTACCGGCTCGGCCGGGTCCTCGGGTGCGAAAACCTCCCAGCCGGTCCCGTCGGCTGGGGCGTACAGGGCGCGGGGCCCCTTCTCCTCCCAGCCGCCGGACGGGCGCACGCCCCACCCCAGGCCGTCGGCCCGGTCGGCACGTCCGCGTTCGCCGGTCACCCACATCCCGGCCGTCCAGCGCGGGTTGCAGCCGAACACCCGGCTGCGGGGATACGGGCTGCGCAGGACGCGTACCGCCCCTTCCTTCCAGACGGTGACGCCTCCGACGGCGGCGCGCAGGTCCACCGTGCGGGAGCCGCCCGGGGCGGGACCGGCTGCGGCGCCGGCGGCGGCCCCAGCAGGTACGGCTTCGACCGCGGCGGCCTTGCTACGGAACACCGTCCGCAGCCGGGACACCCCGTCCGCGCCCGGCACCGCACGTCGCTCCAGCAGCGTGCCGTGGACCAGCCGCAGCGGTGCTTCGACCGTCAGGCCGATTGTCCAGCGCGCGCCGCCCCAGGTGAGCCCGGTGCCCGCGGGGGCCTCGTGCCCGGCGGCCACCACCTCCGAGGCGTCCCGCACCCCGAGGCCGGTGCCCAGGGGGTGGCGCTCCCCGGCCTCGTACTCCAGGAACCCCTGCCGCAGGCCCACGTGCTGGAAGATCCGGCCGGGCGTGCGGGTGCAGGTGAACGCCTGCTCCAGGATGCCGCCGACGAGGGTGAGTTCGCAGGTGACCCGGTCGTCGCCGCACCGCTCGACGACCCGCAGACCGTCTTCGCGCGGGGTGACCTCCAGGTCGCGGGGTTCGGCCTCGCGCCAGCCCGCCTCGCTCGCGGCCAGGCAGGCCGGCCAAGTGGAGACGAGCAGCGGCCCGTGGTGGCCGTCCGCCCAGACTCGGAGCGTGCCGTCCACGGCGTCGAGTTCGGCGCTGAGCGCGCCCTCCCCGAAGCGGTACGGGGCCGCCGGGGCGGCGGTGCGGGCGTACTGAGGCGGCGGGGTGAGCCGCAGTGCGCGGACGTTCCCGTCGGGTCCGGTGAGGGCGGCCTCGCGGACCGCGCCCCGGTCGACGTCCACGCTCGCGGCGAGCCGGAAGTCGCCCAGGGAGAGGGTGTGGGCGACGGTGCGCACTCCGTCCAGCACCGTGATGTCGGTGCGCAGCTCGTCGTCCCGGCCGCCCGCCACGGTGGCGAAGCTGCTCAGGCCGCCCAGGGCCGCCTTCGCTTCGTCACCGAGGTCGGCGAAGACGCTGCGCAGGATCAGCGGGATGTAGTTGTGGAGCTCGACGTTGCCGTCCTCGCCGGGCACGGTGCGGCTTACGGAGACGCAGCCGACCCGGCGGTAGAGCCGGAAGGCGACGGAGTTCGCCGGGTTGACGGTCAGCCGCAGCACCAGGCAGCCGGAGCTCACCATCCACTCGACCGCCTCGGTGAACAGCCGTCCGGTGAGGACGCCGTTGCGGTGGGCCGGGGCGACGAAGAACATGTCGGCGATGAGCTCGCCGGCGCGGGCGGTACGGCGGCCGGTCGTGTGGAACAGGCCGAAGGTGGCGACCAGTTGGCCGCCCTCGACGGCGACGAGGAACAGCGCGGTGTCGCGTTCGGTGAGCTCCCGCCCGAGTTCGGCGCCGGTGATGCCGCCGGTCACGGGGTTGGGGTTGTCCCGGTGCCGGTTGTAGAGCGCCGCGATGTCGCGCGCGTCGGTGTCCTGGTAGGGACGGATCGTCAGTGACATGACGTATCTCCTTCTCGGTCTCCTCCTTCTTCCGCTCCGCGTCAGCCGGTGCGGCCGGTGCCGGCACGGCCGGTGCTTACGATCAGCGAGCCGGACGCGGCCTTCTCGCCGTCGACGCTCGCCTTCACCTGCACCTGGCGCAGTCCGCCGAGCCGCTGGCCGAGCCGGGCCTGAAGGGTGAGCCGGTCGCCGGGGACGACCAGCCGGGAGAACTTCATCGAGCTGATCGACCCGAGGTAGCCGACGCTGTCGGCCGGGTCGCCCTGGGCGGGCTCGGTGGACTCCAGGAGTTCGGCGACGTACACGACGGCCACCAGCTGGGCCATCGCCTCGACGATCATCACGCCGGGCATGATCGAGTGGTCGGGGTAGTGGCCCGCGAAGAACGGCTCGTTCACCGAGACGCTCTTGATGCCGCGTCCCGAGACGCCCGGTACGACGTCGTAGGCCCGGTCGATCATCAGCATCGGCCAGCGGTGCGGCAGCATCCGCTTGATGTCGTCCGAGGAGTAGTCGAACGTCCGCGTCGCGGGCTTCCCCGTCACGGGCACACCGGGGCTGAGGGCGGTCGTCACGCCGCGTTCTCCCGGTCCTCGATGAAGTCGACGAGGGCGTTGATGGAGCCGAATGCCTCGAAGTCGTCGTCGCTGATCAGTACGTCGAACTCGTTGTTGACCATAACGACGATCTCCAGGGTGTCCAGCGAGTCCATCTCCAGGCCCCTGCCGAACAGGGGCTGGTTGTCGGAGACGACGTCCGGCGCGACGTCCAGGCCGAGCCGGTCGATGATCATCGACTTGACCATGGTGTTCCGCTCCAGACGCGCCTCCGCGCGGGTACGGACGTCCTCGAAGGTGGCAGAAGACACGGAAATACCTCTCTCATTCATTGACCTGATTCGTCCTGGTTCGTTGACCGAACGTCAGATGTGTGTTGTCGAAGGTCAGTTGACGGGAATCATGCCGCCGTCGACGGTGAGGACCTTGCCGGTGATGTACGAGGCGGCGGGTCCCGCCAGGAAGGCGGTGGCCTGCGCCACCTCCTGCGCCGTCCCCATCCGGCCGAGCGGAATGGCCCGCACGGCCTCCTTCAGGTGGGCCGGGGGAACCTTCCTGGCCATGTCGGTGTCGATGAACCCGGGGGCCACGACGTTGACCCGGATGCCGCGCGGGGCAACCTCCTGCGCCAGGGACTTCGCCAGGGAGATCACGCCGCCCTTGCTGGCGGCGTAGTTGGCCTGCCCGGCGCGGCCCGCGATGCCGCTGGTGGAGGCGATCAAAACGATCGATCCGCCGGTCGCGTACATCTGCTTGGTGGCCTCGCGGGCGGTGAGGAAGGCGCCGGTGAGGTTGGTGGAGATCACTTCCTGCCACTTGGCGCTGCTCATCGCGGCAAAGTGGCCGTCGGAGGTCACCCCGGAATTCAGCACGGCCACGTCCAGCCGCCCCCACTCCGTCCTGATGCGCTTGTACATCGCGGTCACGGCGGCCTCGTCGGACACGTCCGCCTGCACCAGCAGGGCATGGCGCCCGAGCGCCCGGATCCGCTCCGCCACCTCCTCCGCCTCCTTGGTGCGGGAGCGGTAGTTGAGGGCGACGTCGCAGCCCTGGGCGGCCAGGGCGAGCGCGACGGCCGCGCCGATTCCGCGCGAGGCGCCGGTCACCAGAGCCTTGCTGCCCTCGGGGAAGCAGCCGGGCACACCTGAAGTGGCGGGTGCCGTGCCCGTACTGTCTGCCAGTACCCCGCTCATGCCGTCACCCCGGTGCCCCGGCCCCCGGTCCCCGAGGTGACCGGGTGGTCCCCCGGGTCGAAACCGTCGGCCTCCGTGCCCAGGCCCGCCCGGTCGGCGGCCCGCAGTACGGTGCGTGCGACGGCGAGGTCCAGCACGCCGAGCCCGAACGGGGAGAAGACGGCCGTCTGGCCCGCGGGGGCAGCCGTCGCCTCGCCCACGAGCACGGCGGCGATCTCCTGGTGCACGAACTCCCGGTGCCCCACCACCTGTTCGGCGCGGTGCAGCGAGGTCTGCTCGCGGAGGACGTGGTCGGCGTCGTCGACCACGTTGTACGCGCCGAGGACGGAGTCGGTGCTCAGGTCGCGCAGCGACAGGTGCAGGATCACCTGGCCCGCCGGGCGGTCCGGGTGGTCGGCCAGGTCGAGCCAGTAACCGGAGTCGGTGGTGGCGACGGACACGGTCGGGGCGGTGAGCGCCTCGTCGAGACCACCGGCCCGGAAGGTCAGCCGCGGGTGTTCCGCGGCCAGTTCGGCGGTCAGGTACTCCGCCCGGCCCGGTACGGCGTCCTGGAGGACGACCGTCTCCAGCTCGGGGTGGGTGAGCGCCAGGAAGTCGACGACGCGCAGGTTGATGGTGCCACAGCCGATCAGGGACGCGGCGCGCACCGGCCGTTCGCCGTGCAGCGCCCGGGAGGCGAGCGCGGCGCTCGCCGCGGTCCGCGAGGCGGAGATCCGGCTGCCTTCGAGCAGGGCGACGGGGTAGCCGGTGGCGAGGTCGTTGAGAATCTGCACCGAGGAGGCCCGCTGGAGGCCCTGGGCGACGTTCGCCGGGAACGACGAGATCCACTTGAGCCCCATGACGGGCTCGTCCCCACCGAGGTAGGCGGGCAGCGAGATGATCCTGGAGCCGGCGGGCCGGGGAGGCCGCAGGAAGCTGGAGAACGGCAGGTCCGAATCGCCCTTCCCGTGCAGGAGGTAGGCGTCCCGCACGGCGTCGAGGACGAGTGGATCGAGCCCGTCGAGCGCGGCCCGGACGTCGTCGCGACCGAGGATCCTCATGACTGGTGGCTCCTTTCCGAGGAAGTGGCGTGGGCGGGGGGCGAATCGGGGGTGTGGGGCGCATCCGGGGCCGTGCCGAGGCGGGATGCCACCCAGGTGTCGGAGTAGACGGTGTCGAGGTACCGGTCGCCGCCGTCCGGCAGGACCGCCACACAGGTCGCACCCGGTTCGATCCAGGAGGCGGCGTCCAGCAGTGCGGCCACCACCGCCCCGGAGGACCCCCCGGCCAGGACAGATTCTTTGGCCAGCAGTTGGCGGCAGCCGCGTACACAGTCCCGGTCGGTCACCTTGACCACCCGGTCGGCGAGCCCGGGGCGTGCAAGCGGCGGCACCACGGCCGCCCCGTGGCCGGGGATGCTGCGCCGGTGGCCGTGTTCCCACGGCGCGGGCGGACCGAAGATGACGCTGCCGACCGCGTCCACCGCCACGACCTTCGTCGTCAGGCCGTGTCGCTGGATGTACTCCGCGCAGCCGCGCAGCGTTCCGGTGGTTCCGGCCGCCAGGAAGAGGTAGTCGGGGCCGCCGGGCAGCGCCTCGCAGATTTCGCGCATCGTGTCGTGGTGCGCGAACGCGTTGCGCTCGTTGGCGTACTGGTTGGGCCAGTACGCGTCGGGGACGCGTGCCAGCAGGGCGCGGACACGTTCGATGCGGGCCGGAAGGTACTCGCCGGTGGCCGGGTCCCGGTCGACGACCTCCACCCGTGCCCCGTACGCCCGCATGAGCGCGAGGTTCTGGGCGGTGGTGCGGGGATCGACGACGCAGATCAGGCCGAGCCGGTAGAAGTTGCAGAGCTGGGCGAGCGCGATGCCGAGGTTGCCCGAGGACGACTCGACGACGGTGGAGACGCCGGGCACCAACTCCCCGATGGACAAGGCGTGTTCGATCATCGAGCGGGCGGCGCGGTCCTTGATGCTGCCGCCCGGGTTGAACCGTTCGCACTTGCCGTACACCTGGAAGCGGGCGGGCGCAAAGAGCCGGTCGAGCGCGACGAGCGGGGTGCGGCCGATGGTCGCGACGATGTCGGGGGCAGGAGCGGGGGCGGGCGCCCGGGAGCGCGCGGGCCGGTCCGCGCGGACGGCGGCACCCGTGCCGTCAGGGGCGAGAAGGGTCATCACGGTGTCTTTCTGCTGATCTGGAGCCGCAGCTCGCTGACGTAGCGCCCGCCGTCCGCGTCGGGCAGCCAGGCCCCCTCGGGAGCGGGCAGCGGCTCGCTGACGCCGATGTGGGCGTGGGGGTCGAGGCGGCACGTCCGGCGCACGAGATTGGCGAAGGAGAGCACGACGGTCGGGCTGGTGAAGTCGACCAGCGAGGGCTTGGTCTCCTGCGGAAACTTCACGAACGCCCGCTCCGGCAGCACGTGTTCGGTCACCCAGCGGCGTACCGCCAGGTAGTCGTCCTCCCGGTCCGGCTTCGCGGGCAGCAGCACGGACCCGGCCGGCAGCCGCCAGGACTCCCGGAAGAGGACCGTCCCGTCGAGCGTGACCCGGGGCGCGTGCGCCCGGTCGAGGCCGATCTTGAACGCGTCGGCCGCGATGATCGAGACCGGCACGGCCAGCAGTTCCGGCAGGCTCCACGCACGCCCGTCGGGGGCGGTCGCGGTGACCTTGCCTCCGGCCTCCGCCAGAGTGAAGGAGACCGCGGGGTCGATCCGGGAGCGGTCGTCGTACGGGGCCCTGGTGAAGCCGATCAGGCGGTCGCCCGCGCCGATCGGGGCGGGCACCATGCGCCCGCTGTTGCGCTTCCATTCGACGGGCAGCAGGGGCACGAGGCGGGGTGCGCCGACGGCCGTGTTGACCTTGTCGCGCAGCGACTGCCCGTCGTCGGTGGTCCAGTCCAGGAAGGGCAGGTCGCAGGTGGCCAGGCAGGCATGCAGCTCGCCGAGTACCACCGTGTACTCTCCGGCGTCGAAGGCTTCCACGGAGTCGGCGACGACCTGGAGGTCGGGGCTGTGCACAGCCAGGTGCGGGGAGCCGACCGGTCCGGTGGCGAAGACCTCCCGGGCCCGTGCGGCGAGCCTGGCGGTCGTCAGGTCCAGCCGCTCCGGCAGCGCAGCCACCGGGTCGACGTCCAGCAACTGCCGCCACTTGGCGGCCAGTTCCCGGGTCGCCTGCTGTACGGGGGTGGCGTTCTCACCCCAGAACAGACCTAGCACCCGGCTCCAGACGTCGGCGAGGGTCAACGCGCGTCCGGCCGGTGTGTGCGTGTCGCGCACGAAGGCCGCGACCTCCGCCTCCACGAGTGCGGCCAGCCGGTTGCCGAACCAGTCCGCCGCGTCCGCCACCAGCGACAGCGGGCGGGCGATCCGGTCGAGGAAGTCGCCGCCCAGCGCGATGTGGCAGTCCCGCAGCGCGTCCTGGTAGACGAGGGTGCGTCCGGCGTAGGCCTTGCCCTCCTCCCGGGAGGCGTCGAGTCCGGTCGCCCGGACGAAGTACGCGTCCAGCGCGTCCAGCGCGGCGACGAGCCGCCCGGAGTCGGGGGCGGTGTCCACGGCGTCCCGCAGCGCGTCCAGCTCGGCGAGGGTGGTCTCGAAGCGGGACCGCAGTTCCGCGTCGCCCACCGCAGCGATCCGGCGCCGCAGCACGGCTTCCGCCCGTACGTCGACGGGGATGTTGGCGTCCCAGGACAGCACCCGCTGTCTGACCAGCCGGGCCAGGATCCTCTCGACCCGCGCTCGCGCGCCCGCCGCCTCCCACCCGTCCCGTTCGACGAGTGCGTCGGTGACGGCCTGGGCGCTGCGGTCGCCGTCCGCGTACGCCAGCACCCGGACGTCGTCCGGACGCAGGGCGAGGGTGCGTCCGCCGGGCAGCACCAGCCGGTCGCCGTCGAGGTGCACGTCGGGGCGCAGCACCGGCGGGAACCACCGGCGGGCGCCGGGAAGCGCCGCCATGGTGTCGGCCAGCGCGGCCACCGCCCAGCGTTCGAAGGAGGTGCGGCTGCGGTGGGTGAGGCCGGGTCCGGGCTGGAAGTCCAGGGCGCGCCTCTGGCTGCCGACCTCGATCCAGGCGGCGGGGCCGAAGAACCCGATTGTCTCGGCCTTGGCGCAGTACCGGAGCCAGTACATGGCCAGGGTGCGTTCGCGCTGCTTGCGCTTGGAGTCCTTGCCGGTGCCCGCGGCGAGCGCGTCGAGGACGCGGTACACGGTGCGGTTCTGCCAGGCGATGGCGGTGCGCACCCGCTCGTCGCGGGCGAGTACCGCGAGCCGGGCGGACTCTGCGGCGGCGTCGGCCCGGTAGGCCTCGCCGAACGCGGCCCGCGCGTCGGGACTGTCGGGGACGGGCTGGGCGGCACGGGCTGCGTTCGGCCCGCCGAGCAGTTCCAGACCGGCGACCGGGAATCCGGCGCTGCGCAGCAGCCCCTGCCCCCACACCTGCCAGTCCCCGCCGTCCAACGGGTATACGGGCCCGAACGGGGTAGTCATCCGCTCGCCCCGTCCCGGAAGGCCGCCGCCAGGCGTGCCACACCTTCGGCGATCCGCTCCTTGGGCGCGTTGCTGAAGCAC
Organism: Streptomyces sp. NPDC058663; assembly: GCF_042716745.1. Lineage (NCBI taxonomy): Bacteria > Bacillati > Actinomycetota > Actinomycetes > Kitasatosporales > Streptomycetaceae > Streptomyces > Streptomyces sp. NPDC058663. The sequence continues at coordinate 74,886 of NZ_JBHXRV010000022.1, forward strand.
AGCCGCAGTGCGTCCGCGTGCTCCCCGTCGATGCCGAAGTGGCTGCCGGGGACGAAGGAGACGCCGTGGTCGGCGGCCGGTGCGGCGAAGCGCGCGGTGTCGGCGCCGTCGCGGTGGCGCAGCCACAGGTAGAAGCCGCCTTCGGGCCGCTCCCACTGCCAGTCGCCGCCCCGGCCGAGTTCGCTCTCCAGCGCGTCGGACATCAGGTCGCGGCGCTCCCGGTAGGCGGCCCGGTAGCCGTCGACCAGGCCCGTCCAGCCGGTCCTGGCGTGGAACGTGGCCAGGGCGGCCTGAGCCAGCGGGGACGGCGAGAGGGTCATGACCTCGGTGGTGCGGCGCAAAGCGGCCGCGAGGTGTTCGGGTGCGGCGATCCAGCCGCAGCGCAACCCGGGAGCGAACACCTTGGAGAAGGTGCCCAGGTAGACGACCCGCTCGGGGTCGAGGCCCTGGAGGGTGGGGGTGGTCCGCCCGTCGAAGCCGAGCAGACCGTAGGGGTTGTCCTCGACGATCAGCAGCCCGAGTTCCTGCGCGACCTCCATGAGTCTGACCCGGCGTTCGGCGGAGAGGGTGGCGCCGGTCGGGTTCTGGAAGGTGGGGTTGCAGTACAGCAGCCGGGTGGTGCGGCCCTCGGCCGTCAGGCGCAGCACGGTGTCGCGCAGCCCTTCGGGGTCGAGTCCGCGGGCGTCCTCGGGGACGGCGCGCAGGGTCAGGCCCGCGGTGCGGAAGGCGGCCGCGGCGCCCGGGTAGGCGGGGGTCTGGCACAGGACTGTCTCTCCGGGCTCCGCGAGGGAGAGGCCGACGGCGAGCAGCCCCATCTGGGAGCCGCCGGTGGGCACCAGGTTCTGCGCATTGGTGCGGCCGCCCTCGCGGGCCATCAGGTCGGTGATCGCGGGGACGAGGGAGGTGGCGACGTGCGGGGTGCTGTACTGGAGGGCCACCCGGCCGCCGACGCGTACGAGCCGGGAGAGCTGGGCGGAGATCTCCTGCAGCGGCAGCAGGTCCAGGTCGGGCAGGCCGCCGGCGAAAGAGATCACGTCGCCGGCCCGCTCGAAGAGCTGGGGCATCCCGGCCGTCGGCCGGGAGTCGGTCCACATGACGGTCAGTTCCCCGTCCCGGTGAGTGCGGTGGCGGCTGCCCGGTCCTCGGCGGCCTCGCGCAGCGCAGCGGACGAGGTGAGGGGGAGCCGGGTGAGGGTGTCGGGGTCGAACTCGATGCCGTACGCCTCCTCCACGGCCATCACCAGGGCGATGGTGTGGAGCGAGTCCACGCCGAGGTCGACGAGCGGGGCCGTCGGGTCGGTGACCGTGACCGAGCAGGTCTGCTCGACGAGCCGGTCAAACTCTTGCTGCTGCATGGAGGGTCCTCGTCGTGTGGGCGGCCGGACGGGCCGTCGGCGCCTTGGTGGGCTGCGGGCGGACGGCGGCCGAGGCCTGTTCGAGCGCGTCGGCCTGCCGTTGTGCGGCGGCCCTGTCGGGCTTGCCGTTGGCGGTCAGGGGTACGGAGGGGAGCGGGACGATGCGGTCGGGCAGCCGGGCCGCGTCGAGGCTGCGGGCCAGCAGTTCGCGCACCTCGTGCGGGGCGAGCGCGGTGCACACGGCCAGCCGCAGCGGGGCGCCCTCGCGGGCGGGCCGCAGGGCGACCGCGGCACTCACGCCGGGGATGCGCTCGGCGGCGTCCTCGATCTCGGTGAGCCCGATCCGGGTGCCGCGGTGCTTGATCATGTCGTCGTCGCGGCCGGCGAAGTAGAGCAGCCCTTCGGCGTCCAGGTGGCCCTGGTCGCCGGTGTGCAGTTCGAGGGAGCCGTCGGGGTGGCGCACGAACCGCCGCTGGTCCTCCAGCGGCACGCCCCAGTAGCCGGCCATCACGGTGGCGCCGTGCACGACGATCTCGCCGCGCTGCCCGGCGGGCAGGGTGCGCCCGTGCGCGTCGACGACGCGCACCGTGTCGCCGGGGATGGCCGGGCCGACGGAGTCGGGGCGCTCCTCGTACCGTGCGGGGTCGAGGATCGAGATGCGCTTGCACTCGGTCATGCCGTACATCGAGGCGAACGACGATCCGGGGAAGGCCGCGAGGAGCTCGGCGGTGACCGAACGCCCCGGGCGGGCACCGGTGTTGGTGAACAGCCGCACCTGGGCGGGGTACCGCTTCCTGCGCTGGAGGAGGGTGAGCAGCTGGGCAAGCGAGGGGACGAGCGGGACGACGGTGACACCGTGGTCCGCGATCACCTTCAACAGGGCGTGGTCCCCGGTCCGTTCGGCCAGGACGAGGGTGCTGCCCGTGCGGGCGCACAGCAGGGCCTGGTAGAGGCCGTAGTCGAAGGAGAGCGGGAGCCGGCAGAGCACCACGTCGTCGGGGCGGTAGCGGAGGCGGGCGTTGACTGCCTCGACGGCCGCGGCCGTCTGCCGGTGCGGGCACACGACCCCCTTGGGGCGGCCGGTGGTGCCGGAGGTGTAGATGAGGGTGGCGACGTCGTCCTCATCGACCTGCGCGGTGAAGTCGTCGGGGTCGGTGTCCCGGATCTCCCGGCGGGCCCGGTCGACGTCCACGGTGCGTCCCGCGCCGTCGCCCGCACCTGGCGGGCAGACGGCCAGGGCCGCCGTGCAGTCGGCGACGATGTGGGCGATCTGCGGGACGGTCAGGCCCGGGTGGACGGGGACCAGTACGGCGCCGGTGCGGAAGGCCGCGTGCAGCAGGGTGACGAAGGTACGGTCGTTGCCGCCTGCGTACACCACCCGCTGTCCTGCGGTGACGCCCTGCGCGCGGAGCCAGCCGACGGCACGGTCGACGTCGGTCCCGAGTCCGGCGTAGGTGAGGCTGCCGTCGGAGTCGACCACCGCCGGGTGGGCGGGGCGCTCGGCGCGGGCGCGGTCGAGGAGTTCATGCAGAGGCACGGGCGCGCTCCTCCATGCGTACGGGAACGGGGTGAACGGGAAGGGGCCGTACGGGAGCGGGCGGTACGGAATCGAGCCGGTTCCGGAGCGTGGCCAGGTCCCTGGGGGTGTTGGCCGGGAGGACGGTGAGGTCCGGGAGCCGGCGGCGCAGGAGAGCGGTCAGCGTGCGGGTGGGCGGCAGCGAGACCACCAGCGCGGGGGCGAGCCCGCCCAGGGTCTCCAGGCACAGGTCCCAGCGCACCGGGCGGGTCACCTGGCCGACAAGCCGGTCGCGGATCTCGTCGGCGCAGGTCACCAGGGCGCCGTCGGCGTTGGAGATCAGCGCGCCGTGCGGGGTGCGGAAGGCGGTGGCGGCGAACGCGTCGGCGACGGTGCGCCGTGCGGACTCCATGTGGGCGGTGTGGAAGGCCCCGGCAACCGGCAGCGCTTTGACGGTGGCGCCGGGCGGCGGTGCGGTGGCGAGCCGCCGCAGGTCGCACACCGGGCCACCGGCCACGATCTGGCCGGGTCCGTTGAACGTGGCGGCGCTCAGGCCGAGTTCGGCGAGCCGGTCCAGTACCTGGTCCTTCTCGCCGCCGATCACGGCCGTCAGTCCGGTGGAGGCTTCGGCGCAGGCGGCGGCCATGGCCCGGCCCCGTACCGCTGCCAGCCGGATCGCGTCCGCCGGGTCCAGGGCTCCGGCGACGGCGGCAGCCGCCAGCTCGCCGACGGAGTGACCGGCCGCCACCGGGTGCCCGGCCCCCGCCCCGCCCAGCGCGGTGTGGGCGAGCAGGGCGTGGGCGACCAGCAGGGGCTGGGTGTTCTCGGTGCGGGCGATCTCGGCCGCGGAGGCCCGGGTGCCCAGGTGGGCAAGATCGACGTCGGCCGCCTGTGACCAGTCCCGTACGCGTGCGGCGTGCTCGGGGTCGCGCAACCACGGGGCCAGCATTCCGGGGGTCTGGGAGCCTTGTCCCGGCGCGATGAATACGAACACTTGTCCTACCTCCATCGTGTGAGGTGCCCACCGTCCGGCCAGGGCCGACGGGAGGTGCGGTACGAGGAAACGGGGGATGTGGGGGCGGGGCGGCGGGCCCGGGGGTCCGGGGGGCCGGGGGGCCGGGGGGCCGGGGGGCCGGGGGGCCGGGGGGCCGGGTGCCGCCTACAGACGTCCGGTGCTCTTGCGGAAGCGGCGTACCGCCATGAAGGAGAAGGCGGCGAACCAGGCGGCGACGTTGACGACCGCGCCGGTCAGCGAGGAGTGCGTGCCTTCGAAGGAGTAGCCCTCGGTGAGCGCGTAACGGGCCAGCGTGGCGACTCCGTACATCGGCGAGTACCGGGAGACCTCCAGCATGATCCCTTCGAGCGGGATGAACAGGTTGCCGAGGAAGGCCAGCGCGGTCATGGTCAGACCGGGCATGTGCATCACGACCTCGGGCTTCATGGCCAGGCCCAGCGCGATGCCGAGAGCAGCGAAGACGGCGGCCCCGAGCCAGGCGACCAGCAGCGAGGACACCCACACGCCGGTGTCGGCGCGGGCCCCGGTCAACGCCCCGAGCCCGCCGACGATGATCACGGGCACGGCCGCCATCACCACCGAGCTCACCACCTTGACCAGCAGATAGCCGGGCGGGGCGAGCGGGCTGAGCGCGATGGTGCGCATCCACCCCGCGGACTTCTCCACGGAGATGGTGGCCGCCGAGCTGATGGCGGCCATCGCGGCGCCGTAGACGGCGATGCCGGTCATCATCCAGGCCGCGAAGTTGCCGTGCGGCAGGGTCGCACCGGTCGGGGCGGTGCGAAAGAGGGCCAGGTAGAGCACTGCCGGGAGCAGCAGCGTGAAGATCGTGGTCTGCCGGTTGAAGCGGCGGGCCAGTTCGTGGCGGAGGAAGACCGGGTTCACCCCGGCGAACGGCGAGGTGCGGGTACGGCCTTCCCCGGCGGCCCGGCCGGTGGCGGCCCGTTCGGCGCGGTCGGTGGCGGTCATCGCGACTCCTCCTGGGTGGTGAGGGCCATGAAGGCCTCTTCGAGGCTGCGCGGGGTGACTTCGATCTCGGTGGCCGAGGTGCGCTCCAGGAGCAGCCTGAGCAGGGCGTCGGAGTCGGCGCAGTCGAAGTAGTGGCGGTCACCGCGCGGCACGCAGGAGCGGACCTGGTGGTGGGCGGCGACGGCGGCGGCCTCCCGCGGGGCGATCCGCGCGGAGACGGTGCGTCCGCTGAGGGAGGCCCGCAGCGCGGACGCCGACCCGTCGGCGACGACGTTCCCCCGGTCGACCAGGACCACCCGGTCGGCGAACTGATCGGCCTCCTCCATGTAGTGGGTGGCGAACATGACGGTCATGCCGCGTGCGGCGTCCTCGCGGACAGCGGCCCAGAAGTTCCGCCGGGCGACGACGTCCATGCCCGCCGTGGGCTCGTCCAGGACCAGGAAGTCGGGGTCGCTGAGCAGCGCGAGGGCGAACCGCAGCCGCTGCTGCTCGCCGCCCGAGCACTCGGCGACCCTGCGGTCGCGCAGTGCGGTGACGCCCGCCCTGGCCATCACCTTCTCGATGTCGGCGCCGGGGTGCAGGGAACCCAGCATCCGTACCGTGGCCGCGACGGTCAGGTCGGGCAGCAGTCCCCCGCTCTGGAGGACGGCGGCCACCCTTCCCGCCCGTACCGCCTGCTGGGGCGGGAGGCCGAAGAGTTCCACCGTGCCGGAGTCGGGGCGGGACAGCCCCAGCAGCATGTCGATCGTGGTGGTCTTACCCGCGCCGTTGGGGCCGAGAAACGCCACCACTTCGCCGCGCCCGACCCGTAGGTCCAGCCCGTTCACGGCGGTGATTTCCTCGCCCTTGGCGCTGGTGAACCGCTTGACCACCTTGCTGAGCACGGCGGCATCCGGAGACGTCACCTCCTTCCGCACCGGACTCTGGGGGGTGTGCAGCATCGAAGTTCCTTATCAGGAGTGAGGGGGCCCGGTCCGGACGGGGCCTGACCGGCGAGAACCACTCTCCCGCCCGCCGCCATCCGCGCCCTATCGCGTCACTACCCTCGCCCCGCTGCACCCGCCACCCGCCGGGCGAAGCCCCGGCCACCCGCTCCTCGACCGCGGAGCCGGCAACCGCCTACCCCAGATATTGGGAAGTGGCACGGGCGAGGTACGCCCCGTGCCCCGACCGCCCCTTGAACTCGCCCTGCGCGACCACCACTTCGCCCCGCGACAGCACGGTCTCCACCTGCCCGGTGACCCTGCGCCCCTCGTACGCCGAGTAGTCGACGGCCATGTGGTGCGTGGCGGCGGACATCACCTGCTCGGCGTGCGGGTCGTAGATCACCACGTCGGCGTCCGCGCCCGGCGCGATGGTCCCCTTCCGCCCGTACAGGCCGAACATCCTCGCCGGCGTCGCGCACGCGATCTCGATCCAGCGGCGGCGGGTGAGGTGCCCGTCGACGACGGCCTGATGGAGGAGGTCCATGCGGTTCTCCACGCCGGGGAGCCCGTTGGGGATCTTCGAGAAGTCGCCGCGGCCCATTTCCTTCTGGCCGGTGAAGCAGAAGGGGCAGTGGTCGGTGGAGACCACCTGGAGTTCGTTGGTACGCAGGCCGCGCCACAGGGCGGCCTGGTGCTCCTTGGGTCGCAAGGGGGTGGAGCACACGTACTTCGCGCCCTCGAAGTCCGGCTCGGCGAGGTTGTCGGTGGAGAGGAAGAGGTACTGGGGGCAGGTCTCGCCGAAGACCGGCAGGCCCTTGTGGCGGGCCGCCGCGATTTCGTTGAGGGCTTCCTCGGCCGACACGTGGACGACGTAGACGGGTGCGCCGGCGACCTGGGCGAGCTTGATGACGCGGTGGGTGGCCTCCGCCTCCAGGAGGGCCTTGCGGACCTCGCCGTGGTAGCGGGGGTCGGTCTCACCACGGGCCAGGGCCTGTTCGACGAGGACGTCAATGGCCAGGCCGTTCTCGGCGTGCATCATGACCATGCCGCCGTTGGACGCGGCCTTCTGCATGGCGCGCAGGATCTGGCCGTCGTCGCTGAAGAAGACCCCGGGGTAGGCGGTGAACAGCTTGAAGGAGGTCACCCCCTCCCCCACCAGGTGGTCCATCTCCTTGAGCGACGACTCATTGACGTCGGCCATGATCATGTGGAAGCCGTAGTCGATCGCGCACTTGGCGTCGGCCTTGGCGTGCCACGCGTCCAGGCCCGCGCGCAGGCTCTGCCCCGGGGACTGGATCGCGAAGTCGATGATCGTGGTGGTGCCGCCCCAGGCCGCGGCCCGGGTGCCGGACTCGAAGGAGTCGGCGGCGAAGGTGCCGCCGAAGGGCATCTCCATGTGGGTGTGCGCGTCGACGCCGCCAGGGATGACGTATTTGTGCGTGGCGTCGAGGACGCGGTCCGCCGTCCACTGCTGGGTGCCGGGGGCCGCCAGGGCGGCGATCCGGCCGCCCTCGATCAGTACGTCCGCGTGGATCTCCTCGGCGGCCGTGACGACGAGACCGCCGGTGATCAGAGTGCGTGTCATGTGCGTGCGCCTCCTGGTGCCGGGTGTCCCGCCGTCCCGGGCTGGGTTGTCGTGCCGAAACGAGTCCTCGGCCAGTGGCCGGTCGTACCTGGTGCAGAGCTATACCCGGTGCAGCGCCCGTTCGAGGACGGACGCGCCTTGTTCGGCCTCCGCCACCGTGAGAGTGAGCGGCGGTGCGATGCGCAGCACGCTGGTGTTGTGGCCGCCGCCCTTGCCGAGCAGGAGACCGCCCTCGCGGGCCGCTTCCTGGACGGCGCCCGCCGCCTCCGGCCAGGCCTCGTCGGTGCCCGGACGGACGATCTCGATGCCGGCCATCAGGCCCCGGCCGCGCACCTCCCGTACGCAGGGAACCGCGGCCCCGATCGCCCGCAGTCGTTCCAGCAGGAGACCGCCCACGCGGCGGGCGTTGCCCTGGAGGTCGTGCTCGAGGAGGTAGGTGAGGTTGGCGAGGCCCGCCGCCATGGTGATCGGCGATCCGCCGAAGGTGGAGATGGAACCGGAGTCGACGCAGTTCATGATCTCGTCGCGGGCGACGACACCGCCGATGGACATGCCGTTGCCGATGCCCTTGGCGAACGTGAGGATGTCCGGCGGGCCGTTCTCGGCGTGTGCCTGCCAGCCCCAGAAATGGTCGCCGGTGCGGCCCCAGCCGGTCTGCACCTCGTCGGCGATCCAGAGGATGCCGTGGCGGGAGAGCACCTCGCGGAAGGCCGCGTACAGGCCGTCGGGCGGGGAGGTGAAGCCCCCGACGCCCTGGACGGGTTCGGCGATGAGGGCGGCGACCTGGCCCCGGGTCTGGCCGAGGAGGTCCTCCAGGTCGGCGACGCACGCCTCGATGAACTGGGCGTCGGAGAGCTGCGCGTACGGGCCGCGGTGCCGGACGCCGCCGTGCACGTACAGCGTCTGGAGCGGGGAGAGGCTGGTGGGCGACCAGTTCCGGTTGCCGGTGAGCGAGACGGTGGCGAAGGAGCGCCCGTGGTAGCTGTTGCGCATCGCCAGGAGCTGGTTCGAGCGGCGGTAGGAGGTGGCCAGCAGGAGGGCGGTGTCGTTGGCCTCGGTGCCCGAGGTGGTGAAGAAGACGCGGGCGTCCGGGATGCCGGACAGGTGCGCGACGCGCTCCGCCAGTTCGATCATCGGGCGGTTGAGGTAGAGGGTCGAGGAGTGGACGAGGCGGGCGGCCTGCTCGGAGACCGCCTTGGTGACCTCGGGCAGGGCGTGGGCGGTCATCGTGGTGAGGATGCCGCCGAAGAAGTCGAGGTACTTGTTGCCCTCGGCGTCCCAGACGTGACGGCCTTCGCCGTGGGTGAGCTCGATCGGGTTCTGGTAGTACAGGGCGAGCCACTCGGGCAGGACGGCCTGGTGGCGGGAGTGCAGGTCGGTCACGGCTGAACCAGTCCTTCGTACGCGTCGGGTCGGCGGTCGCGGTAGAACGCCCACTGGTGGCGGACTTCCTCGATGAGGTCCAGGTCCAGGTCCCGGACGACGAGTTCCTCGGCCTTGTCGCTGGCCTTGTCCCCGACGAACTGACCGCGCGGGTCGACGAAGTAGCTGGTGCCGTAGAAGTCGTTGTCGCCGTACTCCTCCTGGCCGACGCGGTTGATCGCGGCGACGAAGTACTCGTTGGCGACGGCCGCGGCGGGCTGCTCCAGCTGCCAGAGGTGGGCGGAGAGGCCGCGGGAGGTGGCGGAGGGGTTGTAGACGATCTGGGCGCCGCCGAGGCCCAGCTGCCGCCAGCCCTCGGGGAAGTGGCGGTCGTAGCAGATGTAGACGCCGACCTTGCCGACGGCCGTGTCGAAGACCGGCCAGCCCGCGTTCCCCGGTTTGAAGTAGTACTTCTCCCAGAAGCCCTTCACCTGGGGGATGTGGTGCTTGCGGTACTTGCCGAGGTAGCTGCCGTCGGAGTCGATGACGGCAGCGGTGTTGTAGTAGAAGCCGGAGCTCTCGCGCTCGAAGACCGGGACCACGATCACCATGCCGGTCTCGCGGGCGAGTGCCTGCATCCGCACGGTGGTGGGGCCCTCGGGGACCGCCTCGGCCCACCGGTAGTGCTCGTCCTCCTGCACCTGGCAGAAGTAGGGGGCGTTGAACACCTCCTGGAAGCCGATGATCCGCGCCCCCTGCCGGGCCGCCTCCCTGGCGTGCTCCTCATGCTTGGCGATCATGGATTCGGTGTCGCCTGTCCAGGTGGCCTGGACCAGGGCGGCGCGTACGACAGTGGCCATGACTCGTCTCCGTTCGACCGGACGACGTCCCCCGTTCCCGACGGGACGTCAGAGACCCTCTACGCCCGTAGAGTTGGGGCGTGGATCCTTGAACGTAAGCCGCCGGGGAGAGCGGGGCAAGACCATCACCGTGAACCCGCGGAGTCGATCTTGTTTCACACCCGCAGGGGTGAAGGACCGGCCGCCGCGCCTCGATCACCAGGCCTAGATTTCGATCTTGATCGCGGTGTGCGGGCGCTTGCCCCGGCGGGCGAGGGTGGCGGACAGGTCGGTGAACCAGTACTGCCAGGTGTACTTGCGGGCGATGAGCTTGCGCACCTTCCCGAGCGCGTCCTCGTCGAGGAGGGTGGCCTTGCCCTCGACGGAGGGTATGCCCGGCTTGATGTTGCCGCGGATGTCGCACGGGGCGATCGTGACGCGGCCGTCGCGGCGGATGCGCTTGACCTTTCCGGTCCCGGAGTTGGTCCACACGTAGAGCACCCCGTCCTCACCGGCGACCCAGACGGGAACGGCGACGGGCGTGCCGTCCTTGCGGTAGGTGGTGAGGCTGATGTAGCGCGTACGGGCGAACGCGGCGCGTGCGGCAGGGATATCCATGGCCCGACCCTACGTGCGCTCCCGCAACCGCGCCGCAAGGAGCCCGGGAGGGTCCTCGCGGGCCCGCGCGCACGGGCCGCGTCCAGCGGGGCGGGGGCGGATCCCATGGGTCTGCACCCCCGCCCCGGCAGGGCCTGCCGGGCGTACGTTCCCGCCCGCTAAGGCCGTACGACCATCGCCGAGCCGCCGCCCCTGCGCGTCTTCTCCGCCGCCGCCAGCCAGCGACCGTCCCCCAGCCGTTGCACGCCGGTCGCCGCCCCGATCTCGGGGTTGAGCTTGAAAACGTGGCCGAGCGCCTCCAGTTCGCCCCGCACGGGGCTGTTCCAGAGGCCGGGCTCCAGCTCGGTGGCCGCCGCGTTCCGCTGGCTCGCGCGGGGCGCAGCGATCGCTTCGACCAGGGGCAGGCCCCTGTCCAGGTGGCCGGTCAGGGTCTGGAGCACCGTCGTGATGATCGTGGCCCCGCCCGGGGAGCCCAGCGCCAGTACGGGACGCTCGTGCCGGTCCAGGACGATCGTCGGGGAGATCGAGGAGCGCGGCCGCTTGCCGGGTCCCGGCAGGTTCGGGTCGTGGACCGCCGGGTTCGCGGGGGCGAAGGAGAAGTCGGTCAGCTCGTTGTTCAGCAGGAAGCCACGCCCCGGCACGGTGATCCCGCTGCCGCCGGTCGACTCGATGGTCAGCGTGTAGGCGACCACGTTGCCCCACTTGTCGGCCGCCGTGAGGTGGGTCGTGTTCTCCCCCTCGTACGGCGTCGGCGCGGCCTGCCCCGAGCTGTGGCACGTGCGCGAGGGGTGCCGCGGGTCACCCGGCGGCAGCGGGCTCACCAGCACCGCGTCGTCCTTGATCAGGCACTCGCGCGAGTCGGCGAACCGCTGCGAGAGGAGCTCTTTCGTCGGTACGTCCTCGAAGGCCGGGTCGCCGACCCAGCGGCCCCGGTCCGCGAAAGCGATCCGGCTCGCCTCGATGAACCGGTGCAGGTACTTCGCCTGGGACGCCCTCGACAGGTCGGTCCGCTCCAGGATGTTGAGTGCCTCGCCGACGCTCGTGCCGCCGGACGAGGAGGGGCCCATGCCGTACACACCGAGCCCCCGGTAGTGCACCTTCGTCGGGGCCGGCCGTTCGGTTTCGTAACGCCGCAGGTCGCGCTCGGTGAGGTCGCCCGGGCGCACCTTGCGCTGCGAGCCGGGGGCGAGTGGGGGCCTGTTCACCGTACGGACGATGTCGCGCGCCAGGTCGCCCCTGTAGAGCGCGCCGACGCCCTCGCGGCCCAGCTTCTCGTAGGTGCGGGCCAGCTCCGGGTTCTTGAACGTCGAACCGACGACGGGCAGTTGACCGCCGGGAAGGAAGAGCTTGGACGAGGCGGGGAAGTCCCGGAAGCGGGCCTCGTTGCCCTGCGTCTGCGCGCGGAAGGTGGCGTCGACGGTGAAGCCGTCGCGGGCCAGCCGCTCAGCCGGCTTCAGCAGGGTGCGCAGCGGCTTGGAGCCCCAGGAGTCCAGTGCCGCCGCCCAGGTGGCGGGGGTGCCGGGGGTGCCGACGCCGAGGCCGCTGGTCATGGCCTCGGCGAAGGGGATGGGTTTGCCGTTCTCCAGGAAGAGGTTCCTGTCGGCGCTGCGCGGGGCGGTCTCGCGGCCGTCGATGGTGCGCACCTTGCGGGACTTGGCGTCGTAGTGGACGAAGTAGCCGCCGCCCCCGATGCCCGCGGAGTACGGCTCCGTCACACCGAGCGCTGCGGCCGTGGCCACGGCCGCGTCGACGGCGTTGCCGCCGGCCCGCAGCACCTCGATACCGGCCGCCGAGGCGTCGGCGTCCACACTGGCGACCGCACCGCCGTGCCCGACCGCCACCGGAACCTTCGCGGGCGGGGTGGCGGGAGCGGCGGGAAATGCCGAAGTGGCCTGCGCGGCAGGCGCCGCGGCGCCCGGTGGCGCGGCCGCCCCCACCGTGACGACTGCCGCGGTCGCGGCCAGCAGAGACAGTGCCCGTACGGCGGGCCGGGTGGGTCGACGCATGCGTACCTCCAGGCGAACGGCGTCCGCGCAGCGTAGCCGCAGCGACCCTCCCGTGCCAGGTACCCGCGAGCGCGTCCGGCCCCTCGCCCACGACAGCGATCCTGTGACACGGACGGCGCAGACCCCCTGGCCGCGCCCCGCGCAACGCGCACCGCGCCGTCGGCCGACCGGCGTAGGGGCGGGTCACCCGGACACGCAATCCGATGGCCCGTCAGTCCAGCGCCAGCTTCAGGGATTTGATGCCGTTGATGAAGTGCGAGACCAGACGGCGCGGCGGAGCCGCCAACCGGTAGGGCGGCAGTGTCCGCAGGGCCTCCTCGTGCAGAACGCGCAGTTGCAGCCGGGCGAAGTGCGCGCCGAGACAGACGTGCGGACCGTCCCCGAAGGACACGTGCGGATTGGGCTCGCGGGTCAGGTCCAGGCGGTGCGGGTCGGCGAAGACGCGTTCGTCGTGGTTGGCGGAGGCGTGGAAGACCACGATCTTGTCGCCCGCGCGCAACCGCTCCCCGGCCAGTTCGGTGTCCTCGGTGACGGTGCGCCGGAAACTGAGGACGGGCGGGTGGTGGCGCAGCAGCTCCTCGACGGCCGTCGCCGTCCGGACGCCGTGCATCGCCTGTTGCGCCCGGGCGTCCCCGGCCAGGGCCAGGAAACCTCCCGGTGCCGCGCTGCGCACCGTGTCGTTGCCCGCGACGGTGAGCAGGAAGAAGAACATCTCCAGCTCGGGGCCGCCGAGCCGGGTCCCGTCCCCCGCCGCGTGCGCGAGCGCCGTCATGATGTCGTCGCTGGGGAACCTGCGCTTGTACTCCGCCAGCTTCCGCGCGTACGCGAACATCTCGCCGAGCATCGCGGGCGAACGCGGGTTCACCGGCCGCCCGTCGGGGCCGCGCACCGCTTGCGCCCGCTCGTCCGGGTCCTGGTACGCGATCACGCGCTCGGTCCACTCCAGGAGCAGTGCGCGGTCGCTCCGGGGCACGCCCAGCAGGTCGCAGAGGTTGAGCAGGGCGTAGTCGTCGGTGACGGTGGCCACCAGGTCGAGGACCCCGTCACCGCCTTCCCGCGCCCCGCGCACCGCCGCTTCGAGGAGGGTGCGGGCGCGTTCGCGCACCCGCGACTCGAAGCGGTCGGTGCGGCCGGGGGTGAAGGCCCGGCTCACCAGCCGTCGCAGTCTGCCGTGGTCCGGCGGGTCCTGGTTGAGCATCATGCGCCGGATGAAGGGGAGGTCGTCGGGGTCGGGATCGCGGATCTGAGTGGCGCCGGCCCGGGAGGAGAAGGCGCGGGCGTCCTTGAGGACCCGTACGACGTCGGCGTGCCGGGTGACCGCCCAGAAGCCGGGTCCGGCCGGCCAGCCCAGCACCTCGTACTCGTCCTGCCAGGCCACCGGACGCGTGTCGCGCAGCTGCCGGTAGGCCTCGTGCGGGATGCCCCTGGCGTACTGGCGCGGGTCGAAGACATCGGGGACGACGCCACAGGTGCGGCTCAGGACGTCGTCGCTCATGCGGCGTCCGCGCGCAGGAAGTCCTCGACGGTGCGCAGCAGCTGGAGCGGGGTCTCGTCCATGGCGTAGTGGCCGGCGCCCGGGATTTCCACGAGTTCGGCGTGCGGGTACCAGCGCATCCAGGTCTGCCGCATCACCTCCGCGCTCAGCGCCGGGTCGAGTGCGCCGACGACGGCGAGCGCCGGGCAGGGCGCGCCCTCGACGTCGGTGTGGAAGTCCTCCCGCGCCCAGGAGTCCAGCCAGGCCCGGAACGCCTTGGGGTCGCTGCGCTCGACGGACTGCCGGGTCATCCGGTCGAGCCAGGCGCCGGGCCGCACTCCGCCGGTGGTGGTGTCGATGATGGCCCGCCGGTTCTCCGCCCGCTCCGCCGCTCCCGCGAACAGTTCCCAGGACTCGGGCGGCAGGTCGAGCCCGCTCGCCGGCACGGGCGAGATGCCCACCAGCCGCCGCACCCGCTGCGGGACCACCGCCAGGACGCGCTGGGCGACGGCACCGCCCATGGAGTGCCCGATCAGCGAGAAGCGGTCCCAGCCGTGCTGGTCGGCGAGGGCGAGCAGGTCGGCGGCGCCCTCGGCGGTGGTGAAGGCGCCCGGCTGGTCCTTCGCCTCTCCGTAGCCGCGCAGGTCGACGAAGGCGTAGCGGAAGGATTCCAGGTCAAGGTCGGGCAGGACGGCGGCGTAGTCCGCGCGGTCCGCGAGCCAGCCGTGCACGGCGATCACGGGGTGCGGGCCGTCGCCGAGGAGGGAGTGGGGCGGGACGAAGGGGGTCACGGGGTCTCCGATCACACGGTCCGTACGCCACCGGCGGGTGACGCCGTGTCCCAAGGTGGCGCGGCCGCCCGCCCCGGGGCAAGACCGCGATCCCGGTGGAGGGGCAGGCCCACGGACGCCGCGCCCGCCTGCGTCCGGGCCGGGCTCAGCGCCGCTGGTCCACCACCTGAAGCCGCGCGGGGGCGTACGACCTGACCATCCCGAGCACGTCCTCCGGCACCAGTTCGAAGACCTGCCGTTCGAAGCACAGTCCCTCCTTGACCTGCATGGCGGTCCCGGTCATCAGGGAGAGCCTGCGGTACGCGGCCCTTGGCCGGCAGACGTACGGCAGCGAGCCCGCGGACTCGCGGGCCTCGACGACGACGAACTGGGCGCCGCGCACTCCCATCGCCCGCACCGACAGCACGTCGTCCCAGGGGAGCGTGCGTTCGGGGTAGAGCGGCAGCCGCACCGACAGGCCGCTCGGCCCGGCGGCGATGCTCAGCGGCCGGACCGCGTACCCCACGTACGTCACGGCGACGAAGAGGAGCAGCGAGCCGAGCGCGGACATCAGGGTGGCGGAGAGCGCCGGGTCCGGTCCTTCGAGGACGGCGGCGATGGTGTAACCCCACAGCACGGTGACCACCACCGCGGCGACCGGCAGGGCCACCAGTACCCGTCTCAGCGGCAGCTCGATGCGGGTGACCGCCGCGTCCGTCCCGTCCTGCGGGCCCCGCGGATCCTGTTCATGCCTCATGGTGAGAGCTTCGGTGCTGTGCGGCCCGAGCACCAGTACCGGACGGCGGCCGGCCGGGTCCGCCACAGGTTCCGGCCACGTCGCGCCCCGGGCCTGCGGGTTCGCCCCGGGCCTGCGGGTTCAGCCCGCCACCGCCCTCTCCGGCATCCTGGCCGCCAGCCTGCCCCGGTAGTGGTCGACGACGACGGCGATCATGATGACCGCTCCGGTGATCATCTGCCGCTGGAAGTCGGAGACCCCGAGCAGGAGCAGTCCGTTGGTGAGGACGCCGAGCAGGCAAGCGCCGAGCAGAGTGCCGATCATCGAGCCCTTGCCGCCGGAGAGCGAGGCGCCGCCGATGACGACGGCCGCGATGGCGGAGAGCTCGTAGCCGCTGCCGACGATCGGGCTGGCGATGTTCAGCCGTGCCATGTAGGTGACGGCTGCGATGCCCACGGCGAATCCGGCGATGACGAACACCGACACCTTCACGATGCTCGTACGGTGCCCGGAGAGCCGTACCGCCTCCTCGTTGGAGCCGATCGCGAAGACGAGCCGGCCGAACACGGTGCGGGTGAGCACGAAGTGGCCGACCACGACCATGAGGAGCGCGATCCAGAAGAGGGAGGGGATACCCAGCAGGGTGGAGGTGCCGAAGTGGCTGAAGCCGGGCGGGAAGTCGTACCGCGTCTGGGCGCCGGTGTACTCAAGGGCCGCGCCGCGCGCCACGTTCAGCATGCCGAGCGTGACGATGAAGGACGGCACCCGCCATTTCTCCGACACGAAGCCGTTGACGAACCCGCAGGCCATGCCGACGAGTGCGGCGACCACGACCGCGAGCAGTACGGCGACCGGGGTGGCGAGGGAGGTGGTGGTGAGGATCTCGCCGGAGACCACCGCCGAGAGCGCCATCACCGAACCGACGGAGAGGTCGATGCCGCCGACCAGGATGACGAAGGTCATGCCCACCGCGAGCATGGTGTTGAGGGTGATCTCGGTGGCGATGTTGGTGAGGTTCTCGGAGGTCGCGAACTTGGGCGCGGCCAGCGTGAAGATCAGGACGAGGGCCAGCAGCGCGATCCCGATGCCCGCCTCGCCCATCACCTGCCGGCTGAGGGTGCGTGCGGTGCGGCGGGGTGCGGCAGGAACCTTGGCGGCGGGAGTCGGTGGGGTCATGAGGTGGGCTCACCGTTCTTGGAAGCGGGGGTGTCGGCGACGTACCCCGAGTAGGCCAGGGCGAGGATGCGGGAGCTGTCGAAGTCGGCGCGGGCCACCTCGCCGGCGATCCGGCCGCGTGAGAAGACCAGGATCCGGTCGCAGATGCCCATGAGTTCGGGCAGGTCGGAGGAGACCACCAGAAGCGCCTTGCCGTCGCCCGCGAGGCCGGTCAGCTGCTGGTGGATCTCGTAGCGGGCACCGACGTCGATGCCCCGGGTGGGTTCGTCGACGACCAGGACGTCCGTTCCCGCGAGCAGCCAGCGGCCGAGGACGACCTTCTGCTGGTTGCCGCCGGAGAGGGTGCGCACCGCGGTGCGGATTCCCGGGGTCCGCACTCCGAGCCCCCGCACCGCCTCGTGGGCGTACCGGTCCTCCTCGGCGCGCCTGAGCAGTCCGCCGCGCGAGATCCTGCGGGTCGCGGCGAGGGTGATGTTCGCCGCGACCGGCATGTCGAGGACGAGACCCTGGCCCTTGCGGTCCTCCGTGAGCAGGCTGATGCCGTGGCGCACCGCGTCCCTGGGGGTGCGGATGCGGACCGGCTCGCCCTTGACGTAGACCTGCCCGCCGTCGTGCGGGTCCGCGCCGAACAGTGCGCGGACGGTCTCGGTGCGGCCGGAGCCGACCAGGCCCGCGACCCCGACGACCTCGCCGCTGTGCAGGGCGAAGGAGAGGGGGCTGCCGCCGCGCGGGTGGAGCCGGTCGGCCCTGATCAGTTCGGGGCCCGGACGCCGTGCCACGTACGGCGGGTACTCCTGGGCGAGGTCACGGCCGACCATCAGGCGGATCACCTCGGCGGTGTCGGTGCCCGCGAGGTCCTTGGTGACGACATGGCCGCCGTTGCGGAAGACGGTCATCCGGTCGCCGATCTCGAACACCTCCGCCAGGTGGTGCGAGATGTAGAGGATGGCGGTGCCGCGTGCGGTGAGCCGGCGCATCACCGCGAAGAGCCGTTCGGTCTCGCGGGCGGTGAGGGTGGCGGTCGGTTCGTCCATCACCAGGACCCGGCAGTCCTGCCACAGGGTCCGGGCGATCTCCAGGAGCTGCATCTGGGCGATGCCGAGCCGCTCCACCCTGGTGCCCGGGGCGACGTCGAGCCCGACCTCGTCGAGGAGTTCGGCCGCCCGCCGGTTGAGGGTGCGGCGGTCGACGATCCCGAACCGGCGGGGCAGGTGCTGGAAGAAGAGGTTCTCGGCGACGGTCAGCTGGGGCAGCAGGTTGAGTTCCTGGTGGACGACCTGGACTCCGGCGCGCATCGCCGCTGCCACGTCCTTGGGCGCGTACGTCTTCCCGCCGAGCCGCATCTCCCCCGCGTCGGGGGGCTGGATGCCGGCCAGGATGCGCACGAGGGTGGATTTGCCCGCGCCGTTCTCGCCGAGCAGGGCGTGCACCTCGCCGGGGCGCAACTGGAGCTGGACGCCGTCCAGTGCCTTGACGCCGGGGAATGCCTTGCTGATCCCGGCGGCCTCGAGGACGTATCCGCCGTCGGCCGCGCGCGTGGTGTTCGGGTCGTCCATGGTCATCGGCCCGCTGTGCCCGCGTCCGCCGCCGTGACGACCTCGACGTCGGTCTTCACCCAGGCCTGGGACTTCTCGCCCTTGATCGCCTTCAGTGCCACGTCGATGCCGTCGGCGGCCTGCTGGGCGGCGAACTGGTCGACGGTGGCGACGACGCTGCCGTCCTTGAGGTGGGGTGCCACGGCCGCGATGTTGTCGAACGAGGCGACCGGGATCTTTCCCTTCTTGCCCGCGGCGCCGATCGCCTTCACCGCGCCGAGGGTCATCGAGTCGTTGGAGGACAGCACGCCCTGGATGTCGGGGTGCGCGGTGAGCAGGTTCGACAGGACGGTGTACGCCTCGTCGGTCTCCCAGTGCGCGGTCTTGGACTCCACGACCTTGAGTCCGCCGTCGGTGGCGGCCTTCTGGAAGCCCTCCTTGCGCTGGGTGGCGTTGGCCGCGCCGGGGTTGCCCTCCAGGATGACGACCTTGCCGCCCCTGCCCAGCTTCTTGGCGAGGACCTCGCCGGAGAGCCGGGCGCCCTCGGCGTTGTCGGGGCCGACGAAGGGCACGTTCAGGCCGGCCGACTTCAGTGCGCCGTCATCCAGCTTGACGTCGATGTTGACGAGCTTGATGCCCGCCTTGGCGGCGCGTCCGAGCGGGGCGACCAGCGCCCTGGAGTCCGCCGGGGCCAGCACCAGGGCGTCGGCCTGTTCGGTGATGCAGCGGTTGATGGCGGCGACCTGGCCGTCGATGTCGGTCTCGTTCTGGATGCCGCTGGACTTCAGCTCCAGCGTGCCGAGCTTCTTGGCATGCGCCTCGGCGCCCTTCTGCATGGTCTGGAAGAACTCGTTGCCGAGCGACTTCATGACCAGGCAGACGACCGGCTTGCCGTTCTTGGGCTTGGCGGACGCCCCGCCCCCCGAACCGCCCTCCTGGCCGCAGCCGGTCAGGGCGGTGGCCAGCAGGAGGGCGGTGGCGGATGCGGCGGCGCGGGAGAGCTGCTTGCGGTTCATCGGGGAACTGCCTTCCGTGTGCGGTGGGTCGAGCACTCGGTCAGAAGGGGACGCCCGCGCGCAGTACGACGTTCGCGTACGGCGTGCTCTCCCCGGTCCGCACGATCGCGCGGGCCCGCCGGGTCAGCTTCTTGAGCCGGGCGTGCGGCACCCGGTCGAGGGGGGTGCCCGCGAACTGCTGTTCGAAGATCATCAGCAGGCCGGGGTCGGCTGCCTCGTGGGCGACGGTGGCGTGTTCCACCACGAGTTCGTCGAGCACCGCTTCGAGTACGGGCAGGAAGGGGGGATCGTCGCGCCGCCACACCAGGTCGACGGTCTCCACCCCGGGCGGCACGGGCAGCCCCGGGTCCGCGACGACCAGCAGGTCACCGTGGCCGAGGGAGGTGATGATCTCCAGCAACCTGGGGTGCCAGAGGCCGTCGTTACGCATGGTGCACCTCGTTCGTCGTGGGTGTCTGCGGGGGCACGTCGGTGGAGTCGGCGAGCAGTGCGTCGACCTCGGTGGCGGAGGGCAGCGAACTCTGGGCGCCGGGGCGGGTGGTGGCCAGCGCGCCGGCCGCGCAGGCGCGGCGGACCGCGTCGGGCAGCGGCGTACCGGCGCCCAGGGAGAGGGCGAGCTGGGCGCAGAAGGCGTCGCCCGCGCCGACCGTGTCGACGGCGTCGACCGCGAACCCCCGCTCCGTACAAGCACCCTCGGGGCCCGCGGCGACCGCTCCGTCCGCGCCGAGGGTGACGACGACGGTGCCGGGGCCCAGGGCCCGCAGGGCCGTGGCGTGCGCCGCCCAGTCGCCGTGGGCGGGCGCGAGCAGACCGGCGGCTTCCGTCTCGTTGACCACGAGGACGTCGACACAGCGCAGCAGATCGTCCAGGTCCGGCCGGGCGGAAGGGGGCAGCGGGGCCGCGTTGAGCACCGTCAGCGCACCGGACCCGCGGGCCGCACGGGCCGCGGCGGTGACGGTCGGCAGGGGCACTTCGAGCTGGAGGAGCAGGGTGTCGGCGGGGCCGGCGACGATGCCGCCGGTGAGGGTGTCCAGGGCGGGTACGTCGAGGTGGTGGTTGGCGCCCGGTGAGAGGGTGATGGTGTTCTCGCCGTCCTGCTGGACGACGATGAGCGCCAGTCCGCTTGCCACGCCTGGGAGTTGGGCCACTCCCCCGTCGTCCACGCCCTCCTGTGCGAGCCGTTCGCGCAGTTCGCCGCCGAGCGCGTCGTCGCCGAGCAGGCCGATCATGCGTACCTCGGCGCCGAGCCGGGCGGCGGCGACGGCCTGGTTGGCGCCCTTGCCGCCCGCGCCGCGCACGACGTCGGCGCCGCACACGGTCTCACCCGGCCGCGGCAGTCTGGGCACGGTGACCGACAGGTCCATGTTCAGACTGCCGACCACGACCAGTCGCTCACTGCTCACGGGGTATCACCGTTCTTTCCGGGATGCGGTACGAGGTGGGGGGCGCGAGGGCGGGAGCCGCCAGGGGTGTCGTCGTACGGGGGTCCGGCGCCTCGCCGCCCGCCGGGTCCGGGCAGCCGCAGGAGCCGCGGGCCAGCAGGGTCACCGGCAGGACGTCCCTGGTCGGCGGCAGGTCCGGGTCCTTCATCCGCTCCAGCAGCCGGCGTACCGCCACCCGTCCCAGCTCCTCGTACGGCTGGCCCATGGTGGACAGGGCCGGAGAGGTGTAGGCGCCTGCCGCGATGCCGTCGAAGGACACCAGGGCGAGGTCGTCGGGCACCCGGATGCCGAGTTCCGTGGCCGCCCGCAGCACGCCGGCCGCCTGTTCGTCGGAGGTGACGAACAGGGCGTCCACCGAGCGGTCCCGCGAGAGCAGCGCGAGCCCGGACCGGTACCCGTCGAGCCGCCCGAAGGAGCCGTGCAGCAGGGGTGCCGCGTCCGGTACGGCTTCCCAGCCCGTGCGGCCGCCCGACCCGCTGCCGGCCCGCAGCCCCGCCTGCTCCAGCGCCGTGCGCCAGCCGACGACGCGGTCGACGGTGGGGTGGATGCCGAGCGGGCCCGCGATGCAGCCGACCCGGCGGCGGCCGTGCGCCAGGAGGTGTTCGGTGGCGGTGCGGGCCCCGGCGGCGTTGTCGACCAGGACGTAGCTGGTGGCCACACCGTCGAGTTCGCGGTCGAAGACCAGGCCGGGAACACCGGAGCGGGCGAGTTCGGCGCGCCAGGGCAGGTCGCCGCGGGAGGGGATCAGGACGAGGCCGTCGACCTGCCGGTCCACGAAGGTGCGGATGTATCCGGCTTCGCGGTCGGGGTCGTCGCCGCTGTTGCCGACCAGGAGGGTGTACCCGGCGGCCCAGGCGTGGTCCTCCAGCGAGCGGGCCAGCTCGGCGAAGAAGGGGTTCGCGGCGTCCGGCACCACCAGCCCCAGGGTCATCGTCTGGCTCATCCGCAGCGAGCGGGCGACGGCGTTGGGCCGGTAGCCGAGTTGGTGGACGGCGGCCAGGACGCGCTCGCGGGTGGCGGGGGCGACCGAGCGCGGTCCGTTGTTGAGCACGTAGCTGACGACCGAGGGCGAGGTGCCCGCGAGCTGTGCGACGTCCTGGCGCGTTGCCATCCCGGCCCCGAGTTCCGTGCGTGCCTTTTCCGCAGTACGGAAACCCCGACTGCCGCAACACGAGTTGGCAACTCGTGTTGCGGCGGATTATGAGAAGCAACCCGCGCAACCGCAAGGGGTGTGCGTCGACGGCTATGCGCTGCGCAGCAGCCCGATGTAGAGGTTCCAGAACCGTTCGGCGTCCACGTCGAGGACGATTCCGGCCTTGCGGGTGCCCTTCGGGTTGCGGGGCGCGTCGAACTCGGCGAGCGGGTAGCCCAGTGAACGTCCGTAGTTCGCGCCGAAGTTGGCGTCCACGTCGACGTAACGCACCTCGGTCCGCTTCGCGACGGCCGGGTCGAGGAAGACGGCGGCGGTGATCGCGTCCCAGAGGAGGTGGGTGGCCTGCGGGTTCTTCTCGAACTCGGGGCCCTGCAGGTCCTTGAACATCTTTTTGATCGGGGTCTGCTTCCCGGCGACGATCCGGTCGTACTCCTTCTTGCCGTAGATCACGTGCTGGGCGGCGTCGTCCGGCACGATCGTCTGCCTGCGGAAGGGGGTGCGCAGCGCGATCCGCGCCGATTCGGGGTCGAACCACCAGTTGAATTCGGCGGCCGGGGTGATGTTCCCGGGTTTGTCGAAGGCGCCGCCCATGTAGATGACTTCCTTGATCAGCGGCACGATCTCGGGGTGGGTGCGCACGGCGAGCGCGAGGTTGGTGGCGGGCCCGTCGGCGAAGACGGTCACCTGGTGCGGGTGGCGCCTGACCTGCTCGACGATGAAGTCGGCGGCGGCCGTGTCCTTCTTCGGTGCGGTCCTCGGGTAGCCGCCGTACGGGGGCCTGGCCAGCTTGTCGTACGACGGCGGGCGCCGGGAGTCGAAGGCCCCGGCCCACGGCGCCTTGCCGTACAGCGCGTTCTCCGCGTCCAGCCGCTCCTGCCGGCCGGGCATCAGTGGCTCGCCGGCCCCCGCGACCACCGGGATGTCGGTGCGTCCGATCAGTTCCAGCTGACGCAGGGCGTAGGCGGTGCCCTCCTCGACCCAGGTGTTGCCGCTGACCACCGTGACGCCGAGGAAGTCGACGCCCCGGGCCTTGGCCAGCATGAACATGGTGACGGCGTCGTCGTTCAGCTCGCCCATGTCGGCGTCGAGGATGACCTTGCGGCCGCCGTCCCCGGCCACGAGGCCGGCGGGAGCCTGGGCGGCGGTCCGCGCGGGGGCGGCGGACACGGCGGTGGGCGACGAGGCCGCGACCGAGGGGACGAGCAGGACGGCGGCGAGCAGCGGGCCGATCGTTCTCTTGCGCACAGGAGTCCTCCGACAGGAGAGAAAGGGGGTGCGTGGACCGCGCGATTATGAGAAGCAATCCGGTCAACGGCAACCCATCGGGACCGTTGCGGCGCAAGGGGCCCAAAGACCTTCCTCCCGGGACCTTGGTCCTTGTCCGGTGCGGGACTTGTCACAAAGCGGTACCTCCATTTGGTGCAACCGGGACCTTCCGGATTACCTCCTGGAGAGAGGACAGACAGGGACCCATTCGCGCACCACCCACGGAGGTTTTTCAGTTGACCCGTATACGCCGCCCACGCCCGCGGCTCCGTTCCGCCGCCCTCACCGGCACCGCGGTGCTGGCCGCGGCAGCTCTGACCGCCTGTGGCGGCTCCGGCAAGGGTTCCGGTTCCGCGGCGGCGGAGGCCCGCGCCGCGACCAAGGTCTCGGTGAGTGCCACGGGCGAGCAGGCCAAGGCGGGCGAGCCGGTCAAGGTCACCCTGACCGAAGGGGACAAGCTGGACAGCGTCTCGGTCATGGACACCAAGGGCGGCACGCTGACCGGCCAGATATCCGCCGACGGCAAGTCCTGGACCTCCACGCGCACCACCGCCCCCGGCACCAGCTACACGGTCGAGGCGAAGGCCGCGGGGCTGACCGCGGCCAAGTCCGCATTCCGCACGGCCGCCGCGGACAAGGTCAACAAGCTGACCATGGCCCCCGGCAAGGGCACCACCGTCGGCATCGCCCACCCGCTGTCGATCGTCTTCGACAACCCGGTGAAGAACCGCGCCGCGGTGGAGAAGCAGCTCAAGGTCACCACCTCGAACAACACCGAGGGCTCCTGGGGCTGGATGATGGACTACTCCGGCAAGGACCGGGTCGACTGGCGCCCCAAGGAGTACTGGAAGCCCGGCACCAAGGTCTCCCTCGAAGCGGGGCTGAACGGAACCGACTCCGGCAAGGGCGGCGGCTGGTTCGTCCGCGACTACCGGACGGATTTCACCATCGGGAAGAACCAGGTCGTCAAGGTCGACCTGGACAACCACCGCCTCAAGCTGTTCCGCGACGGCGCGCAGCTCAAGGACGTGCCCATGTCCGCGGGCACCCCGGGTGGCAAGAAGGCCTCCTGGCGCGGCAAGACGGTCCTGATGTCGAAGGAGGGCACCATCAACATGCGCTCCGAGACCGTCGGCCTGGGCGACGCGTACGACAAGATGGTCGACTACTCGATGCGGATGACCTGGTCGGGCATGTACGCGCACGCCGCCCCGTGGAACAAGGGCTACTTCGGCACCGCGAACAAGAGCTCAGGATGTGTCGGCATGAGCGACGCCGACGCCAAGTGGATCTACGACCAGGTCCAGGTCGGCGACCCCTTCGAGGTCACGGGCGACGACGCCAAGGGCACCCAGGCACTCAACAACGGCTACGGCAACTGGAACGTCTCCTGGGCCGAGTGGCAGTCCAAGAGCGCCCTGAAGGGCTGATTCCGGCACGAAAGCACCCTCGCGGGTGCCCCTGCGACCAATCGTTACCCTCGCGTAACTTACCGGCCAGTTACCCCAGGTAAGCCCTTGCGGTTACCGTCGGGTCACTTTGCACCGGCGCACCGAGGAGCGATTCATGGGACACCCGCGCACCACCCCCACCCCGCAGGGCGTCCGGCCCCTGCGGGCGGCCGCGGTCGGCACCCTCTCCGCAGCCCTGCTCGCAGGAACCTTCCATACGGCCGCACCCGCGACCGCCACGCCCGCGCAGGAGGCGGGGCAGGCCGCCTCCGCGAGCGGCCTGAAGTTCTACGACATCCCCGGCTCGGGCGGCATCACCCTCAAGGGCAACGTCTTCACCCCGTCCGGCGCGCAGGCAGGGCAGAAGTTCCCGGTGATCGTGCTCCCGACGAGCTGGGCCATGCCGCAGATCGAGTACGTCGCCCAGGCCAAGAAGCTCGCCGACTCCGGCTATGTGGTGGTGAGTTACACCTCGCGCGGCTTCTGGCTGTCCGGCGGCCAGATCGAGGTCGCGGGCCCCGCGGACACCGCCGACGTGTCCGCCGTCATCGACTGGGCGCTCGCCCGCACCCCGGCAGACGCGGACAGGATCGGTATGGCGGGCGTCAGTTACGGCGCCGGCATCAGCCTGCTCGCCTCGGGGCACGACAAGCGCATCAAGGCCGTCGTCGCGATGAGCGGCTGGGCGAACCTCATCGATTCCATCTACGGCGGCCGCACCCAGCACCTCCAGGCCGCCGGCATGCTCGGCGCCGCGGGACAGCTCACCGGCCGCCCGGGACCCGAACTCCAGCAAATCCTCAAGGACTTCCTCGGCTCCAACCTGGCCAAGGAACAGGACATGATCGAGTGGGGCAGGAAGCGCTCCCCCGACACGTTCCTGAACGAGATCAACAAGAACGGCGCGGCCCTGATGCTGGGCAACGCCTGGGGCGACACCCTCTTCCCGCCCCACCAGTACGCGAAGTTCTACGAGAAGCTCACCGGTCCCAAGCGCCTGGAGTTCCGGCCCGGGGACCACGCCACCGCCGAGGCCACCGGCCTGCTCGGCCTGCCCAACGACGTCTGGACCAACGCCCACCGCTGGTTCGACCGCTACCTCAAGGGCGCCGACAACGGCATCGACCGAGAGCAGCCCGTCCAGCTCAAGTCCCGTACCGGCGGCGGCTACGAGGGCTACCCGGACTGGAAGTCGGTCGGCGCCACGCAGCGGAAGATCGCCCTGGACGGTACGAAGAAGATCAGCGCGAACGTCGACTCGGGTGCCAACGGCGGCCTGCTCCTGCTGTCCAACCTGCTCGACCAGTTCGTGAAGCTGCCGCCGATGGCGTCGATCCCGCTGCTGCCGCGCTCCTACGCCTCGGTCTGGCAGTCGGAGCGCTACAGCACGCCCCAGCACATCCGCGGCACCGCCAGAATGCACACACAGGTCACCAGCACCAAGGAGAGCGGCACCCTCGTCGCGTACCTCTACGACGTGGGGCCGCTCGGCGTCGGCAAGCTGGTCAGCAACGCGCCGTACACCTTCCACGGGCAGCAGCCCGGACGGCCGTTCGGCGTGGACCTGGAGCTGAACTCCACGGCCTACGACGTCCCGGCCGGCCACCGGCTCGCCCTGGTGGTCGACACCGTCGATCCGCTCTACATCGAGCACAACCCGTCCGGCGCGCAGCTGACCTTCTCGTCCTTGGCGGCCGACCCGAGTTATCTGTCGGTACCGCTTCGGGGCAAGTGATCCCCGGCTGCTGCCGGACGGGTTCCCGCTCCTCTGTGTCGAGCTACCCCCTGTTCGGCAGCAGCGTCCCCGCCTCGGCCGGACCGATGTCCACGGCCTCCGTCTTGGGATTGCGCCGCTGGCGCCTGGCCATCCAGTTGGCGAACCAGGAGAGCAGCATGCACATCCCGATGTAGATCGGCGAGATCACCAGCACTACGGGGATGAAGGGCAAATCGTAGTCGAGATTGGACGCGATGAGCTTTCCTGCATGGAGAAACTCCTCATAGGTGATCAGATAGCCGAGGGAGGTGTCCTTCAGCGCGACCACCAGCTGGCTGATGATGGTCGGCAGCATCGCCCGGACCGCCTGCGGCACCAGTACGTGCGTCATGACCTGCGTCTTGCGCATGCCGAGCGCGTACGCCGCCTCCCGCTGGCCGCGGTCCACGGAGTTCACTCCGGTACGGAAGATCTCCGCGAGGACCGAGCCGTTGTAGAGCGTCAGCCCGGCCACCAGCGCGGGCAGCGGCTGGACCTTCAGCGCCACGAAGATGAAGAAGATCATCACCAGTACGGGCATGGCACGGAAGAACTCCACGCACAGCCCGGCCACCCACCGCAGCGGGCGGTGCTCGGACAGGCGGCCCATCGCCAGGACCGTCCCGAGCACGAGCGAGAGCACCGCCGCGTACGCGAACGCCTTGAGCGTGTTGGCAAGTCCGTGAAGCAGGAGTTCCTGGATGCCCTTGTACTGGAAGGGGGTCCATTTTGCCGCCGTGAACTGGTCGGTGTGGAACAGCAGGTACACGATCCAGCCGACCGCACCGAGCAGCAGGACCGTCGAGGCGATCCCGTACATCAGGTGGCGCTGCTGGGTCTTGGGGCCCGGGATGTCGTAGAGGGCGGTGGACCGGGTGGACAGGGCGCGGCTCATCGGGCGACTCCCCAGCGCGTCTCCAGCACGTGGAAGAGCGCGCTGATGGTGAGGGTGATGATCAGGTAGCCCAGCGCGATCCAGACGAAGGACCAGATGACGCTGTACCCCAGCTCGTTGAGGGTCTTGTAGGTGCCGAGGAGCTCGGTGACGGAGAAGGCCCCGGCGATCGCGGAGTTCTTGGCGAGTGCGATCAGGGTGGAGCCGACGGGCGGGATCACGGAGCGGAACGCCTGCGGCAGGACGACAGTGGACAGCGTCTGGCCGAACGTCATGCCGAGGCTGCGGGCCGCCTCGCCCTGTCCCAGCGGCACCGTGTTGATGCCCGAGCGCAGCGCTTCGCAGATGAACGCGGAGGTGTAGCAGCCGAGTGCGAGCACCGCGAAGATCTGGAAGGGCAGCAGCAGGCCGAAGCGCGGCAGCCCGAGCAGCACCGCGAAGAACAGCAGGGTGAGCGGGGTGTTGCGCAGCACCGTCACCCAGGCGGTGCCGAGCGCCCGGAAGGAGCCGACCGGCGAGACCCGGCAGGAGGCCATGACGAAGCCGAGGACGAGGGCCAGCACGGAGGCGTAGACGGTGAGTTCGACGGTGCCGAGGAAGCCCTTGCCGTAGAGGGAGAAGTTCTCGGTGAGTACGTTCATGTGGGTTCTCCGGTCCCTCAGCTCGCCGGGTAGCGGTCGATGGGCGGCGCGGGAGTGGCCTTGCGGCCGGAGAGCCCGAGCGTGACGTCGTACGCCTTCTGCCAGTCGCCGTCTCTCTCGCGTGCTTCGAGCGCGTCGTCAATGGCGAACCTGAGTGCGGTGTCGCCGCGCGGGACGCCGATGCCGTAGGGCTCCTTCGAGAAGGGGGTGCCGACGACCTTCATCTCGTCGGGGACCTTGGCGGCGTACCCCATCAGGATCGTGTCGTCGGTGGTGACGGCGTCGACCTGGAAGGTGAGCAGGTTGTCGACGCAGACCGAGTAGGTGTCGTAGGCGACCAGGTCGGCCCGCGGGTACTTCTCCTGCATGCGCTGGAACGGGGTGGATCCCGCGGCGGAACAAACGCGCTTGCCGTCCAGGTCCTGCGGCCCGTTGATGTCCTTCTCGTCGGTGCGTACGAGCAGGGACTGCCCGGCCATGTAGTAGGGGCCGGCGAATCCGACGAGCTTCTTGCGCTTGTCGTTGATGGTGTAGGTGCCGACGTAGTAGTCGATCTGTCCGTTCTGCAGGGCGGTCTCGCGGTTCGCGGAGGCGATCGTGCGGAACTGGACGGAGCCGGGGGTGAAGCCGAGCGAGGCCGAGACCATTTTGGCGATCTCGATGTCGAAGCCGGAGTAGCGCCCGCTCGCCGGGTCCTTCTCGCCCATGTAGGGCTGGTCCTCCTTGGCACCGACGACCAGCCGGCCGCGCCGTTTGGCCTTCTGCCAGGTGGGGGAAGCGGGCAGGGCGAAGCCTGCGGCGACCTTGTAGTCCGGGAGCTGATCGGGGCTGGGGCCCTTGACCGGCGGGCTGCCCTCCTTGCCGCAGGCGACGGCGAGGACGGCCAGCGCGAGGGCGGCCAGGGTGGTCTTCGTACGCAGCATGGTCCGCCCCCTCAGTGCTTGAGGATCTTGGAGAGGAAGTCCTTGGCGCGGTCGCTCTCCGGTCGGATGAAGAAGTCCTCGGGGGTGCGGTCCTCGACGATGCGGCCGTCCGCCATGAAGACGACGCGGTTGGCGGCGGACCGGGCGAAGCCCATCTCGTGGGTGACCACGACCATCGTCATGCCCTCGGCGGCGAGTTGCTGCATGACCTCCAGGACCTCGTTGATCATCTCCGGGTCGAGGGCCGAGGTCGGCTCGTCGAAGAGGAGGACCTTGGGGTCCATGGCGAGCGCGCGGGCGATGGCCACGCGCTGCTGCTGTCCGCCGGACATCTGCGCGGGGAACTTGTCGGCGTGCCCGGTGAGTCCGACCCGCTCCAGGAGTTCCCGCGAGCGCCGGTCGGCGTCCTCCTTCTTCCGGCCGCGGACCTTGGTCTGCGCGAGCGAGACGTTCGCCAGTACGGTCTTGTGCGCGAAGAGGTTGAAGGACTGGAACACCATCCCGACCTCGGCGCGCAGCCGGGCGAGCGCCTTGCCCTCTTCGGGAAGGGGCTTTCCGTCGATGCGGATGCTGCCCGACTCGATCGTCTCCAGTCGGTTCATCGTCCGGCAGAGCGTTGACTTGCCCGAGCCGGACGGGCCGATGACCACCACCACCTCCCCGCGGCCGACAGTGAGGTCGATGTCCTGGAGGACGTGCAACTTTCCGTAGTGCTTGTTGACGCCCACCAGCTCGATCAACGGATCGACGGCCATACGCTGCCCTACCCACTCTCAGCTGTGTCGAGGTCAGCGCAAACTATCCAGCCGGGAAAGGGACTTCACGCTCGACACGCGCAAGAGGGGCAAGCCAGGCATTAGCCGTATTTACGCGGTTGACGCGCGGGGTTGACGCGCACCGGTACCCGGGGGCCCGCGGTCGGCGCGCGCAGCTCCGGGAGTGGCCCGCGCAGGCTCTGCGGTCGGCGCGTGCAGGCCCCGCGGCGAGGACTAGACCTCGGCGGCTTCCGCGTACACCTGGCAGAGTTCCGGGGCTCCGCTCGCCGCCCAGTCCAGGCCGGCCCCGACCACGTCGATGTCACGGCCGGAGGCCAGCACCACGGCGGGCGTTCCGCTGGGCCACAGGTGCCAGTGCGCGCCGGGGACGGTGCGCACGATGACGGTGCCCAGGTAGAGGCCCGCGTCGTTGCCCAGCCAGGGCATCTCTTCCGGGTCGTCGCGCCAGCGCGGCGGGAGCTGGTCCAGGGCCGCCAACGAGGCGGGGCTGTCGTCCAGTTCGAGTCCCTGCTGGGCCGCTCGGACACGGAGCAGCTCGCACTCGGCGAGGAGCGCGGCGATGCCCGCCTGATCGGCGTCGCGGGACATGTCCACCGCCGCGCCGTGTGGGCCGAGGCGCTTGCGCCAGGTGTCCAAGAAATTCATACCGCTCAGGTTCGCACCCACATGGGCCTGCACACCACAGGCGCGCGGGGGTTGACCGGCCCCCCGGGGCCCCGCGCGGAGTCCCGGAAGGCGCCCGTGGCCTCACAGATCGAGGTCGACCACCACCGGGGCGTGGTCGGACGCACCCTTGCCCTTGCGCTCCTCGCGGTCGACGTAGGAGTCGCTGACGGCCTCGGTGAACGGCTTGTTGCCGTAGACCAGGTCGATGCGCATGCCCTTGTTCTTCGGGAAGCCGAGCTCGCGGTAGTCCCAGAAGGTGAAGGGGTGGTCGTACTTGAGGGCGCGGGGGAACACGTCGCTCAGGCCGGTCTCGCGCAGTGCCGCCAGCGCGGCGCGCTCCTGCGGCGTGACGTGGGTGGCGCCCTCGAAGAGTGCCGGGTCCCAGACGTCCGTGTCGGTCGGGGCGACGTTGAAATCACCCAGAACGGCGAACGGCCGTGCTCCCGCCGCGTCTTCGGCGACCGCGGCCTTCAGCGCATCGAACCAGGCGAGCTTGTACGTGTAGTGGTCGTGGGCCACCTCGCGGCCGTTCGGCACGTACACCGACCACAGCCGGAGCGGGCCGCAGGTGGCGGAGACGGCACGCGGCTCCTGCACCCCGCCGTACACCGGGCCGCCCGGCAGGCCCTGGACCACGTCCTCCAGGCCGATCCGGGAGATCAGCGCCACGCCGTTCCACCGGCCGTCGGCGACGACCGCGGATTCGTAGCCGAGTTCGCGCAGGGGGGCGGCGGGGAACTGCTCGGCCGTCGACTTGGTCTCCTGGACGCACAGGACGTCCGTGCCGGTGCTCTCCAGCCAGGCCAGCAGCCGGGGCAGACGGGCGGTGATCGAATTGACGTTCCAGGTGGCGATGCGCATGTGTTCAACCTACTCGTCGGGTCTGACAGTCGGGGTGTCCTCGGCGTACGACCAGCTCAGAGCCGTGCGGTGTCGCCCGGGGCGAGGTGGCGGTGGGTGGTGCCGCCGAGGTTGCCGAGGTGCTGGCCGTACACCGGCAGCGCCAGGTCGGTGAGCAGGGCGTCGTGGATGTCGTAGGCGCGCACCGGCTTGACCTCACGGACGTAGTCGATCACCTCGGACACCTTGCTCCAGGGGGCCATCACCGGCACGAGGAGGGTCTCGACGGGGTGGTCGGGGACGGTGAGCGCGTCACCGGGGTGGAAGACGCTCCCGTCGAGAAGGAAGCCGACGTTGGTGATGCGCGGCAGGTCCGGGTGGATGACGGCGTGCAGTTCGCCGTGCACCTGTACGTCGAAGCCGGCCGCGCTGAAGGTGTCGCCGTGCCCGACGGTGTGCACCCGGCCGGGGAACGCGGCGGAGATCTTCTCGGCGACGCTGCGCAGCGTCCAGATCTCGGTGGCCGGGCCGGCCTCCAGGGCGGCGCGCAGGTGCTGTTCGCTGAAGTGGTCGGGGTGCTCGTGCGTGATCAGGATCGCGTCGGCGCCGAGCGCGGCGTCGGCCTCGCTGAAGGAGCCCGGGTCCAGGACGAGGGTGCGCCCTTCCTTCTCCAGGCGGACGCAGGCGTGCGACTTCTTGGTCAGCGCGATGCTGCTCGGGTCGTTGCTGCTCATGGTGTCCATCCTGCTACGGCTGGGGGGTGGTCTCCTGTCGGATCACTTCCTGGGCGGTCGCAAAGGCGGCGTGCGCGGCCGGGACGCCGCAGTACACGGCGTTCTGGAGCAGCACCTCGCGGATCTCGGCGGGGGTGAGCCCGTTGCGCAGGGCGGCCCGCAGATGGGTGGCGAGGGATTCCTGGTGCCCCTGGGCGACGAGGGCGGTGAGCGCGATGACGCTGCGGGTGCGCCGGTCGAGGCCGTCCCTGGTCCAGATCTCGCCCCAGGTATAGCGGGTGAGGAGCTCCTGGAAGTCCCCGGTCAGCTCGTCGGCGCCGCTCAGCGCCTCGTCGACGTACCCCTCGCCGAGGACTTCGCGGCGGACCTTGAGGCCTGCGTCGTACGGGTCGGGGCGGCCGGGCGGCAGGTGCGCGGGCGCGGCCTCCGGCTGGGGCGCCGCATCCACCGGAGCCACTGCCTCCGGCACGGGAGCGGGGGCCGGAACGGGGGTCGGCAGTGGCGGGACGGGCGCGAGGAGAGTGGTGCTGGAGTCCTGCCAGGCGGAGGTGAAGTGGCGTACCAGGAGGTCGGTGACGGCGGCGGGCTGCTCGACGGGGGCCAGGTGGGAGGCGCCGGGGACCAGCGCGAGGCGGGCGTCGGGGATGCCGGCGACCAGGGTGCGGGCCTCGGCGGGCCCGGTGACCTGGTCCTCCGCGCCGACCACGACGAGGGTCTCGGCGGCGATCCTGCCCAGTTCGGGCCGTACGTCGAAGGCGGCGAGCGCTTCACAGGCGGCGATGTAGCAGCCGGGGTCGGTGGTGCGGACCATCTGGACGGCCCACTCGACGATGGCGGGCTGGGCGGCGGCGAAGCCGTGGGTGAACCAGCGGCCGGGCGCCGCGGCGGCCATCGGTTCCGTCCCGTTGGTCCGCACGATCACCCCGCGCTGGCGGAACTCGTCGGCCGTGCCGAACCGGGGCGAGGACGCCACCAGCGCCAGGGCGGCCACCCGGTGGGGGTGGCGCAGCGCCAGCTCGGTGCCTATCGCGCCGCCGATGGAGCAGCCCGCGTACCCGAACCGCTGGACGCCCAGCTCGTCGAGAACCCCGAGCAGCCGCGCGGTCAGCTCCCCGACCGACGAGGCGGGCTCCGCGGGGGCACCGCCGTGCCCCGGCAGATCGAACCGGAACACCCGCCAGGTGCGGGACAGCTCCGGTACCTGCCGGTCCCACATGTGCCATGTGGTACCGAGGGAGGGGCCCAGGACGAGCACCGGAGCGTCTTCTGGCCCGTCAAAGCGGTATTGCAGGGTCTCTGCGGTCGTCTGAGTCACCCGCTCAGGCTGCCATCTCTCACAGCTGCCCCTATAACGAGGGTGGGGATTGGGCGGCACTGACCAGGTGGAACACCTGGCCGTGCAGTTGCGCGACCGGCATCGGGGCGCCCCCCCATCCGGCCCTTTTCCGTTAGCGTGCCACCCCTGGCCTCGGTCGACACAGCTCGGCATAGACTCCGTGATCATCTGTCCATCTAGTCAGACCGTGGCCAGGGTCGCAGTCACCATTCTCCCGCCGGCCACGTCCAAAGGGCACTGGCCCGCAGCTGAAATCCAGCCGCCGTGGCCTCACCCTGGGCATGTGGGCCTCGGGGCGAAGGTACAGAAGCTGCTGCGTCGCGATCGTGACGGCCCCATCGTGCTGTTCCCCCGGCGGGGGTTACGGCTGTGCGGGCTGGAGCAGGTGGAAGACCTCTCGGGCGACGTAACGCTTGAGGCAACGGATGATTTCGCGTCGGGTCTTGCCCTCCTTGAGGCGGCGCTGGTAGTACTCCTGGGTGCGGGGGTCCCAGCGCAGCCGGGTGAACACGATTCGGTGCAGGGCGGCATTGGCCTGCCGGTCGCCCCCGCGGTTGAGCCGGCGGCACTGCCGGGCGCCCGAGGAACGCTCAACGGGGCTGGCGCCGCACAGCGCGGCGAAGGACGCCTCGCTGCCCAGCCGCGCCGGGTTGTCCCCGACCGTGATCAGCAGAGTGACGGCCGTGTCCGGGCCGACGCCCACCACCTTGAGCAGCTGCGGGGCGTGACGCTCCACGAGGCGGGCCAGACGCTGGTCCAGGTGGTGGATCTCCACGGTGAGCTGCGCGATACGCCGGGCCAGCAGGGACAGCGTCAACCGAGTAGCCTGCAAGACCGTCTCCTCACCGGCCTTGTCGTCGCCGTCGAGTCGTGCGCAGGTTCGCAAGAGCGCAGCATTGCTCAGTCCCGCCAGGGCTTCGCGGAGGTGCGGGTCGGCGGTGACCAGGACGGCCTTGAGCTGGTTGATCGACTGGGTGCGGGACTTGAGCGCCGACGTCTTGGCGAGTTTGTACATCCGGGCGATCTCCACCGGCCCGTCCCCCGACTTGGCCCGGGCCCGCGCCTGCCCGCTCAGTACCGCCCGGGCCGCGTTTTCCGCATCCAGCGGATCCGACTTGCCCCGCATACGGCGATCGGTGCGGTCGGGCCGATTCACGTCGAAAACGTCCACGCCCCGGCCCAGGAGGTAGCGGGACAGGGCCGCGCCGAAGGAACCGGTGCCCTCCACCCCGGCCCTGCGCACCACACCCAGCCCCCGGGCCCACGTCAGCAGAGCACGGTATCCGACCGCAGTCGCCGGGAACCCCTCAGTACCGATCACCACCCCCACCAGGGACAGCACCACAGCCACATGGGCATCCCTGTGCGTGTCCACCCCCAGCACCACCTCCCTGGTGGGCCAGCGTCGGCGGGCACGCAGAGCGGAGGACTCCTCAGGCACACTCGTTCACCTCCCGGCCACGACACCACGTCACGTTGCCGGTACCGGCCCGCGCGGGCGGTCAGAGCTGTGACAACGCCGGAATGACCAGCAGGCCCCTATCGAGACACGCCCACCCGGCCCGGTACCAGCAACGCACCGTCCCCGACCACGGCCGGCAAAGCTAGAACCGGACACCCTGATCAGAAATCTCATGAGCCAGACCCCGACCCGGGACAGCACCCCACAATCCTCCCGCCCGCCCCGGTGCGCCGTACCAAATTCCGTGGAAGATCTTGAGCTGCGCGGACAAGCTGGCGAGCAGCTCCCCTAAACGCTGACCCGCAAACTCGCCGGCGGTGAACCGCGCGGCTGCCACCAGCCGAAGGCTCTCGAGGAACTCCCGCCGCTCGTCCGTCAGACCGCCACCCTGCGCATACCTCATGACAACGGCGTACCGCGAGGATGAAGACCTGTCAGCAGCTACGACACCACGAGTTAAAGGCCAGTAACCCATCCCTCCGGCGGCTTGGAGGGAGTGCCCGCGGTGCCAGCAGGGCGCCGCGGGCACAGGGCACGAGGCCGCCGCCCCGCAGCGGCGGCCTCCGCCAGGACACCCGACGTGCGGCTACTTCTTCTCTTCGCTCGGTGCGTTCCTGTGGCACAACACGGAAGAAGAGGAAGCTTCACGCGCGGTTCACCACTTCGGTGAACAGGGAGGCGCGATCGGTGCGGGCGGCGATTGCCGCGCCGATCTGGCAGGCGACGAAGGTGACGGTTGTGGCTTCTAGGTATGCCTGTGAAGAGCGGTGCCGCTGCCCGTGGGACCTCGAAGGTGCCAGCCTGCCTATCGAGGGTGAGGAGGAATCCGCCCGTGGCCAAGATCGCGGAGGGGGTCCCGAGGAAAACCCAGGCACGGAAGAGGAGGGCCCGGTCGATGACTCCGGCCGTACGGGAGCGGAGCGGGCGGGTCACGAGGCCGGGTTCGGCGGGTTCGCGTCCGAGGGCGAGCGCGGGCACGGTCTCGGTGCCGAGATCGATGGCCAGGGTCTATAGGACGTCGAGCGGAAGCGGAGTGCTGCCTCTGGAGAGCGCGAAGAAGAGGAAGGGGACGACTTCAGGGACGGCGTGGGCGAAGATGTAGCGCACGAACTTGCGGACGTTGTCGAAGACACGTCGTCCCGCGTAGACAGCGGAGACGATGGTGGCGAAGTTGTCGTTGGTGAGGACCATCGTGGCTGCTTCGCGGGCCACGTCCGTTCCCCGATTTGCCCATGGCGACGCAGCCGAAGCAATGTCCGCCGAGCGTCCGTCGGTGCCCACGCTCACCACCAACGCGTCGATCCACGGCAAAGAGCAGCGCTCGCCTTCCGGTTCCGTCCAGTTTCTGACTGGACCGAGTGAACGGACGTCTGAGCAGGGATGTATCCGCTAGCCTCAAGCCATGGATGCTTGGGGGCGTAAGTTCGGGCGATTCTTCACGCTCACTGAATCGCTGACGACTCGTCAGGCCAAGCTGGTCATGGCCACCATTCCCCGCCCTGATGCGGAGAACCTCAAGCGCGGTCGGAACGACATCGCCCACCTTCGCTACGAGGGAGCCTGGGAAGGACGGCACCCTCTCGCGTCGGTAAGCGCACGGGAGCGGGCTGAACTGGTTCGATCAGTAGTCGTCTTGCTTCCCGAGTACTACGCAGCTCGGTTCCAGCACTACGTCGAGGATCTCTTGGTTCTCGGTGATCGGAATCCTGCTGCCAGTTGCATGCTGGCGAGTGCGGTGCTCGAAGTGTCTTGGCAACTGTGGTGGGCTGCTTCAGAGATCGAAAAGCTCGAAGCTGATCAGAGGGCACGAAGCCAGCGCCACCCTCGTCGGATGCAGATGTTGACCGAGGCTGAAATTCCCTTGTGGGTGCTGAAGGTTGTGCAGGGCATGCCTCTCCCGGAACTGCAGACCGTGACGCCAAAGGAGCTTCTGGTTCGGGCCGGGCGCGACGACCTAGGAGATCTCTCGCACCTTATGAGATCTCCCTTAGCCAAGCGGAGTCAGCTCTTCGCCTCTTGCGTGCGCTCGCGATTCTTGGTGCCGCGCCTTCCTATTTGACCGAACTACTGGTGCTCTGGGAAGCCATCGCCAACAAGTCCGATGACGGGAACGAATCCTCGGTCCGGGAGGTTCCAGTCCCTGTTCGTCCGTGCTGTCCACCAGGTG
This sequence comes from Streptomyces sp. NPDC058663, assembly GCF_042716745.1. Classification (NCBI taxonomy): domain Bacteria; kingdom Bacillati; phylum Actinomycetota; class Actinomycetes; order Kitasatosporales; family Streptomycetaceae; genus Streptomyces; species Streptomyces sp. NPDC058663. Next base: position 111,291 of record NZ_JBHXRV010000022.1, read on the forward strand.
AGTTGGTTCTGGCCGGGCCTTGCGTGCCCCGAGCACCAGCAAGCGCGTCCCCTCCTCGTCCCAGGACCTTGGGCCGGAAGCGACTGCGGCAATGCGGAGAGCGCGGAGGGCGCTTGACCGCGTAGTGGTGTGCCGGTCCTACATGACAAGAGGACCGATGATGGATGCGAATGCTTGGGCCACATGGATCTCTGCGGGTGCAGGCGTAGGCTGCCTGGCGCTTCAAGGAATTTCCTTCGCTATCGATCGGCGGAGGCACCTTGGTGGGCCCGTAAGCGCCGAGGCCACCGAGCGGGATTCATTGACCGCGCCGGATGAGCGAATCACCTCGGGATCTCATGACCCCGAGGGCTTCCGAAGTGAAGGAGAGAGTCGGCTCTAACCGAGCTTGTGTGCCTCGGAGCGGGGTCAGCGTATCCGCTGGCCCCGTTCTTCCAGTTAGGTGTGGCTCATATGCAATGAAGAGCTGGCCACCTGGTCGTCATCGTGGCTGATCGGGAGAACTTCGTTCCTTCCGGGGCGACTGGCCGGACGCCGGGTCAACCCGCCCGTCATTGACGACAGTACCGCCCAATCTCCACTCGTATAATCGCGATGCCGCAAATCGCTCGACATGGATTTTCAGTAAGTCAACGCCCCACCGCAGAAATCATCGCTTTCGGCCAAGGTGCGGTAGGTGACTCCTTCCCATCCGTTACGCCGGTCCATTAACCGAGTATCGGCTTCATCATGGAGATAGGCTGTTACCGCCTTGCTGCCTCCGGCCTCCAGCATTGCGGTCAAGAGCCGCTTAATCCCGTGGAGGGTGCGGTTGGCTTGAGTGGCGTATAGCCGTGCCAGATCGAATAACTCGAAGTGGTGCTTCACTCGAGCGGCCAGGCATCGCTCCCACGATGATGGTGGGGCAACGTAGAACTCCAACCATGTCGGGGTGCCATGAACGATGCGCGCCTGAAGCCAAGAGTCGTTATCTATGCGGTCAACGTAGGGGTGGAGGGAGCTGGTTTCGGAACTTGAGGGGGCCACCTCGCCCTTGCGGTGATTGCAGTCGCCGCAGGCCGGTATGAGATTGAGGGGGTCGACACAGAGAGCAGGAAATGCTCTCTTGGGCAGGTAGTGGTCAAGGGTTCGGCCCGTGCCCCACCCGCACAGCGGGCATGGGTCTGCCGCACGATCGGGTGACACCTTGGCCTGCCCCCCTGTCCCGGGTTCCAGTTCTGGTGGCTGACTGGCAGTCCTTCACGGAAGGCTGGCAGTCATGCCTCGTCCCTATCCTCCGGAGTTCCGGGCGCGTGCTATCGCGCTGGTCCGCGCCGGCAAGCAGGCCAAGCAGACGGCGGTCGAACTCGCTATCCATCCCGTTACGTTGTCGAAGTGGTTGCGGCAGGACGGCGTCGACAACGGGCGGCGAGCGGGAACGCCGTCGAGTGCGTCTGCTGAGTTGCGGGCCGCTCGCCGGCGGATCCGTGAGCTGGAAACCGAGCTGGGAATCGTCCGCCAGGCGGCGAAGTTCCTGGGCGAGGACAAGCCCCGCCCAAAAGGCTCTACCCGGTGATCGACCGACTCGTCGATGCCGGGGCACCGGTCGACCGGTGCTGCCGGATTCTTGGTGTCGCCCGGCAGAACTACTACAAGCACAAGCGCACGCCCAGGACTCCCCGGCAGCTTCGGCGGGACTGGCTGACCAGCCTGATCCGGGAGGTCCACGTCGCTTCCCGGGGCACCTACGGCTACCGCCGCATCCACGCCGAACTCACCCTGGGCATGGGCATCCAGGTCTGCTCCAGGACTGTGTCGGTACTCATGACGCAAGCCGGGATCCACGGCCTGCCCGGCCCGGTGCGTGTGAAGCAGCTGCGTGGCATCGTCACCTCCGACGACCTGGTCAACCGCAAGTTCGTTCTGGCAGCGGTGGGAGTACGAAGCCCGCATCAGTCCCCGCGGGGTCCGTCCGCACGATCAGTGCTTGCCGTCGGAGGCAGATGCGAAGAAAGCGCCGGCGCACGGTGTACGGGATCTCCGGGCGAGGCCAGAGACCAAAGTCGGCCGTCCATCTCCACGACAGCCTTGCCAGCCCCAGGCACAGCCGGTGCGACCCTTGCGCTGATGAACTCTCCTTCCCTGGGGACGGGGAGACCGAGCTGACGGGCAATGCGCCGATGTGAGTCGTAGTCGCCCAAGATGATGATTCCTTCGTCCCGAAGTGCTGAGCGGGATCCGCCGTTTCCACGAACGCGCTTCATGTAGTCCCGCTGCTGCACCACGGTGCGTACGGTGTTGCGTGCGATCCGGCGCCGTTGGACGCGCCGGAACAACTCGTTGAGCCGGGCCTGGCCCGAGCCACTGGCGAAGACCGCTTCCCGGTCGGCCTCGGAGATGTGCAGGAGGATGTTCTCCGCGAGCTGGGCATCGCGCCAGAGCCAGACGATCTTGTTGCGATGCTCGGCCTTGAGCGTCGTCCTTAGGTCTCTGTTGCCCCCTCGGTTGAGCAACTCCCGGTTGACCCGCAGCAACCCGACGCTCCACCGGCTCAGGTAGTCGTCCGCCCAGACCAGAAGGCAGAGGTGCCCCAGCGTGCCGGGAGGGAGCATCCAACCGCCGAATTGAAAGCTGAACCGGCAGTCGACATCGACATCGGCGATGCGAAAGTCCATAGCCTGGCCGTCCTCAAAGCGAAATTCTCGCTGGATCGCGGTGTGCACCAGACCCCCGATGTGCGTCCGCTCCGTCTTGGTGATGTGCTTCAAGTCGTAACGGCCCGTCACCTCGCCGTCCAATACCTCGTCGAGGGCATCCCGCAGAACACGACCCATGCGGGCACCATCCGGGTCTGCATCCCGCAGTGCTCGGTAGGCCGCGAGGAGCTCCTCGTCGTCCACACCCCTACCCGCCAGCCTGTCCAGCACCGCAGTCGTGCTGGCTGGCCGATGCTCAGGGTTGATCGCCAGAAGGTCCCTTACCAGTGATTCGAGATCGGGAGGGAAGCCGAAGGGCAGCTCCGGTCGACGCCGAGGGCCGTGGTCAGTATCTGCTTCTTGTGGGGCGAGCGTGGGTGGTAGGGGAGCTGCGCCGGTGGCCATGGCGTAGAGCAGACAGCCCAGTGAGTACAGGTCACTTCGGCTGTCCACAGTGACGTTCTCGAAGATCTCCTCGTACGACCGGTAGAGGGGCAGAAATGGGGAGGGGCTGCGGGTTGGTCGTATCGCATGCAGGTCGATGCGTGGCACGCGGCGGACGCATTGACCGGGATCGGTCACAAGTACCCGACCGTCTTGGCTCAACACCAGGGCTGAGGAACTGAGGTCCAGGTGAAGCAAGTCGTTGCTATGGAACTCGGCGAGCACTTGCGCGATCTGCCGGCCGACGTCTCTGATTGTGTCGAAGGACAGAGTGCCGGGCGCGCGTTTGAGCAGTTGCTCCAGGTCCTCGCCGTTGACGGCATCCGTCACGAGGTACGGACGTCTGTCGTGCACCCCATAGCCGGTGACCCGTACGAGTCCTTGAATGTCGAGTGCGGCCAGTCGCTCCGCATCCGCGATGAAGTTTTCCTCTCCTGACGCTGTGCCCTTCCTCGGTGCGTTGAACAGCTTGAGAGTGACGTCCCGGCCCTGTTGCTCATCCGTCGCCTGCCAGGTGGTCGACGTCATTCCAACGTGCCGTTTCTGGGTCAGCAGGTAGCGTCCCTCGACCAAGGTTCCCGACTCCTCGGCGGGAGTTCTCGGGCCACGGGGCAGCTTCGTTACGGTCTCCTCGGCATCTGGTGCCAACGGATTGCCGACCGAGCGATCTCCCTCCGCGAGGTCCTTGCCCGAGGCCCTGACAGGGGGCGCTCCTGTCGATGCTCGGTCGGCTGTGTGGCCTTCGTACCCAGCGGCGAACGCCTTCCCCAGCGCAGCGGCCGTCGGTCTGCGGCTGGGGTCCTTCTCCAAACAACGCCGAAGAGTGCTCATGAGCACCGGTGCTATCCCTGGGTTGGGCCCAGGGCCATGTTCCGAGCTGTTGGCCTTTGGGTCGCTCCACTGTCCCGAGAGGTAGGCCAGCAGCAGCGCTCCAACGGCGTACATGTCGCTCTGCGGCGTGAGGGACCCGTCGTCGGCCGCGTCCAGGTAGGTGTCGCTGAGCGGCAGCACGTGGCGATGGGCGCTGTCGGCTCCATCGACCGTCGCCGTTGCCCAGCCGACCAGCCGGACGTCGCGGTCCGTCACAAGAACGGCCCGGGGGGCGATTGAGCCGTGCACCAGTCCACGTGAGTGGGCGAGGGCAACTGCTTGTGTCAGGCCCAGCCCAATCCTCAAGAAGAGCTCCTCCGGGACCCCTCCCCCGTATTCGTCGAGGACGGCGCGCAAGTTTGGTGCGGGCGGTGAGGACGGGGAATCTGCTCGGCGGTAGATACAGCTCGCCGCAACCCACGGCAGCTCCCCTGTGGTACTCGCTGCAACGCCGAGGAGTGCAGGGACGTGCATGCCCTGCATGCGCGTCAGGCATTCCGCTTCCGTCCGGACGAGGTCCCGCGCGGCTTCCGGGTCGCTGGCATGCAGCGTGACTGGAGCCCGGACCGTGGCAACCGTGCCGTCCTCGTCCTCGGCCAGGTACATCGTCAGATGGGGCCAACCGTGGGCACTGCGTGCACGGAGCCGGAACCGTCCGAGCTGTACAGGGTCCTCTGGCAGAAGCTCCACCCAGCCGATCGGCAGGGGCTCACCAGGCGGCTCGACGTACGCCTCATCGCTCGCGGCAGCCGCGGGCACGGGGGGACCGGCGGAGTTCTCAGTCTCGCCCTCGGGGCTTCCGCTAGGTGGTTCCGGCGTGACTGCCACCGGCTCGGCATTGGCGGACGGGATACCGAGCCGCGTCAGCGTCTGTTCCCGGAGCCAGCCGAAGGCCCGCCCGGAGTCTTCGATGACGGCCGTGCCTGCTGGGTGCCCGACCCACGCTGGGAAGACTGGGGCCCGGCCGACAGCGGCCTCAACTCGCCGCGTCACAGCCTCGGCGGTCCGCACCAGTTCCCTTGGGGAGACTGCGCTGAGAAGTACACGCCGAGCCTCGTCCGTGAAGTCGAAGCGACGGTGGTGCGGCAGACGGTCCACCGCGCCGGCGTCGAGTTCATGCATCAAGCCCCCGAGAAACACCTCCATGACATGGCCGAGGTCGGTCGGTGGGCCGAGGGCGGCCTGCACCAGACGCATCACGGGCGGCGTGACGGGGGCAACTGCCGCCATGTGGGCCGCGAGCCGATACGCATCGGCGGACGCGGCCTCCCTGAAACGGAGTACTGCTTTCGCAGGGTCGCCGCCCAGGGCGTCGGCGACGGCAGAGCTGGAGCGGGCCCGGCCGGCGTCCCAGAGCGGAAGGAGCGATGTGCCGCCGGGTGAAGCGACGAGCCCTGCCCAGTCGGCGACGGCCGCAGAGGTCGGCGCGAGGACGGGGATGGGTATGGAGTCGAAGCGTACGAGGTCTGGCGGCAGGTCCGGGTCGTTGACGTGCCAGGAGCGGGTGGGGCCGCCCCGGCGATGGGTGGTGACCTGCCAGCGCCTCGCACTGATGCCGGTGCTCGCCCAGAGCCGGGAGGGCAGTGCCTGGATGATCGCGGTGGGACCGCAACGTCCCCAGTGGTCCATCACCTGGCGCATAGCGCCGTCTAGCCATGCTTCGCCGACGCCGTCGCTGATGACCAGAACGAGGGTGTTGCCGGTCGGTTCGCAGAGAGCCTTCGGGGTCAAGCGCCGACCGCGGTGGCGGTAGGGGCTGGTTCGCAGGAACGGAGTGCCGCTGCGCGTATCGAGTCCGTACACCTTCACGTCTCGGAAGGCTCCGGCACGTTCCATCAGCGTCCGGACATCCGCGGCGAGGCGCTGCCAGAGCACCATGGAGACGCCGTCGTCAACCACGAGGGCAAGGGACAGCCAGCGGGTGCGCACCGCTCTGGTGACAGTCTCGGGCACTCCTGTGTCGGCGATGGCGGCGACGGTGCGTGTGACGTCGAGTTCGTGCTGCCCCCGGTCGGGGAAACGCTGCCGCAGTGGCCGGAGGGATTTGCCGAGCCGGAGTTGCCCGGCCCCGAGGGTACTGGTGTCCGGGGCGCGGACTGCGATCGCCGGCGACAGCTCCACGGACGCCTGCGCGCCTTGGGAGAGGCTGGGCTGCGCCGAGGCCAGGAGGGGGTGCGGGGCGAGCTTCTTCGTGGATGCCGCAGTCGTCGGCTCTTGTGCGGTCTCATCAGCCTTCGACGCTGTCGCCCCATCGCGGCGGGGCTCGCCGTAGTGCTCCGAGGCCGCGGTGGCCGCGCCGAGAAAGCGCGCCAAGGCGCCGGAGTCTTGAGGCAGTTTCCCGGCGAGCCATATGGCGTCGAGGAGTTCCTCGTGGGCGAGCTCGATCCCGCTCTCGGCCAGAACCTTCGTTACGCGCGAGATCACGGGGTCACACGGCTCCGCCGAGACGGTGCAAGACGGCTTGGAGGAGGGAGGCCGCGTCGAGATTCACGCCACCCTTGCGAAGGAAGACGGCGTTGAGTAGCTGATCGGTGGCCAGTTCGCCCTCGGCACGCCGTTCAAGGAACTCCCGCAGCAGGTCGTCCATGTCATCCAATGCGTCGGGGCCGAGATGCGCGGCGACGATCTCCCGAAGCCTCGACTCGTTGGGCTCGGGGAGATCGAGACGAACGCAACGACGCAGAAAGGCGGGCGGGAATTCGCGTTCGCCGTTGCTGGTGATGATGACGACCGGGAACTCACCACAACGGACGCGGCCTCGCGTAATCGGAGCAGTCTCATCCAGGTCGTCCGTCAGAACGTGTACGGGCGCGTGGCTCGTGGGCAGCCGGGTGAGTTCGGAGATGGCGAACTCACCCTCCTCGAAAATAGTCAGCAGGTCGTTGGGGAGGTCAACGTCACCCTTGTCCAGCTCGTCTATGAGCAGCACGCGAGGGCGCTTCCGAGGCACAAGTGCATTACCCAGAGGGCCGAGCCGGATGTACTGGCCGATGTCCGGATCCGTGCCGTCCGCGTCGCGCCGCACAGATGTCTCACGCAGCCGGCCAACGGCGTCATAGTGGTAAAGAGCGTCCTGAAGAGTTGAGCGACTGTTCACTGGCCACTGCAGGACGCGGCCGAGCGCGAGTTCATGGGCGATGGCGTGGGCCAGCGATGACTTACCCGTACCAGGCTGCCCGGTCACCAGCAAGGGCCGACGCAGATGAAGCGCCGCGTTCACCACCTGCACCTCGTCAAAGCCGATGAGGTAGGGCCGCGGATACGGAACCCTGTCACCGGTAACGGTCTCCGGCCGGTCGAACCGGCGCCACGGCGGAGCGGCGGGGAACGGCACCTCCCGGCGCTCGCCGTCCCCGCGAAACAGCCACCAGTCGTCGCCTGCACCGTCGGACGATGAACGCTGAGAGCTTGAACCGGCCAGGGGCTCTGAGGTGGTCATGACGCGTACGATCCTCTCCAAGGGTCACTCAGTCGAAGCGGCTCAGACCGCGGGAGACGGCCTTCCGGTTCCCACACAAGGGATGGCCGTGCCTGCCGCTCAACCGGGTCAGCCGCCGAGTCGCTGCGGAAGGCTCGGACCCGCTCGGGAAGTCCCTCCAGGTCGCCGGACGGGGCTAGGATGTCCAGTCTCCCCGCGTCCTCAAAGCCGTAAGCTACACGGTCCCAAAGCACGACCGGCACGCCCAGGACAAGACATGTCAGCACCCAGGATCGGCGCTCGTCGGCGGGGCCATGGAGGACGACCCGCGCGGTGTCACGATGCTTGGTCTTCAGCAGATTCACGAGCTGCCTGGAGTCCCCAGATGTCCGGCTGGTGACCAGCACCGAAGCGCGTCCGTTCTTCCACCGGCGTTCCTGGTCGCCTTCGCGTTCTGGCCTGTGATCACTAAGTTCCGGGCAGCTCAGAGAAACACGGTAGTCCGCTCCGATCGGCCACGGCGGAAGGATGTCAAGCGCTCCAGGCCGCTCCCATTCGTCAACGGCCAAGTCGAGGCCTGCCCGGTCGACCACTACAGTCACCCAAGGCACATGGTCACCTTGTCCCTGCTCCTGGGTGGCGGCGAAAACCGCCTCGCTCAGACTGTTCGCCGCTTCCCGCGGGGTCTTCGGCTCCGATTCCGCCTCCTTGAGCAAGCGGTGCGAACCGTCATCGCGGACAAGCAGAATGCGGACGCGGTACCGTTCCTCTCCCGCGATGGGGTCGTGTGCCAGTTCCATCACGATCCGTGTCACCGGCGACGCTGCGCGCCGCGCCCACCGGGCTGCGTCCGCACGCCGCTCGCCCAGGGCCCCGGCCTGGATACCAAGCCGCCGGGCAGTCTTGTCCGACCACGCGCGCAAGTCGTCGCCCAACCCGTCGCCTACGGCCGCCGCCACGTACTCGACGAGCCGCAGCAGCGCCGGCACCGGCGGGGCTCCCTCTGGGCCGCTCGCACCGTCGGACAGATCCTCCAAGCGCTCAACCACGCCGCAAACGTCCTCTTCGCCGAGCTGCGGACGGGCGAGCGCCTCAGGAAGAACAACGTATGGCAGCGCCTCACCGGCTGTTCGGGGAAGCACTGTTGGCTGCTTCTCGCAGACCCTGCTCAGCAGACCGACCAGCGCGCCGTACTCGTTCACGGAAAGCAGCGCTCCACAGTCGCCTGCCCTAGCCCACAAGAACAGACGAGTCAGAGCAGCGCGGGTCTCCCCCTTCGCGCCGCCCGCCAGGGCTTCGCCGAGCGACGCGAGCGCTCGTGGATGCGCCATGAGGAACGCCACGAGGTCAGCACTCGTGGGCTCATAGCCCACAGCTTCGTAGCCTAGTTCGAGCGCCAAGGCCCGAGCGTGATCGACGCGGACGTCGGGGCGCGAGAACAACGGCGCGAGCAATGTCTCCAGTTCGCGCTCGACGGGCGTGCGCTCGGCGGCGGACCCGGCCCTGGGCAGAGGCGCACCGACCGCGCTTAGCTCGAACGACCGACCGGTTTGCTCCTCGACGTGGGACGCGAAGTCGCCGTCCCCAGCGAAGGACGACACCGGCAGGGCAATCAGCCGGCGGGCTCCGTACGCGTGGTCCTCCTCGGTCACTACGCCGACGAGGTGGCCTCCGCAGAAGATCGCCGCCCCCGAGGCTCCGCCCCAGGCGTTCCCGCCGTCCGTTCGAGGAGTGGGGGCCGGCCCCTGGTCAAGGACGTAACGGTCCCTGCCTCCGGAGAGAACTGGCAGGACACCGCGCAGGTGCTCCGGTGCTCGGGTCTCCCCTTTGGCAGCCCAGGGATAACCAAGGCCCTCGTATGACACAGGCGCGGTGCCTGAAGGGCAGCCCCAGCGGACGGCGCCGGGCAGATCGATCTCACGGTTTGCCTGCAGCAGCGCGACGTCGAGTCCATCCGGGTGGGTCCAGAGCAACTCCGCGTCCACGCGCGTCGTCTCGCCGTCGAGGTGGTGCCCTACGCGGACGGTGATGACCGGCCAAAGTGTTCCCGTCTCTCGGTCCTCCACCACATGTCGCGCGGTCAGCACGAGCCGCGGCGCGATCAGATAGCCGGAGCCGACAGTCAGGCGCCCGTCACCTGTGCCCCCGCTGCGGATCAGCGCCAGTCTGCGGCGATCCACGTCACTCCTCGTCCAGCGTCCCGAGCTCGTCATCGCCGATCTCGGGACGCGTGCCTCCGAGAGCCCGGTCCTTGACCGTCAGCTTCAGCACCAACTTATGAGTACGGACCGTAACTTGCTCACCCCCAGCCCCGACGCCAACCACTCCGAATGAAACCTTGCCCTCCCCCTTAGCGGACTTACGCAGTTCGAGCTGCAGCTCCAGCTCCGCCTCTTCAACACCGAAGGCGAATTGCTGGTTGGCGCCGAGCCGCTGGGCCTCATACAGCTCCTGCCGCAGCTCTTCGATGGCTGCAGCCAGACCGATAGTCGACACCTTCGCCCGCCCCCCGTTCAAGACAGAAAATACTAGATCGCCAGTACGGTACAACGCTCGCAGACGGCGAAACGCCTCACAGCCAGCTCATTCCCCGAGCACATCCGCGCCAGCTGGAGTGGGACGGCGAGCGTCAAGGCCGCTGCCCAGGCGTTCGGCCTGTCGAGATCGAAGAGCTACGACCTCGTTCGACGCGGAAAGCCCCCGGTCCACCCCCGCGTCACCGCAGCCCGGGTGGGGATGGGCGGATCGCGTCAGCCTTCTCGGGCGCGGGACGCGCGTCGGCAAGGTGTGTCAGTGCGGCTCAGATCCGGTGGTCGACATCGACGTCGTCGGCGATGTGAGTGAAGTGTTCTGCAAAGGTGGGGTATTGGCGAAGCATCGAGGCGACTGAGCTGGCACTGTCACCCTGCAAGGTGCGTAGCCATGCCGCGATGTCCTTCTGAGGTCCCCACTGATCCCAGTGACCGTCCCATTCGAATGTCCCGTCACAGCACTCCTCGAGAAGGTCGAGTGCGCCGCTGTCTGCCGCCTGCTGTGCAATGCGAATCAGCCACATGATCGTGGCATCGACTTCCCCCGCTCCGGAGACCGGTGCGTGCCCAGGAGCGCGGCCATCGCGCGGACGATGTCGATAGCACGCTGGGCATCGGCCAGCAGCACCGGCAGGAGCGGCCGCAGGGGCAGCTTTACCAGCAGATCGCAGTAGAGCGGCGCGTCATCGGTATGTCTCGCGGCCAACGCGATCAACTCGTGTGCAGCGGTGGCAGAGCCTGATTCCATCTCCTGCTGAAGGGCCTGCGCCTTCACGAAGGGGGACTGCGGTGGGGCCTGTGTCTCCTGGATGACCAGCTGGCGAAGTGCCCGGACAGTGGGAGGCCGGCGAGCGGGATCGGTCTGCGTGGCCTGCCGCACGATGCTCCTCCACGGCCCTGCCTGGGGCAGGAGCAGCACGTTGATCGCGGGCATCGTTCCGGTCACGGCCAAGCCAATCAGTTGACCAATGCTGTACACGTCGGCGGCGTCCGTGGCGCCGTGTGCGTCAACGGAAAGTTCTGGAGCGGCAAAGCCGTCCGAGCCGAAAGGTACGCCGACGCGGGTGCGTTGCGGGTCCGTAGTCTGTCCACGCGGACGCCGGGCGATGCCCCAGTCTGCGAGGACCCACCGGCCGTCGTGCATGAGCACGTTGGCGGGCTTTATGTCCCGGTGGAGCCGGCCAGCCTGGTGGGTGGCGGACAACACCGAGCACAGGGCGTCGACGAGTTTCCTCAGCTCTGACGGTTCGGCGAGCTGGTCTCTGCGTTGCTCTGCCGTGAAGGGGGCATAGGGCATGACGAACCAAGTGTGGCCCGGGTCCGCGTCCAAGATCGGCATGGCATGCGGGTGCCCGTCGAGCCAGCGGCCCAGGGTGATCTCGCGTTTCATGCGGGCGCGCTTGCGTTCGGGCGGGTTCCGGTCGCGGAGCTTCTTGAGCACCACCATGGCGCCCGTCGGTTTGTGTATCGCGCGAAAGACGTCTGCTTGACCGCCGTCGGCGAACGGCAGCCGTTCGCAGGAATAGTCCTTCCGATCTCCGCGGGCCAGACGTCGCACCCGCGCCGCGTCATCGGCCGCTGCCGAGGAGGTCGTGGTGGTCGGCGCAGAACTGTGCCAGGAGCCGGGTATCGGATCCGGGTCCTTGCGCGCGGCAGCGTCTCCGTCCGACTCGCCGGATGCCATCCTCTCTGCCAAGCGCCCGGCTCGATAGACCGGGTACCCGCTGATCACAGTCGCCGGTTCCAGAACGTAACCGTCCGGAGCCAGCACCCATTGAGCACGGTCACGAGACGTGCAACCTCCTCCTCGTCCGTGCGTACAGCGGGGTGAAGGGTCTCACTGAGAAATCGAAGCAACGTCTCGTCCAGGCCGCGCCCCAGCCCAAACCGGTCGTCGCTGAAGATCCAGTCGTTGTCCCAGTCGTCGTTGGCGTAGCGGTGTTTGGCGATGTCTTCTCGTGCCGTCACGAGTCGGGAGTCGTGGCTCGGCAAGGCATCGAGGTCATACAGGCGCTCGGGGAACGATAGGTCGCCCAGCCCTCCCGTCCAATCGGTCGTGCCAAGGGCCTCGGCGATGCGACGCCGCGTCACCTCGGTGCGCGCCACACTTCGGTTGTCCGTGCGCGACGCGCTCTGGGTAGGGACTGCTGGTGTCCAGGTGCCCGGAATTTCGGTAATGCGGCCGCGTCCATCGATCTCCAGGCCGTCTCGTCGTAGTCGCTCCATCAGATCGTCCAGCCAGGGCCCACTCCACCCCTCCCGCCGTCCGGGCCGAATCAGGTCCTCGAACACACGCAACGCCCTGGTCACGTGGCCGCGGTCGGTCCAGTCAACGGCTGCGGCGTAGGACTCGAAGGTGGTGCGGCGGATGCTTGAGTCCGTATACAGAAGTTCGTCGTCGGGGATGGGTGCGAAGTTGTGGCTCTGCCACGCCTCGCCAATCGTCCGGACTGCCAGATTCGTCGCCAGCGAGCGGAACTTCATCCGAGTGCCGGGACCGACCAGTTCTCTTTGACGCGGCGGCATGAACACAAAGATACGACTCCGACCTCTCCCCTAACGTGCTCGCCGGACTCTCCAGCCTCGGGCCAGCTTAGAAACGCTCCGCCTGTCGGCTCTCCCATCGAGTGCAGCAGGTTACGGGGCGAGCCGGCGGTTGGGTCCGTTCACGAGTTCCTCGCGGCTGGTGGCGATCAGCCGATAGATGGCGTCCACTCGACTCCACCGCGTGCCCTGGCGGTCTGCTCATCGGGCAGGTACGTCTCGTTACCGCCGACCAGGAGGTCCATGGTCGTGCGTCTATGAGAGCGCCCGCAGTTCGCCTGCTACCCCACTACGTTCAGGCCAAGATATCCGCTGCACGTTTTCAGACAGCCACGCATGCGCAGCCTTCAGCGGCACTGGTGAGTGGACACTCGCTGTGCCCTGGGGGGATGTCATCGTGCCAACTGAGCCGACCGAAACAGCGTGGAAGATCCAATCAGCCGTCGCGGATGCGACGGCCAAAGCGGACGCGAAGGCCGCACTTGCACTAACCCTGCAGTCCACCATGCTGGCCGTTCTAAGTCTCCTGGCGAGTTCCCGGCGGGCGGCAGGCGAGTTCGAGTCCATCGCGGGACAGTCGCTGTTGTGGCTCGGTGTCGTACTCATCATGGCGGGTGCCTGTTGCGCGGCGTGGGCTATTTCTCCTCGACTTGGCAAGGAGCGTCGAGGGCCCGACCCGAATGGCGATTTCCTGTACTTCGGACACCTGCGGCTGATGGAACCAGCGGCGCTGGAGAGGTCGTTGCGAGACGCCGACCCGCTGCCTGCGTTGACACGGCAGATGGTGGTGATGAGCGAGATCGCCTGGTCCAAGCACCGCCGGGTCCAGTGCTCTCTCATCCTGGCAGTCGCGGGCTGTTGTTCCTTCGCCGTAGCCACCCTTTTTGCGTAACGCGCCGGGAGGTACTGCGATGAGTTTCCTTTCCCTCGCTTCCCCTTGTGTGTGGCGTGACTTGATCGACCGGGGGCATCGGCGCACCTATCGGAGCCAAGCCGTGTTGCTGGCTCAGGGTGAGTCACCCGACGGCGTCATCGCGCTGGTCGACGGTCTCGTCAAGGTGGTGCAGGGCAATGAGGCCGGCGATTGTTTGACGTTGATGCTCCGCGGCCCTGGTGAAGTCCTTGGCGAGATGGGTGTGCTGCTTGACCGGCCGCGTTCGGCGACCGTGACTGCGGTACGTCCCTGCACCGGTGTCGTCATGGCCGCGCATGCCTTTCGTGGGTATGTGGCTCGGCATCGCTTGGAGTCGGTCCTGTACCGGCTGAGCGTGGACCGGCTGAACAGCCAGGAACGTCTGCGCGCCGACCTTGCCCATCTTCCGCCGTTAGCTCGTCTGGCACGGGTGGTCATCCATCTCGCAGACGAGGTGGGTCACCGTGACACCGGTGGCGGTATTGCTGTCGAACTCGGCATACCACGTGAGGACCTAGCCACGATGGCGAATATGAGCCGGTCGTCTGCGTTGGCCGCTCTCGCACGTCTGCAGTCCGACGGCATTGTCACGCTCGGCCGTCGGAGGCTCGTTGTCACGGATCCTGTTCTGCTCAAGGCCGCGGCTCAGGACAACCGGGCGGGGGACGGCGGTCAGTCGCCGAGCGGAACTCCCGTAATGTGACGTGGCCCACGTCTGAACCGTCCAGCGCTGGACGGTTCGCTCCCGGCTCCTCAAACAGGGTGGTGCTCTCCCCGCTGCAAGGGCAGGGAGAGCGACGGGAGGAGCGGCACATGCTGCCTTCATGGGAACCCTTGTGGCCCTACCGAGCCGTACTGGCCGTGGACGCCAGGGACTTCGGATCACTTGACAGCAAGAGCATGCAGCGGGTCAACGCTGATATCCCACCCCTGCTGGCCCAGGCGTTGAGCGCCAGCAACGTCAGCGCGCACTGGGAACGGCGCGTATTCGGCGCGCACACGGGCGACGGCTATGTCGCCGGCGTGGACCCCGAGGTCCTGCCCGCGTTGGTAGGGCACTTCCCCGACGCCCTTCGCCAGGCGCTCACCCGTCGACGGGTTGAGAACCCGCACCTCAAGCCGCTGCAGCTGCGGGTCAGCATCCACGTCGGGCCGTTGCCTCAAAGCGGTCTGGGCGTGCCCATGGTGCACACCCACCGGCTCCTGGACGACAAGACGCTGCGAGCGGTGCTCGAGCGCGGAAATCCCGAGATCACCAACACCGCAGTCATCGTTTCCCAGCGGGTGTACGAAGACGTCTTCGACAGCGGCTGTGTCAACGATGACGCACTGCCCGCGCACTTCCACCGGCATCTGGTGCGGGTGAAGAAGTTCGAACAGCCGGCCTATTTGCACCTTCCGGGCTTCGACTGGGGGCTCGCGGATCCGGACATCTTCGAGCCGTCCGCTGCGGCGGGCGATGAGGAAGAGCCGGGAGCCGAGGCACGCGGGGCGTCGGCCCCTACGGCCCCTGTGGGTCCCGGTGCGGTGACCTTCAACCAGCACGGCGAGCACGGCAAGCAGGGCTACAACTTCTACGACGAGCGGGGGCAGCAATGACCGACCGCAGCGCCGAATCACCCGACCCGGCGTCCCACGGAACCGATCCGGTGGCACCCCCGGTGCCCAAGGTTCCGGCCGACGCACCGATGTCGCCCGCGGCGAACCTTAACCAGTACGGCGACAACAGCGTGCAGGCGTACAACTACGCCGTGCACCTCAACGGTGACTACGTACAGACCCTGCCCATCCTCGGCAGCGACCCCGCCTATCAAGCAAGCGAGGACAGGCGCTTCGTCGAGCCCAGGGAGCCGAACCGACTGCCCGACGCCGCCAAGGTCCTCGAAGCGCACGGACTAGTGGTGCTGTGTGCACCCGCCGGCAGCGGCCGGCGGACCGCGGCTGTACGGCTCCTGCGCCGTGTCGCGGCACTAAAGGCGCCAGGGCTGTTCGACCTGGAACCGGAGTGGACCAAGCCCGGGACCCAGTGCCTGCCGGTCCAGTCGGCGACGCGGTACGTACTCGATCTCACCGACCTCCCAGACAAACCGCCCGCCCGCTTCGGCCAGGACCTGATCCATCATGGAGCAACGCTGCGTGCAAAAGGGTCCTTCCTGGTGGTGCTCGCCACCCCAGGCGACTGGCAGGGCACGTGGGCGGAGGCCACCGGCCACGTCACCGTACGGCTGGAACCGCCCAATGCCCGACGCCTGGTCGAGGCCGAGCTCGACGCGCACGGTAACGAGGACCGGGTGGCCTGGCTAGCGGACGACAAGCTCTCACCGATCTGGGAAGCCAACCCGTCCGCCCGTGAGGCGTGCCGACTGGCCGGACTCCTCGGTGCCGCCAAGGACAGGGAACAGCTCAAGGAAGCCGTGGACCGTTTCGGGGACTGGCGCACCAAGGTGGAGGAGCTGCTTAACAAGCGCGAAACGGGGGATGGGAGTCCGTCGTTGTTGTCCACCCGGATCACGGTGTGGGCGGGAGCGTTGCTCGACGGAGGGCGGCAAGGTTCCATCGTCCGGGCGTCCGACGACCTGCTCGCCTCGCTGGGCCAGCCCCGCGGGCCTGCTGATGTGCTTACCGATGCGACGTCGTCCCGACGGCTCCAAGAGGCCATGATCAAACCAGCTGGCGACCGTGCCCACCACGACCGCACCTGCCAGGGGCTGCCCTCGGCGATCCTGCGTCATCTGTGGGACGAGTTCCCCACCCAGCGCACCCTGCTGACGACGTGGGCGGTCGGTGTGGCCGCGAATCGGTCCGTCCCGGAGGACGACGCCCGTCTGGCGAGCGAGGCCCTTCTGCACCTGGCCGTGCGTCGGCACGACAGGCATGTTCTCGATGCTCTCGCGACGGGGCTCACCGACCGGCGACGATTCTTGGCCGTTGAAGCCCTCACGAAGGCCGCGACCGACGCCGAACTCGGCCGCTACGTCCGGGACCGCCTCCTCAACTGGGCGGAGTCCAGCAATGCGGAAAAGGTCGATCTGGTCATCGACGTCTGTGGCGGGCCCTGGGGTCTGGAGCAGCCGGCCCTCGCCCTCACCCGCCTGGGCAAAGCAGCGGGCGAGAAGGAGTTCGGCGCCCAGAAGCTAATCGACGCCTTCCGGGAGCTCGCCCGGCACGCTCCTGGCCTCGTGGACAAAACAGTCGTGCAGTGGCTGAGGAAGCATGGAGCCGAGGCCGGTGGAAAGGCGCGCCGCCAGGCGTTGGGGTCCTTCCTTGCCCTTGTCTCCAGTGACACGGGTACGGACCTCATCCTCGCCTCGGCCCGCGATGCCTCGAGCCGGGAGTACTTCGCCCATGCCTGGCAGACGCTGCTGTCCACCAACGACGCCGTGACCGCTGTGCTCGACCAACTCCTCCGGTGGCAGGAGCGGTTCGAGCACGATGCCGACCACCGGGGCGCGGTGATTGCTCTGCTCGCGAAGGTCTTCGCCCCACCGTGGCTGCGAGTGCCGCTCGACCGGTTGTTGGTGGCGGACGGAGCGGGGGTCCGGCCGTTCTGGCGGGACGTCCTCGGCTACGCCGTGCAGCACGACAGTCTCGCCCAGCAAGCGGCGGAGGCATGAGCGATCATCCCGGTCCCTGGTGGAGAAGGCGGGTTGGCCGGTTCACCACGTACTGGCCCACATGCCTGCCGGGCATCCGTTTCCTGGCGCGTGGCAGTCTCACTCATCTGACCCCGCTTCGGGGGACCGGGGCACACCGCGCGACCGCCGCACGAGCGGCGGCCCGCCTGGCCCTGGACGAGCTCGGCCGTGGCATCGCAGGGAAGCACCTGCCCGAGGAATTGGAATGTGCTCAGCAGCGTCTCACTTTGGCGGTCTCGCCGTGGCACAACCCCGATGGCCATCCCAACCTGTGGCTCAGGGCACGGCTCACCTTGCTGCTCCCCCAGCAGGACGCCGACCGAGCCCTGAGACATCAGAACGCACTGCGCGAAGTTGAATTGCAGCTCGCACAGGACCGATTGCGCCGACAGGAGCTGGCCCGGGCCGTCTGCACCGACCGGGAAAGCGCTCGCCTGTGGTGGCTGGAGAGACATCTGGACGACCTGCCGACCCTCAGCTGGGAGACGTTCAAGGACACGATCCGCCCTCTCGCGGCGACGTCCGTCACCGAGCGCACGCAAGCCGAGCAGCTCGCCCACACCCTCCTCTACGTCTGGGAGCAATTGGACGACGTGCCGGGACGGCAGGCACGGTTCACGGCCACCGCCCACACGCTCTTCGAACAGATGGGGTGGGCCGACCGGTTCCCCTGGCCGTCGCCGTCTAGCGACCTGGAGTCCGTCGCGCCGTCACCCACGACCGTCCCCTTCGTAACAGAGGATGAGCAGTGAAGACCGCCGTACTGCGCTGGCTGCTCGACCCACTCACCAGTCTCCTTGCCGTACGCCTGTGGTCACGGGAGCGCGGCCGCAGATCGTATGACACCGCGTGGCGACTGGCCAGAGTCATGCGTCACCCGGATGAGCTCCTGTATCGCGTTCGCGGCCACCGCCCTGACGACCCTGAGGACGCGCTTCCTTGACCACGGAACAGTGCCGTTTGTTGCGTCAGACGAGCCCAGGTGGGCGCGGAGTAATCGGTGTCCCCAATTGGGTGGCCCCTTCGTGGCCGTCCGCGCCAGACTTCCCCTGGTTCCCTACCGCGCGGGTCGCGTCGATCAGGGGAGGGTTAGCCGTCTGGCGGCCGGGCGGGGTGTAGCTCGGCACGTAGCAGGAGATCGACTGCGGACAGGTCGGAGGGCCTCCCGGGGCCTGACGCGTGCGGAGGACACGCGGAGGGCAGCTGCGTAGAGCGTCCTCGGGGACGATCGCGGCGGCCACTAACGCGTGGGCCGTTGTTTGTTCTTCAACTGATCGGCCAGATCGGAAAAGATGCCGCACCCGGAGACCAGCGCGGTGACCCGATCCAGCGCCTGCTGATCCGCGAAGGGGTTCAGCGAGAACCGCAGCTCGGGTACTCGGCTGCGGGTACTGATGGTCAGGCCGCCGACGGCCAGGAAGTCGTCGTCGGCTTCCCAGAGGGCGTGAAATACCTCCGGCCAAGACCGTAGATCCGGCAGGTCGCCACCACTCAGGTTAACGATCAGCACGGTCGGCATCAGCCTGGCTTGGCGCCGCTTGCGCTTCTCCCGGAGCACCCCGGAGGCCACATCCTGTGCCATCGCAGTGACGTGAGGACTTTTGAACGGGGCGGACATGGTCGTGTAGCCATTGCCGCAGCTGACCCGGATGTCCAACCAGGAAGCCGGAATGTCGTCTTCAGGGCGTGCCGGGGCGGCTTCGACGCGCAATGAGGTGACGCCAAGGCTGCCGTCGGCAGGAAGGAACGCCTGCACAACCGCGTCCCGGACGCTGGCTCTGATGGTCACGGGTGGGATCGGGTCCGTGCATATGCTGACGGTTGCTGGCAGGCCGCGTTCCCGGAGACCTCGAATCAGGGCGTAGCTGAGGTCAGAGACACTCCGCGGGTGGCGGGAGCCGATTTCGATACCGAAGGTCTCCTGACCGCACTGCAGGAGCAGGTCGGGTCCCTCGCCGGTGTTGAACCGGAACGGAACGCCGGCCTCGGCCAGTTGCGAGGCGACCGTCAACTCGGTGAGGTGTGTCCGGAAGTGCTGCATGCCCGCTTCGCTCATGTCCGTGAACGCGCGGAAGTCCCGCCGCTTACCGTCCAGCCCCACCGGCGCAGCTGCTTCCAGAATGGACAGGGTCTGCTCCACGGGCACCAGGATGACGCTCTTCCACCAAGCCGAGACGACGACCGGGTGCAGGTCCGGCCGGCGGTACTCGAAGTACCGGCGCAGCGGGTGCGAATCTGAGCCGCCCAGCCATCTGCGTAGGGCCGGGAGATCGTTGCTGTCGGTCTGCGAGTTCACGCTCCGATGCTAGTCTTCTGAGTCAGGAATTCTGTTCAGATGTTTAGACTTGGTCTGTGGCACGTACTGGACGGCCGAAGGCCGAGTTAGTTCTGTCGGACGAG
>NZ_JBHXRV010000023.1:0-2233 GCF_042716745.1 Streptomyces sp. NPDC058663
GGGGGGGCCGCCCGACCCTCTCCCCCCCAGCCCTCTTGGGCGGCGAGGCCGCCCACACCCCTCCCCCCCCGCCCCCTTGGGCGGCGGGGCCGCCCCCCGGGGGCGGAACGGGCGGGCAAGGGGGCGGCCCCCGGCGGAGCCGCACAACCCGGCCCCGCCCGACCTCCGCCCCGCCCCCGTACGCCCCCCGGACCCACCCGTCGCCGCCCGCCCCAGGGCCCCTCACTGCGACCCCCGAAACCCCTCCCCCTCCACGATCAGCCCCGCCACCAGCGCCCCCGACATCCCCGCATGGGCCACCCCGCCGCCCGGATGCGCCCACCCCCCGGCCGCGTAGAGCCCGTCCAGCGACGTCGTGTTGGACGGTGCGAGGAACCGCCCGTCCCGCCCCGCCAGCGCGGGCGCAGGTACAGCGCCCGCACCCGCCCCCGTCACCTCCGCCGTGTCGGCCGGCGTCCTGATCTCCCGCCACCGGATCCGCTCGGCGAGCCCCGGCACCGCCGCGGCAGCCGCGGCCACCATGCGGTCCGCCCACCTCTCCGCCACCCCGGGAGCCAGCCAGTCGTACCCCGGGCGGGCCGGAGCGGTCGCGGTGAGCACCACCGCCTCGTGCCCCTCGCCGGGCCGCAGCGCCGGATCGTCGGGCCGCGACACCCACACGGTGGGAGCGGACTCCGGGTTGGGTGACTCCGCACCCGTGGCCCCTGCACCCGGGCCCCCTGCACCAGAGGTCCCCGTCGGCCCCGCCCCGTCGAACACCTCCGCCAGCCGGCCCTCACGGTGTGCCGCATGCACCACGCTCCGGTGCACCGCCCCCGCCTCCCGCGCTCCGTCGAGCGCCAGGAACACCCGTACCCGCCCCGCCACCCCCACCGGTGCGGCCCCCCGCGGCGGCGCGTCCTGGCTTCCGTACGCCGACCGACCGCCCAGCAGCGCGGACAACCGCTCCGGCGGTACGGCGGCGACCACCGAGTCCGCCTCGGCGAGGGTCCCGTCGGCCAGCTCCACTCCCACCGCCCGGCCGTCCTTCTCGACGACCGACGCCACCTGTGCGCCGAAGACGAACTCCACCCGCCGCGCCACGCACCGCTCGTACAGCGCGCGGGCCAGCTCCCGCGTGCCCCCGGCCACGTACCAGCTGCCGAAGGTCTGCTCCAGGTACGGCAGTACGGCCGCGGAGGCCGGGGCGTCGCGGGGGTCGAGCCCGTACGCCAGGGCGTAGCTCTCCAGCAGGGCGGCCAGCCGCGGATCGGCCAGCTCCCAGGCGGCCACCTCGGCCAGCGTGCCCGCCCGCCTGGTGCGCCGCAGCAGCCGCTTGACGGGCACCGAGGGGTAGGGGTCGCGGCCGAGGACCTGCCAGTCGGCGCGCAGGGGCTCTTCGAGAAGGGGGCGGCGGGTGCGGTCCCAGGCGTCCCGCGCCCGGTTCATGAACTCCCCCCAGCGCTCGCCGAGTCCGGTGCCCAGCGCTTCCTCCAGCGCGGCGACGACGCCGCCGCGCGAGGCGTTGGGCAACGACACCGTGGTGCCGTCGGGGAAGAAGTGCCGTACCGCCGGGTCCACCTGGGCTATGTCGACGAGGGCTTCCAGCGGCTCCTTGCCCGTCTTCACGAACACGTCCCGGTACACGGCGGGAAGGTGCACCAGATCCGGCCCCGTGTCGAAGCCGAAGCCGTCGCGCTCGAAGCGGCCCGCCGAGCCGCCGTAGGTCCGTCCCCGCTCGTACACCGTCACCCGGTGGCCCGCGACGGCCAGCCGGGCAGCGGTCGCCATCGCGCCGAGCCCGGCGCCGATCACCACAATCCGTGCCATGCCGACGACTTTATCGGCCGCCACCGACAGTGCCGAAGCCCCGGCCGGGCGGGCGCCGTCTCGATCGGCCCGGCGGCCAAAGTGTGTGAGCGGGTGGCGCGGGCCGGTCTGAGTATCCGTACCTAGGAGCAGAGATGAGTAGCTGCGCGGATGGGCTCCCACCTGCGGAGACGGAAGAGTGGGGCACACGGAGGGGGCACCGCGCCGAGACCGCCGACACGGGGCGGCGGAAGCGGCGCGGCACCCCTGACGCAACGGGGAACAACGGGGACACGGGGGAGACGCACCGGTCCGGTGAGGCTCGGGGGGATCGAGCCTCACCGGACCGGTGCTCTGCCGTTTCGGACGGCTCCACGGAGCCTGAGCCGTCCCGAGGGGCACACCCTCAGAACCGTCCCGAGGGGCACACCCTCAGAACCGTCCC
>NZ_JBHXRV010000023.1:2332-122441 GCF_042716745.1 Streptomyces sp. NPDC058663
AGAGGGGCACACCCCCGGAACCGTCCCGAGGGGCACACCCCCGGAACCGTCCCGAGGGGCACACCCCCGGAACCGTCCCGAGGGGCACACCCCCGGAACCGTCCCGAGGGGCACACCCCCGGGCGCTCAGCGCGAGTCGCCGCCCACCCGTCCGTGCAGCAGCCGCGACAGCGCCGAATGGACGTCGTCCAGCGAGCGCTCGCTCTGGAACGCCTGCCAGTCCAGCGCCGCCACCAGCACCATCCCGACCAGCGCGGCCGCGGTCAGCGGGATGTCGATCTCCTCGCTCAGCTCGCCGTCGGCGACGCCCTCCGCGAGGACCGTCTCGACGACGGCGACCGCCTGCTGACGCACGACCAGCAGCGTCGACTGCCAGGCCCTGTTGGTGCGCCACAGCTCGGCGACGTACAGCTGGGTGAAGGCCGGATAGCGGTGGATGAACTCCAGGCCCGCCCTGATCATCGCGTCGAGCGACTCGACCTTGGTGCCGCCCCGGACCCGGGTGGCGTCGGCAGCCTCCTGGAGGGAGGCGGTGAGCAGGCCGACGCCGTAGCGCAGCAGCTCTTCGAAGAGCTCGCTCTTGCTCTTGAAGTTGTAGTACACGGTGCCCTTGGCGACGCCGGCCCGCTCGGCGATCTCCTCCACGGTGGTGGAGGAGAAACCCTGCTCCGCGATGAGGGTTACGGCCGCCTCGTAGAGCTTCTGCCGGGTGTTGCGGCGACGCGTGCTGCTGCTGTCCATGGCGTTGATTCTCACAGGCTGAGTTCGGGGTGCAGTCTGTCCAGCGTCCAGACCTGCTTGCGGTGTGCGGACAGTGCGGTGAGCGCGAGCGCCCCCGCGGTGAAGGCGGCCAGCACGACACTGCCCGTCCAGACCGGTTCGAGGCCGCCGCCCGAGATCAGCCGGCGCAGCCCCTCGACGACGTACGTCATGGGCAGGAAGGGATGGATCGCGTTGAAGAACGCCGGCGAGGTCTGCACCGGGTACGTGCCGCCCGCGGACGTCAGCTGGAGCATCAGCACCGCCAGCACCAGGATCCGGCCCGCCGCGCCGAAGCGGGCGTTGAGCCACTGCACGATGGCCGAGAAGCAACCGGTCACCAGAGCCAGGAAGCCCAGCGTCCCGGCGGTGCGGGACATCTCCAGGCCGAGCCCCCAGTGCAGCACCGACATCAGCGCTGCGACCTGGGCGCAGCCGAGGGCCGCCACCGGCAGCCAGCCCGCGAACGCGATCCGCCAGGCGGACGCCCCGGCGGCCAGGGCCCGCCGGTTGAGCGGCTGGATCAGCATGTACGCCACCATCGCGCCGACCCACAGGGACAGCGGGATGAAGTACGGCGCGAAACCGGTGCCGTAGTTGGGTGCCTTGTGCATCGACTGCGAGGCCAGCTTGACCGGGTCGGACATCACGTCGGTGCGCTTGTCGCGGGAGTCCTTGTCGTAGTCCGGGATCTTCCCCACGCCGTCGTGCAGCCCGCCGGCCAGCTTGCCGCTGCCGTCGGCGAGCTTGAACAGGCCGCCGTCCAGGTCGTGGGCACCGGTCTTCAGCTTGCCGACGCCCTGGTCGAGATCGGTGGCGCCGGTACGGGCGGAGCCAAGACCGGAGTGCAGCTTGGCCGCGCCCTGGGAGACCTTCTGGGCACCCGCGTTGAGCGCGTTGACCTTGGCGACGGCCGACTTGAGGTCGCTGTCCAGGTGCGGGGCGCTGCGGACCAGGTCCTGCGACTTCGTCTGGATGTCCTTGAGTCGCGTGTCCAGGACGGCCAGGTCGCTGTTGCTGTCCTGGACCATCGCGTTGACGTCCGCGGAGATCTTCGCGGCGTTCCCGGCGGCCGTCACGCCCTTCTTCAGGGTGGGGCAGACGCGGGCCCTGGCCGCGGCGTCCGCGGCGGCGGTGTCGGCGGTGGCGCCGGCATCGGGCTTGTTCTGACCCTGGCCCTGGCCCTGGCAGAACTCCTGGTTCAGGGCGGTCAGTTCGTCGGCGGCCTTGCGGGAGCCCGCCGCGGCCCCCGGGGCGTGCTTCACCAGGGTGGTCAGATGATCACGGGCCGCCTTCGAGCCGTCCGCGACCAACTGCGCGGACCGGGCGATCGACTTGCCGTCGTTCTGGAGGTACGGACCCATCCGGCCCGCGATGGCGTTGACCTTCTGCGACAGCTCCTTGGTGCCGTCGGCGACCTTCTTGGAACCGGACGCGAGGTCCGCCGCTCCCGTGTCGAGCTTCTTGATCCCGCCCGACAGGTCCCCGCTGCCCTTCTTGGCGTCCTTCAGCCCGTCGGCGAGGTCCTTGGAGCCCTGCTTCGCCTTCCCGATGCCGCCCTTGAGGTCCTGGGCGCCCTTGGCGGCCTTCTCGGTCGCGTCGTGGATGTCGGAGAACGAGATGAAGATCTTGTCGAGGAAGCCGCGCGAGGCGTTCGTGGACGCCGCCCTGCGCACCTCGGAGAACACCGACCGGGAGATCTGTCCGACGATGTAGTTGTTCGAGTCGTTGGTGGCGACCTGGAGGGCGCCGGTCTCCGGGGAATCCCCGGAACTGGAGGCGATCCGCTTGCTGAAGTCGGAGGGCATGGTCAGCGACAGGTAGTACGAGCCGTTCTCAACGCCGTCCTTGGCGTCCTTCGCGCTCACCTCCTGCCAGTCGAAGACCTTGCTGTCGAGCAGCTTGCCGGTGATCTCGTCACCCGCGGTGATCTTCTTGCCCGCGGCGGTCGCGCCCCGGTCCTCGTTGACGAGTGCCACCGGGATCTTGTCGAGCCGCCCGTACGGGTCCCAGAAGGACCACAGGTACAGGGCGCCGTACAGCAACGGCAGCAGCAACAGCGCCACCAGTGCGGCACGCGGCAGCTTGCCCCTGCCGAACCGCTTGAGTTCAAGAGCGGCCAGTTTCGGCGAGCGCATCGGCCGCCCCCTCCTCGGTCGTGTCCTTCTTCAGGTCGTGCTTCGTGTCCTGTGCGGGCTTCGCTTCGTGCTTCGTGTCCTGTGCGGGCTTCACGTCGTGCTCCACGTCCTGTGCGGGCCGCACGTCGTGCTCCACCTCCTGGGCGGGCTCCTCGCGTACGTCGCCCACGCGGACCCGCAGCGCGTCCTCGGGCGGCTCGCTGCACACCGCGAGAACGGTCGTGCCGGAGTCCGCCACCGACCGCAGCAACTCCCACGCCTGCTCGCGCTCGGCATCGGACAGCTTGAGGTCCGCGTCGTCCACGGCCAGCAGCCGCGGCCCGCACATCAGCGCGAGGCCCAGCGACAGCCGCAGTCCCTCCAGCCGCTCCAGATCCCGCACGGACGTCCGCTCACCCTTGGGCAGCGAGGCCAGGTCGAGACCCACTGCCGCCATCGCGGCGTCGATCCGCGCCCGGGCCGCCGCCCGGCGCACGGAGGGCCGTTGCAGCAGGGAGCGCAGCGAACCGTCGAACCGGCGCTGCAACAGGGCGCGTTCGCGCAGGTGCTCGGCCACCGTGTAGGCCGGGTCGAGGTCGTTGACGCCGGCCACCGGGCCCAGCGCGCTGATCCGGCGCACCGCCGCCAGCTTCTTGGGCAGCCGCAGGCCGCCCACTTCGGCATGCCCCTCGGTGGCGCGCATCCTGCCGGTCAGGGCGAGCAGGAGGCAGGTGCGGCCGGACCCCGAAGGGCCCTCGATCGCGACGAACGACCCGGCCGGGGCGGTGAGTTCCACACCCCGGAAGGCCCAGCCGCGCGGGCCCTTGAGACCGAAGTCCACCGCGGTCAACGTGGCCCCCTCGGTCGTTGCTGTCCCCGTGTGCGGGCTGTCCACGCACCCTCCCCACTTTTGAACTGACCGGTCAGTTCAAAAGTATGCCTTGCGGCCCCTTGGGTAAAAGCCCAGCTCAGGGGCAATTGTCAGTGGTGTCCCTCACAGTGGGCACATACGGCCACAGCGCCGTTACCCGACGATCAGGAGGTTCGTCATGACTCGCGCTGGTGTCCACGCAGATGTCCACCCGGTGCAGCGCCGCTCCTCGGCGCCGCCCGCCGCCCTCGACCTGCTCGCCCAGGCCCGCGCCGGCCTGGAGGAGGCCGCCGTCACCGAGGCCGCCAACGAGCGGTACGCCACCGCCCACTTGGCCGCGCTGCGCACCGCCGCAGCCGTGCTCGCCGCCCGCGGTCGCCCCGAATCCACCCCGCGCCGCAGGCAGCGCATACGCAGCGCCTGGGAGGTGTTGCCGGAGACCGCGCCCGAACTGGCCGAGTGGAGCGCCCTGTTCGCCGCCGGGGCCGAGCGCAGGGCCCGTGCCGAAGCGGGGATACGGGGCGCCGCCGGTACCCGGGACGCCGACGACCTGGTGCGCGACGCGGAGATGTTCCTCCGTCTCGTCGAGCGGATGCTCGTGCCGCAGCCCGTACTGCCGAAGGCGCGCGACGAGGACACCGCGGCAGGGCCCGCACGGCCGGGATCCCCGCCGCCGCGGGCCGCCGGTCCCGGCCCCGCGCAGGCGGGATGACCTGGGCGGGGCCGGGGGCCATTAGGCTGGGCGGAGCCTTGTCAGCGGGCCCCCGGCCCGCACCGTTCACCGAGGAGTCAATGCCGTGTCGGAACCGATGCGCCCCCGCGCCTCCCTTCGTACCGCCGTGGTCCGGGAGGTCCTTGAGGACGCCCTCGACCGCCGTGCGCAGGAGACCGGCCGCGACACCCTGGACATCCTCGACACCGGAGGCGGCACCGGGAACTTCGCGGTGCCGGTCGCCGAGCTGGGCCACCGGGTCACCGTGGTCGACCCCAGCCCCAACGCCCTCTTCGCGCTGGAGCGCCGGGCCGCCGAGGCCGGGGTCGCCGACCGGGTCAGCGGAGTGCAGGGCGACGCACTTGGCCTCTTCGACGTGGTCGAGCGCGAGGGGTACGACGCGGTGCTCTGCCACGGCGTCCTGGAGTACGTCGACGACCCGGCCGAGGGACTGCGCAACGTGGTGGCGGCCCTGCGCCCGGCCGGCACCCTCAGCCTGCTCGCGGCAGGAAGCGGCGGCGCCGTCCTCGCCCGCGCCCTGGCCGGCCACTTCAACGAGGCCCGCCAGGCGCTCACCGACCCGGCGGGCCGCTGGGGCGAGGGCGACCCCGTGCCCCGCCGCTTCACCGCCGAGCAGCTGGGCGCGCTGGCGGACGGTGCGGGCGTCGAGGTCGGCGCCGTGCACGGCGTCCGGGTCTTCGCCGACCTGGTGCCCGGCGTCCTGGTCGACACCGAGCCCGGCGCCATGGAGGCACTGCTGAAGCTGGAGGCCGCGGCCGCCGAGCTCGCCGCGTTCCACGCCGTGGCCACCCAGCTGCACGTACTGGGCCGCAAGCGGACTTCCGGCACGGACCGCTAGCGCGCCCTCCGGTACGGACCGGGCTGCGTGCCTTGGGCACGGACCGGCGGCGCGACTCCCGTACGGACCGGTTGCCCGACTCCGGTACGGGCCGGCGGCGGGCCCTTGCCCTGTCCGCCATCCCCCGTGCGCCCCCGCCAGCCGTCCGGAGCAATGGCCCCGGACCGGCACGGGAACGGCTCCACGGCGGCTGATCAGGGGCGGGAGCGGGTAGGTGGGGGGTACGGAGTCCGCCGCAGGCCCCCCGATCAGCCTCCGGGCCCCGTATGATCGGAGTACACCGTCGGCATGACGGGTCGGCCGTTGGGGAATGCACGCTTCAACTGCCAAGCCGGCACGGCGGCCCGGATTGGCGAATTGGCGTAGAGGGCGGGTTTCACGGGGGCGATTCCCTGCCTATTCTGAAAGGGCCGCATCCGGTCGCCCCCCGCGACCGACGAGTAGGAGGACTCCGTGCCGCTCTCGGAGCACGAGCAGCGAATGCTCGAGCAAATGGAGCGAGCGCTGTACGCCGAAGATCCCAAATTCGCGACAGCGCTTGAGGGAAGCGGGCTGCGTACGTACACCCGGCGACGGGTCTACCAGGCGGTCGCAGGCTTCCTTGTGGGTATCGCGCTCCTCATGGCCGGCATGGTCGCCCAGGAAATCTGGGTGAGTGTGGTCGGCTTCCTTGTCATGCTCGGTTGTGCCGTCCTCGCGGTCACCGGATGGCGCAAGGCTCCCAAACCGGGCGAGCAGCCCGTTCCTGGCATGGCGCCCGCGGGCCGCCGACAGCCCAGGCAGCGCCGCTCGGTGATGAACCGGATCGAGCAGCGGTGGCAGCGCCGCCGAGACGAACAGGGCGGCTGACCGGACGGCCGTCGGGCGGGTCGAAGCCCGCCACATACGCATAAGGGGGCGACCACTTTCCGGTGGTCGCCCCCTTGCGTGTACCTCCGCCTTCCTGCTCCCCTCAGCCCCTTCTGGGCGGTGGGGGCCGGGGTGGGGCGGGGCCCAGGTGCTCGGCTCCGCCGGGGGCCGCCCCCTTGCCCGCCCGTCCCGCCCCCGGGGGGCGGCCCCGCCGCCCAAGCGGGCTGGGGAGTGGGGGGGGCGAGGCGGCCCCGCCGCCCAACGGGGCGTGAATGAGCAAGCAGCCCTATCGGCGGGCCAGTCGGCGGGCCGCTCCCGTCGACCAGCGACCCCACACCTCGCTCCACCGTCCCACCAGCGCGGACGCCCGCGCGGAAACCGCCCACATCACCCGCACGGCCGAGCGCGGCAGCAGCAGTGCCCGCAGCTTGGCCCGGCGGCCTGCCGCGTCCCGCAGTCCGGCCCGTACCCGGTGGACGTCGTCCACCAGGCCACCGTTCGCCTGCGGAACCCGGGCGTACAGCACCTGCTCCACCGCCCCGGCCGCCCGGTGCACCGCCTCGGACGACGGCTCGTCCAGCGCACCGAGCCTGACCATCCGGGCGGCCGCTCCGCGCGGCGTCTGCGACTCGTCGGGCCGGATGCCCAGGTCCCACGCCGAGTCGGTGATCTCCCGCCAGGCCGCGAGGGTGCGCTCCGCCGTGTCCGCGGGCGTCCGCCCGCCCGAGCCCAGCCGCCGTGCCCGCACCCGGGTCCGCCACAGCAGCGGCAGCAGCGGCACGGCCAGGAGAAGCAGCACGCCCGCCGCGATGCCCAGGACGAGCCCGGCCGGTGTACCGGGGTCGGCCGGAACGGCCGCGACGCCCTGCTCGTCCCGGCCGCAGTCGCCGAGCCTGCGGTCGGCGGCCGCGCAGCTGTCCGACGGCTTCGGGGCCGCGGACGGCGCCGCCGACGCACCGGTGGTCGGCCCGGCGGAGCCGCCCGGCTCCTCCGAGGGTGCGTCCTGCTGGGTGTACTGGGGAGCGGTGCCCCGGGTCGGGGTCGGCTCGAAGCGGGTCCAGCCCAGCCCCTCGAAGTACAGCTCGGGCCAGGCGTGCGCGTCGCGCAGCCCGACCGACATCGAGCCGTCCGGCTTCGCGGTGCCCGGGGTGAAGCCCACGGCGACCCGTGCCGGGATGCCCAGAGTGCGGGCCATCGCCGCCATCGAGAAGGAGAAATGGACGCAGAAGCCCTCCTTCTGCTGGAGGAAACGAGCGATGGCCTCCGAGCCGGTGCCCGACCTCACCTCGGTGTCGTACGTGAAACCGCCCTCGGAGGCGAACCAGTCCTGGAGCGCGACCGCCCGCTCGTAGTCGTTCGACGCGTCCTTGGTGACCTGGAGCGCGGTCCGCTTCACCACCGGCGGCAGGTTCCCCGGCACCCGGGTGTACTCCTTGCGCAGAGCGGCCGGTGCGGGAGGCGCCGCGGCCAGCTGTGCCTTCGTCGGCGCCACGGCCAGGCTGAGGACGTCGTAGCCCACTCCCTTGGTGGTCTGTCCCCGGTCGCCGACCAGGGTGCGGCCCTCCGGCTCGAACCGCCAGCGCCCGTTGATCTCGACCCGGGTCGCGGGGAAGGGCAGCGGCAGCCAGTTCTGCTCGTACGAACCGGCCGCCTGGATCCTGGTCCTGACCTCGGTGACGGGTACCTCGCGGCTCAGCCCGGCCGGTGCGGGGAGCGGGTCGGGGATGTTACCGATCTTGCGCTCGGACGACTTCCACGCGGTGCCGTCGAACTGGTCCAGGGCCACGATCCGCAGATACATGTCCTGCACCTGCTGTGCCGAGGTGCGGTAGCGCAGCACCTCGCGGTCGACCGGCTGGTTGAGGCTCTCCTGGAGCGAGACCAGGGGGTTCACCGCGGAGATGGTGCCGCCCGAACCGTTGCCGCGCCCGGGTCCGCTGCCGCCGAGCAGACCACCGTTCAGGGTGGGCAGCAGGGCCGGGACCAGCAGGGCGACGCCCAGCGTGAGTGCCCCGATGCGCCGGCCGGTGCGGACCGGGGCGAGCGGTGCGCTCCCGCCGGTCTCCAGCCCGGTCGCGCTCTGCCGCGTCCGGCCCGGCGCCGAACCGCCGAACACCCGGCCCCACTGCGAGAGCCGGTCGCGCCCCTCCGCCAGCAGGAGCAGCAGATAACCGGCGGCCGCCAACAGGAAGAACAGCCAGCTCGCGCCGCCCCCGGACAGGCCCGCGGCCACCGAGTACAGGGCGAGCAGCGGCAGCCCGGCCGGGGCCGCGCTGCGGAAGGTCACCGCGAGGGCGTCCACCGCGATGCCGATCGCGAGGACCCCGCCGACCAGCATCAGCCGGATGCCCTCGGACGCGGGTGCCGGGATCGCGTACCGGTTGACGTCGGCGGCCCCGGAGTTCAGCAGCCTGCTGAACTCCTCGACCGCCTCGGGCCCCGGCAGCACCCCGAGCAGCGCGCGGCCGCCGGCGAACATCAGGGTCAGCAGCATCATGGACACGACCAGCTGCAAGGTGACCGTGAGCGTCCTGGCCAGGGGCACCCGGCGGGCCAGCGCCCCGACCCCGGCCTGCACGGAGACCAGGAGGGCGGCCTGGAGGAACCAGCCGCTCCCCGTCACCAGCGGAATCAGCGCCGCCGCCGCCAGCAGCGTGGCGGCCAGCGCGCAGAGCGTCATCCGACCGCGCCCGCTCATGACCAGCCCCCCGAAATCCCCGACATCCCCGAAGTTCCCGTCTTCATGCTCCTGGTGTCCGCGCCGGCGGCGCGCTGCGCCTCCGCCTGCCGCCACAGATCGGGCAGCGGCCTGCCGGGCGGTACGCAGACCGCCGTCCAGCCGGCGTCGCGCAGCGCCCGCAGCCGCTCCTCGGCCCGCTCGCGCACCGCCACCGCGGCGGCCGGTTCGCAGGTCCACACCTCGCTGTCCGCGACGAACGCGACCGCCGCGCCGGTGCGCCCGCGCATCTGTGCCGCGACCGCCGCCTGGGTGCCGTCGAGGTCGCCGAAGAAGGCGACCAGCAGGCCCTCGTTGCCGCCCCGCAGGACGTCGTACGACGGCGAGAGACCGCCGCCCTCGGAGTGCCCGACCACCGCCAGGGTGTCCATCATCAGCCCGGCCGAGTCCGCCGACTCCTGGGTGGAGCCGGTGAATCCGCCCGCCCCGTCGCCCGGTACCGAGTTGCCGGTGTCGGTCAGCAGCCGTACCGAGAAGCCCCGTTCGAGCATGTGCACCAGCACGGACGCCGCCCCCGAGACCGCCCATTCGAAGGCCGAGTCGGGCCCGGCCCCCGCGTAGGCCTCCCGCCGGGTGTCGAGCAGCACCGTGCAGCGGGCCCGCTGCGGCTGCTCCTCACGGCGCACCATCAGCTCGCCGTAGCGGGCAGTGGAGCGCCAGTGCACCCGGCGCAGGTCGTCGCCGTGCCGGTAACCGCGCGGAATGATGTCGTCCTCGCCGGCCAGCGCGAGCGACCGCAGGCGGCCGTCGCCGTATCCGTTGGCCTCGCCCGTCAGGCGCACCGGAGGCAGTGCCTCCACGCGGGGGATCACCGTCAGGGTGTCGTACGCGCTGAACGAGCGGCTCAGCTCGCACATCCCGAACGGGTCGGTCAGCCGCAGCTGGAGCGGCCCCAGCGGGTACTTCCCGCGCAGGTCGGAGCGCACCCGGTAGGACACCTCGCGGCGGCCGCCCGCCTCCACCCTGTCCAGTACGAAGCGGGGGCGCGGCCCCAGCACGTAGGGCACCCGGTCCTGGAGCATCAGGAGCCCGGTGGGCAGCCGCGAGACGTTGTCCATCCGCAGGTGCACCCTGGCCTCGGAGCCCGCGGGCACCCGTGAGGGGGTCAGCCGGCGGCTGCCTGCGACCCGGTAGCGGGTGCGGTAGAGCACGATCACGCACATCAGCGGCAGCACCGCGAGCAGCACTCCCACCCGCAGCAGATCGCCCTGCCCCAGGACGTACGCGCAGACCGCGGCCGCGAGCCCGGCGGCCAGGAACGACCTGCCGCGCGTGGTCAGACCGGCCAGTGCGGCCCGCACCCCGCCCTCCTTGCTCCCGGGCTCGGCCTCGGGCCCCCCGGCCGGCATCACAGCGGCCGGACGCCGGGCGAACCCTGGTACGGCGGGGCCGGGGTGTTCCCGGTCGGCACCGGGGTCCGCTGGAGGATCTCCAGCACCACCTGCTCGGCGGTCCGCCGGTTGAGCTGGGCCTGCGCGGTGGGCAGCAGCCGGTGCGCGAGCACCGCCACCGCCAGTGCCTGTACGTCGTCGGGCAGCGCGTAGTCCCGGCCGCTGAGCGCGGCGGAGGACTTGGCGGCCCGCAGCAGGTGCAGGGTCGCGCGCGGGGAGGCGCCCAGGCGCAGGTCGGGGTGGTTGCGGGTGGCCCCGACCAGTTCGACGGCGTACCGCCGCACGGCGTCGGCGACGTGCACCGTGCGCACGGCGTCGATCAGCTTGACGATGTCGTGGGCGTGCGCCACCGGCTGGAGGTCGTCCAGCGGGGAGATCCCGCCGTGCACGTCGAGCATCTGGAGCTCCGCCTCGGGCGACGGGTAGCCGATCGAGACGCGCGCCATGAAACGGTCGCGCTGGGCCTCGGGCAGCGGGTAGGTGCCCTCCATCTCGACCGGGTTCTGGGTGGCCACCACCATGAACGGATTGGGCAGCTCGTAGGTCTGCCCGTCGATGGTGACCTGCCGCTCCTCCATGGACTCCAGGAGGGCGGACTGCGTCTTGGGCGAGGCGCGGTTGATCTCGTCGCCGATCACGATCTGCGCGAAGATCGCGCCCGGCTTGAACTCGAAGTCGCGCCGCTGCTGGTCGTAGATCGACACACCGGTGATGTCGGAGGGCAGCAGGTCGGGCGTGAACTGGATGCGCCGCACCGAACAGTCGATGGATCTTGCCAGGGCCTTCGCGAGCATCGTCTTGCCGACGCCCGGCACGTCCTCGATGAGCAGGTGCCCCTCGGCGAGGAGCACGGTCAGCGAAAGCCGTACGACCTCCGGCTTGCCCTCGATCACAGCCTCCACCGACCCGCGGACCCGCTCCGCTGTGGTGGTCAGATCTGCAAGGCTCGCTCGATCGTCATAGGTCGTCACCCCGGCCCTCCTCGGCCCTTTCGGGCCGGCGTCACGACGACGCGAGCGGCCCACCCCTCAACACGGGACGCATCCGGCCGGAAGGTTCCCGGCCGGATGTCTCCCCCGCATTCTTGTTGCCGTTGCCGCTTCGTGTCACTCGCCTGCGGGCAAGTGAATGCGAAATGCCGGAGTTGGTGCTTTTTTGCCCCAGGTCGACACGGTCGGACCGGCTTGGTCAGGCGGGGTCGATCTCCCGCAGCAGACCGGACGTCACGTCGAAGACGAACCCGCGCACGTCCTCGGTGTGCAGCAGGAAGGGCGAGGTACGCACCCGCTGCATCGACTGCCTGACGTCCTGGTCCACGTCCCGGAACGCCTCGACGGCCCAGGAGGGGCGCTGCCCGACCTCGTCCTCGATCTCGTGCCGGAAGTCCTCGGTGAGGGACTCCAGACCGCAGTTGCTGTGGTGGATGAGGATGACGCTGCGGGTGCCCAGCGCCCGCTGGCTGATGGTGAGCGAGCGGATCACGTCGTCGGTCACCACGCCGCCCGCGTTGCGGATGGTGTGGCAGTCGCCGAGCGACAGGCCGAGCGCGTCGTGCAGGTCGAGGCGTGCGTCCATGCAGGCGACGACGGCGACCTGGAGCACCGGCCGGGCGTCCATGCCGGGGTCGGTGAATCCGGCGGCGTACCGCTGGTTGGCCTCGACGAGCCGGTTGATGACCGTGGCCTCGCCGGAGAGGTCCTGGCCCTCGGGGCCTTCGGGAAGGGATACGGAAGTCGACATGACTACGACCGTACTGGTCGGGCCCCGGCCGGTCCTGCTGTGGAAGGGGACAAAGAAGGTCAACGAGTGTTGTTGTGAGCTACTCCACAGGCGTGCGACGGAGGTGCGCGGCTTGCCTCGTACGGGTGAAAAGCCGCCCCGGGGGTCTGTCGCGGGCACGGCACGCGGTGCCCTGCCCGTTGATTGACCGCGAAGGCCGGTGGACTAAAGTGGCGCGAATCCAGTAGTTCCCCCCGCGCGCGGCAGTTACGTACGGCCCGGCCTCCGCCCGCTCGTCGGTCGGCCCCTGCGGCCGGCTCCCCTTCCCGAGCGGGTGGGGACCGGGCCGTACGTACGTCGCAACGACCCGCGCGCACCTGCTTCGAGAGGGCGCATGAGCCAGACCCGACACGTCCCGGTGATGCTCCAGCGATGCCTGGACATGTTGGCCCCGGCCATCTCCGAGCCGGGGGCGGTCGTCGTCGACTGCACCCTGGGGCTCGGCGGTCACAGCGAGGCCCTGCTCACCCAGTTCCCCGGCGTACGCCTGATCGGCCTGGACCGCGACAAGGAGGCCCTGCGGCTCTCCGGCGAGCGGCTCGCCCCCTTCGGCGACCGGGCCACCCTGGTGCACGCCGTCTACGACGAGCTGCCCGAGGTGCTCCGGCGGCTCGGCGTGCCGCGCGTCCAGGGCGTCCTGTTCGACCTCGGGGTCTCCTCCATGCAGCTCGACGAGGCCGACCGCGGCTTCGCGTACGCCCAGGACGCCCCGCTCGACATGCGCATGGACCAGAGCGCCGGCGTCAGCGCCGCCGACGTCCTCAACACCTACGCTCCGGGCGAACTGGTGCGCATTCTGCGCCAGTACGGCGAGGAGAAGCAGGCCAAGCGGATCGTCTCGGCGATCGTGCGCGAGCGCGAGAAGGAACCCTTCAGCAACAGCGCCCGCCTGGTCGAGCTGATCCGTGACGCGCTCCCGCAGGCCGCCAAGCGCACCGGCGGCAACCCCTCCAAGCGGACCTTCCAGGCACTGCGCATCGAGGTCAACGGCGAACTCGACAGCGTGGAGGCCGCCATCCCGGCCGCGGTCCGGGCCGTCTCCGTCGGCGGCCGGGTCGTCGTCATGTCGTACCAGTCGCTGGAGGACCGCATCGTCAAGCAGGTCTTCGCGGCGGGCGCGGCCAACACCGCACCGCCGGGACTGCCGGTGGTCCCCGAGCGCTACCAGCCGCGCCTCAAGCTGCTGACCCGCGGCGCCGAACTGCCCACCGAGGAAGAGGTCGCCGAGAACCGCCGGGCCGCACCCGCCCGGCTGCGCGGCGCCCAGCGCATCCGGGAGGACGAAGCCGAGTGACGAAGCCGGCGGAGCAGGTGCGGGGGAGGGCGGCACGGCTGTCCCAGTTGTTGCCGCCTGGCCCGGGCCAGGCGGCCCGCACCCCCTTCGTGCTGCTGGTGGTGGTGCTCCTGGGCGGCGGGCTGATCTGCCTGCTGATGCTGAACTCGGCGCTCAACGAGGGCTCGTTCCGGCTGAACGACCTCAAGAAGCAGACCACCGAGCTCACCGACGAGGAGCAGCAGCTCCAGCGCGACGTCGACGACCGCTCCGCCCCCGGAGCCCTGGAGCGCAGGGCCCGCGAGCTCGGCATGGTCCCCGGCGGCTCACCGGCCTTCCTCGACCCCGACGGCACGGTCCGCGGCACCCCCACGGAAGCCACCGCGCCGCCGGAGCCCGCCCCCGGCCCCGTACAGCAGCAGGCCCCCGCCGCACCACCGGCTCCGCTCAGCGCCTCCACTCCCGCACCACCGGCCCCGCTCGCCGCCGCCACCCCCGCGGGCTCCCCGGCTCCGCGCACCACCGCCACTCCTCCGCCCGCGCAGCCGTCCACGACGTCTGGGCCCCCGACGACCTCCGGCAGGTGACGCAGTGCCCCCGAAGGCTGTGCCCCCGAACCCTCCGCGCCGACGGGTCCCGGCCCCCGGCCGCCCGGCCGCCCGCAGACCCGCACCGGCCGCCCGCAGGCCGGCGGCCCGCCCCGCCAAGGCCAGGCAGCTGCGGCTCGGCAGCCCCAGGCCCCGGCTGCGGCTGGTCGGCCTGGCGATGACGCTGGTGATGCTGGCCTTCGTCGTACGGCTGTTCCAGGTGCAGGCCGTGGACGCGGCCACCTACACCGACAAGGCCGAGGCGCAGCGGCAGACCAAGCGCACCCTGACCGCCGAGCGCGGCGAGATCACCGACCGCAGCGGCATCGCGCTCGCCGCGAGCGTGGACGCGCACGACATCACCGCCGACCCGTTCCTCTACACCCGCGAGCAGAGCAAGCTGGCCGACGCGCCGCAGCAGGCCGCCGCCGTGCTGGCCCCGATTCTCGGCAGGCCCCCGGCCGAGATCGCCAAGAAGCTCGCCACCCCCCGCACGCGGTACGTGGTCCTCGCCCGCCGGCAGACCCCGCAGGTCTGGAAGCAGATCAAGGACCTCAAGAGCGTGTACGGCGACCGGGCAGCCGCCGCGAACAGGAAGAAGCCGGACTCCGCCGCCAACCTCCTCGGCGGCATCCTCCAGGAGCCCAGCAGCACCCGCGTCTACCCCAACGGCGACCTGGCCGCCGGAATACTGGGTTACGTCAACGCCGCGGGACGCGGCGCCGGCGGCCTGGAGGTCCAGCTGGACGAGCAACTCGCGGGCAAGGACGGCGAGATCACCTACGCCCAGGCGAACGGCCGCCGGGTGCCCACCGCGGGGGCCAACGAGACCCCCGCCGTGCCCGGCTCCGACATCGAACTGACCATCGACCGCGACATCCAGTGGGCCGCCCAGAACGCCATCGCGGAGCAGGTGCGGAAGTCCGGGGCGGACCGCGGGTACGTGATAGTGCAGGACACCCGCACCGGCGAGGTACTGGCGATGGCCAACGCCCCCGGGTTCGACCCCAACGACCTCTCCTCGGCGGACTCCGCCGCCCTGGGTAACGCGGCCCTCCAGGACGCCTACGAACCCGGCTCCACCTCGAAGATCATGTCGATGGCGGCCGTGCTGGAGCAAAAGGCGGCCACTCCCGCCACCCACGTCGTGGTGCCCAACAGGCTCAAGCGCGGCGACCGCCTCTTCAAGGACGACATCGACCACCCGACCTGGTACCTCACCCTCAACGGGGTCCTCGCCAAGTCCTCCAACATCGGCACCATCCTGGCCACCGGCGAGCTCGGCGACACCCAGGCCGAGGCCAACCGGGTGCTGCACTCCTACCTGACGAAGTTCGGCATCGGGCGCCGCAGCGGACTGGGCTTCCCCGGCGAAACGCCCGGCATCCTCGCGGCGCCGGACAAGTGGTCGACCTCGCAGCAGTTCACCATCCCCTTCGGCCAGGGCCTCTCGCTGAACGCGATGCAGGCGGCCTCCGTGTACTCCACGATCGCCAACGGGGGAGTGCGGATCGAGCCGACCCTGGTCCGCGGCACCAAGGGCCCCGACGGGCGCTTCACCCCGGCGCCCGCGCCGAAGAAGACCCGGGTGGTCAGCGACCGCACCGCCAAGACCCTCGCCCAGATGCTGGAGTCCGTCGTCGACGACGAGGAGGGCACCGGCACCAAGGCCCGCATCCCCGGTTACCGGGTCGGCGGCAAGACCGGCACGTCCAACCGGGTGGACCCCGAAACGGGCCGCTACAAGGGCTACACGGCCTCCTTCGCCGGGTTCGCGCCCGCCGACGCACCGCGGATCACCGTCTACTGCGCCATCCAGAACCCCACGAAGGGCAGCTACTTCGGCGGCCAGATCTGCGGCCCGATCTACAAGCAGGTCATGGAGTTCGCCCTGAAGACCCGGCAGGTCGCGCCCACCGGCGGCAAGCCCCCGCACCTCCCCGTCACCTTCACCCCGGGCGGCTGACCCGGACGTCCCCGCCTGTACGCCCGCACACCCTCCCCGCGCGCCGGAAACCCGCCGCGGCCGCGGCAACCCTCCGTACGAACCGGAAACCCTCAGTGACCACCCTTCCCCACGACTTTCGAAAACGGGTTGCACGGGCCCCCTGCTTTCGCCCCGAACCCGCTCCGCCGGGTACGCTCACCGCCGTGCCACACGCTGATCAGTCCCAAACCACCCAGAAGGACGCCCCGGTGAACTACCCCGGAGCGCCCAGACCGGACCGGGTCCGCCCGACGACCCTCGGGGAGCTGGCCGAACGGCTGGGCATCGAGTCCCCAGGACCTGGAGAGACCACCGGAATCACCCACGACTCCCGCGCGGTCCGCCCCGGCGACATCTACGCCGCCCTCCCGGGAGCCCGCCTGCACGGCGCGGACTTCGTCGCCCAGGCCGCCGAACTCGGCGCCGCCGCGGTCCTCACCGACCCGACGGGCGCCGCGCGCGCCGCCGCGACCGGGCTGCCCGTGCTCGTCGTCGAGAACCCCCGCGCCCACATGGGCCAGCTCGCCGCCGACATCTACGGCAACCCCGGCCTGGACCTGCTCCAGATCGGCATCACCGGAACCTCCGGCAAGACCACCACCGCATACCTGGTGGAGGGCGGCCTGAAGGCGGCGGGAGACCTGCCCGGTCTGATCGGCACGGTCGAGATGCGGATCGGTGACGAGCGCATCAAGTCGGAGCGGACCACCCCCGAGGCCACCGACCTCCAGGCCCTGTTCGCCGTGATGCGCGAACGCGGCGTCAAGTCGGTCGCCATGGAAGTCTCCAGCCACGCCCTGGTGCTCGGCCGGGTCGACGCCTGCGTCTTCGACGTCGCCGTCTTCAACAACCTGAGCCCCGAACACATGGAGTTCCACTCCGACATGGAGGACTACTTCCGGGCGAAGGCGCAGCTCTTCACCCCGGAGCGGTCCCGGCTCGGCGTGCTCAACTTCGACGACGAGTACGGGCGCCGGCTGGTCACCGAGGCGGGCGTGCCCGTCATCACGTTCTCCGCCGAGGGCCACCCCGACGCCGACTGGCGCGCCGACAAGGTCGAGGTCGGGCCGCAGTCCAGCACCTTCACGGTCCTGGGCCCCCAGGGTGAGCACATCCGTGCGACCGCCCCGCTGCCCGGCCCCTTCAACGTCGCCAACACGCTCGCCGCGATCGTCACCCTGGCCGCCGCCGGGTACGACCCGCAGACCGCCGCCGACGGCATCGCCGCCGTCCCCGGCGTACCGGGCCGCCTGGAGCGCGTCGACGCGGGCCAGGACTTCCTCGCCGTCGTCGACTACGCCCACAAGACGGACGCCGTGGAATCGGTGCTGCGCGCCCTGCGCAAGGTCACCGAGGGCGAGCTGCACATCGTGCTGGGCTGCGGCGGCGACCGCGACCAGCAGAAGCGGGCCCCGATGGGCGCGGCGGCCGCCAGGCTCGCCGACACCGCCGTACTGACCTCGGACAACCCCCGCTCCGAGGACCCCCTCGCCATCCTCGCGACCATGCTCGCCGGGGCCGCCGATGTGCCCGCCCACGAACGCGGCGACGTCGCCGTCTTCGAGGACCGGGCCGCCGCCATCGCCGAGGCCGTCGCCCGCGCGAAGCGCGGCGACACCGTCCTCGTGGCGGGCAAGGGCCACGAACAGGGCCAGGACATCGCCGGAGTGGTGCGCCCCTTCGACGACCGCAAGGTGCTGCGCGACGCCATCGAGCGCCGCCTGCACGAGATGGGATGAAGCAGTGATCACCCTCTCCCTCGCCGAGATCGCCGACCTCGTCAGCGGGCAGACCCACGACATACCGGACACGAGCCTCACCGTCGCCGGGCCCGTCGTCATCGACTCCCGGCAGGTCGGTCCCGGCAGCCTCTTCGCCGCGTACGCCGGTGCGCGCATCGACGGCCACGACTTCGCGCAGCGCGCGGTCGACGCGGGCGCCGTGGCCGTCCTGGCCACCCGTCCCGTCGGCGTGCCCGCGATCGTCGTCCCCGACGTGACCGAGGCGCTCGGCGCACTCGCCCGCGCCGTCGTCGGACGCCTGGGCACCGATGTCGTCGCCCTCACCGGCTCCGCGGGCAAGACCTCCACCAAGGACCTGATCGCCCAGCTCCTCCAGCGCAAGGCCCCCACCGTCTACACGGAGGGCAGCCTCAACAACGAGATCGGCCTGCCGCTCACCGCGCTGCGGACCGCCGAGGACACCCGGCACCTGGTCCTGGAGATGGGCGCCCGCGGCGTCGGGCACATCCGGTACCTGACCGAGCTCGTCCCGCCGCGCATCGGCCTCGTCCTCAACGTCGGGACCGCGCACGTCGGTGAGTTCGGCAGCCGCGAGAAGATCGCCCAGGCCAAGGGCGAGCTGGTCGAGTCGCTGCCGGCCGACGGCGTCGCCGTACTCAACGCGGACGACGGCTTCGTACGGGAGATGGCCTCGCGCACCAAGGCGCGCGTGCTGTACTTCGGCGAGTCGGACACTGCGGACGTAACTGCCGAGAACGTCCGGCTGACCGAGCAGGGACAGCCCGCCTTCACGCTCCACACACCCTCCGGGTGCAGTGACGTGACCATGCGGCTGTACGGTGAGCACCACGTGTCGAACGCGCTCGCCGCGGCCGCCGTCGCCCATGAGCTGGGCATGTCCGTCGACGAGATCGCCGTGGCGCTCTCCGAGGCGGGCACCCTCTCCCGCTGGCGCATGGAGGTCACCGAGCGTCCCGACGGCGTGACGGTTGTCAACGACGCCTACAACGCGAACCCCGAATCCATGCGAGCCGCCCTGCGCGCGCTCGCGTCCATGGGCAAGGGGCGGCGGACCTGGGCGGTGCTCGGCCACATGGCCGAGCTGGGGGACACCTCACTCGTCGAGCACGACGCGGTCGGACGGCTCGCCGTCCGGCTCAACGTCAGCAAGCTGGTTGCGGTCGGGGGCAGGGAAGCGTCCTGGCTGCAACTGGGCGCCTATAACGAGGGTTCGTGGGGTGAGGAGTCGGTGCACGTGTCCGACACGCAGGCGGCGATCGACCTGTTGCGCAAGGAACTGCGCCCGGGGGACGTCGTGCTGGTGAAGGCATCCAGGTCGGTCGGCCTCGAAGCGGTCGCCCAGGCGCTGCTCGAACCCGGCACCGAGGGTGAGGTCGCCGGCGCATGAGCCAGATCCTCTTCGCAGGGGCCATCGGCCTCTTCCTGACGCTCATCGGCACACCGCTGCTGATCAAGCTGCTCGCCCGCAAGGGCTACGGCCAGTTCATCCGTGACGACGGCCCCCGCGGCCACCACGGCAAGCGCGGTACGCCCACCATGGGCGGCATCGCCTTCATCCTGGCAACGCTCATCGCGTACGGCCTGA
Source organism: Streptomyces sp. NPDC058663 (assembly GCF_042716745.1). NCBI lineage: Bacteria > Bacillati > Actinomycetota > Actinomycetes > Kitasatosporales > Streptomycetaceae > Streptomyces > Streptomyces sp. NPDC058663. Next base: position 21,602 of record NZ_JBHXRV010000023.1, read on the forward strand.
CGAAGGTGCTCACCTCCAGCGAGCCCTCGCTCTCCGGTGTGCTGGTGCTGTTCCTGATGGCGGGCATGGGCCTGGTCGGCTTCCTCGACGACTACATCAAGATCGTCAAGCAGCGTTCGCTGGGCCTGCGCGCCAAGGCGAAGATGCTCGGCCAGCTGATCGTCGGCATCGCCTTCGCGGTGCTCTCGCTCAACTTCGCGGACAGCCGCGGCCAGACCCCCGCCTCCGACCGGCTCTCCTTCGTCACCGACTTCGGCTGGTCGATCACACCCGTGCTGTTCGTGGTGTGGGCGCTGTTCATGATCCTCGCCATGTCGAACGGCGTGAACCTCACCGACGGCCTCGACGGACTCGCCACCGGCGCCTCCGTGATGGTCTTCGGCGCGTACACCTTCATCGGCCTGTGGCAGTTCCAGGAGGCGTGCGCCAACGCCACCAGCCTCACCAACCCCAACGCCTGCTTCGAAGTGCGCGACCCGCTCGACCTCGCGGTCGTGGCCTCCGCGCTGATGGGCTCCTGCTTCGGGTTCCTGTGGTGGAACACCTCGCCCGCCAAGATCTTCATGGGCGACACCGGTTCCCTGGCGCTGGGCGGCGCGCTCGCCGGTCTGGCGATCTGCTCCCGCACCCAGCTCCTGATGGCCATCCTCGGCGGACTCTTCGTCCTCATCACCATGTCGGTGGTCATCCAGGTCGGCTCGTTCAAGCTGACCCGCAAGCGGGTCTTCCGGATGGCCCCGCTCCAGCACCACTTCGAACTCAAGGGATGGTCCGAAGTCCTCGTGGTGGTCCGGTTCTGGATCATCCAGGGCATGTGCGTGATCGTCGGCCTCGGACTCTTCTACGCAGGATGGGCAGCGGGCAAGTGACCTCGCAGACCGACCGGACCAGCTGGGACGGCAAGCACATCACCGTCACCGGCCTCGGGGTGAGCGGCATCAGCGCCGCCCGCGCCCTGGCCGGCCTCGGCGCCCGCATCACCGTCGTCGACGGCGGCGACAGCGCCACGCACCGGACCCGCGCCGCGGAGCTCCGGAGCGAAGGCATCGCCGTACGTCTCGCCGACGCGGACACCCTGCCCGAGGGCACCGAACTGGTCGTCACCTCGCCCGGCTGGAAGCCCGCCGGCCCCCTGTTCGAGGCGGCGGCGAGGGCGGGCGTGGACGTGGTCGGCGACGTCGAGATCGCCTGGCGGCTGCGCGGCCCCGACGCCGCGCCGTGGCTGGCGATCACCGGCACCAACGGCAAGACCACCACCACCCAGATGCTCGCGTCGATCCTGACCGCCGCCGGTCTGCGCACCGCGGCCGTCGGCAACATCGGCACCCCGATCATCGACGTGGTCCTCCAGCAGGGGGCGTACGACGTCCTGGCCGTCGAGCTCTCCAGCTACCAGCTGCACTGGGCCCCGTCCCTGCGCACCCACTCCGCCGCCGTGCTCAACCTGGCGCCGGACCACCTCGACTGGCACGGCACCATGGACGCCTACGCCGCCGACAAGGGCCGCATCTATGAGGGCAACCAGGTCGCCTGCGTCTACAACGCCGCCGACCCGGCCACCGAGCACCTGGTGCGCGAGGCCGACGTAGAGGAGGGCTGCCGGGCCATCGGCTTCACCCTCGGCACCCCCGGCCCCTCGCAGCTCGGCATCGTCGACGGCATCCTCGTCGACCGCGCCTTCGTGACGAACCGGCAGAAGAACGCCCAGGAGCTCGCCGAGGTCTCCGACGTGCGCCCGGCCGCCCCGCACAACCTCGCCAACGCCCTCGCGGCCGCCGCCCTGGCCCGTGCGTACGGCGTCAAGCCCGCGGCCGTACGGGAGGGGCTGCGCGCCTTCCGCCCCGACGCACACCGCATCGAACACGTCGCCGACGTCGCCGACGTCGCCTACATCGACGACTCCAAGGCCACCAACACGCACGCCGCCGAGGCCTCGCTGGCCGCGTACGAGCCCATCGTGTGGATCGCCGGCGGCCTCGCCAAGGGCGCCACCTTCGACGAGCTGGTGGAGAAGTCGGCCAAGCGCCTGCGCGGCGCCGTCCTGATCGGCGCCGACCGTGCGCTGATCCGCGAAGCCCTCGCGCGACACGCCCCCGAGGTGCCGGTGGTCGACCTCGACCGGACCGACACTGGGGCACTGGAGGCGGCGGTCCGCGAAGCGGCGGCACTCGCCCGGCCGGGGGACACGGTGCTGCTGGCCCCGGCCTGCGCCTCGATGGACATGTTCGCCAATTACAACAAGCGCGGCGAGGCCTTCGCCGACGCCGTACGCGCACTGGCGGCGGACGAGCCCGCCGCCGACGGGCCGACGGCCGGCCGGTAGGCTCCCACCCCCCGGCCGCCGGGCCCAGGCCCGCTCATCGGCGCACGAGTTGTTGGAGGGGACCTGCGAGATGCCGGCCACGGCAAGAGACAAGCCACGGGTGCGTGCCGCCGCCCCGCGCGGGCAGGCGGCGCCCCGCCGCCCGCGCGGCCCCGGCAGCCCGCGCAAGCTCTACGAGCAGCTCCACAGGGCCTGGGACCGCCCCCTGACGGCGTACTACGTCATCGTCGGCAGCGCCCTGCTGATCACCGGCCTCGGCCTGGTGATGGTCTACTCCGCGTCGATGATCACGGCACTCCGCTACGACCTGCCCGGCTCGTACTTCTTCCGCAAGCAGCTCCTGGCGGCCGTCATCGGCGGCGTCCTGCTGCTGGTCGCCTCCCGGGTGCCGGTCAAACTCCACCGTGCGCTCTCCTACCCGATGCTCGCCGCCACCATCTTCCTGATGGCACTCGTGCAGGTCCCCGGGATAGGGCACGAGGTCAACGGCAACCAGAACTGGATCTCCGTCGGCGGCCCCTTCCAGCTCCAGCCCAGCGAGTTCGGCAAGCTGGCGCTGATCCTGTGGGGCGCCGACCTGCTCGCCCGCAAGCAGGACAAGCACCTGCTGGCCCAGTGGAAGCACATGCTGGTGCCGCTCGTCCCGGTGACCTTCATCCTGCTCGGGCTGATCATGCTCGGTGGTGACATGGGCACCGCGATGATCCTGACCGCGATCCTGTTCGGCCTGCTGTGGCTGGCCGGCGCCCCCACCCGGCTGTTCGCGGGCGTGCTCGGTTTCGCCGGTCTCCTCGGCTTCGTACTGATCAAGACGAGTGACAACCGGATGGCCCGCCTCGACTGCATCCTCAGCACCGAGATGGGCCCGGACGGCCAGTGCCAGCAAGCCGTGCACGGAATCTACGCCCTGGCATCCGGCGGCTGGTTCGGATCCGGCCTCGGTGCGAGTGTGGAAAAATGGGGCCAACTCCCGGAACCCCACAACGACTTCATCTTCGCCATTACCGGCGAGGAACTGGGTCTGGCCGGGACGCTGTCGGTACTCGCCCTGTTCGCGGCCCTAGGCTATGCGGGTATCCGCGTGGCCGGACGCACGGAGGACCCCTTCGTGAGGTACGCAGCGGGAGGTGTGACCACCTGGATCATGGCGCAGGCCATGGTCAACATCGGTGCGGTGCTCGGCCTGTTGCCGATCGCCGGTGTCCCGCTCCCGCTGTTCTCGTACGGGGGCTCCGCCCTGCTGCCGACCATGTTCGCCGTAGGGTTGCTGATCGCCTTCGCGCGAGAGGACCCGGCGGCGCGGGGCGCACTGGCCATGAGGCGGCCCGGGACGAGATGGAAAACGATGAGACGGCGCGTCACCAAGCGTCCGTCCGGAGAGCGGTGAATTTCGGTGCATGTCGTACTCGCCGGTGGGGGGACCGCCGGCCACATCGAGCCCGCGCTCGCCCTCGCGGACGCCCTGCGCAGGCAGGACCCCACCGTGGGGATCACGGCCCTCGGCACGGAGCGCGGTCTGGAGACCAGACTGGTCCCCGAGCGCGGCTACGAACTCGGCCTCATCCCGGCCGTACCGCTGCCCCGCAAGCCCACCCCCGAACTGATCACCGTCCCCGGGCGGCTGCGCGGCACGATCAAGGCCGCCGAGCAGATCCTGGAGCGCACCAAGGCGGACTGCGTCGTCGGCTTCGGCGGCTACGTGGCGCTGCCCGGTTACCTGGCGGCCAAGCGCCTCGGGGTGCCGATCATCGTCCACGAGGCCAACGCCAGGCCAGGACTCGCCAACAAGATCGGCTCGCGGTACGCGGCGGCCGTCGCGGTCTCCACGCCCGACAGCAAGCTGCGGGGCGCCCGCTACATCGGCATCCCGCTGCGCCGCACCATCGCCACCCTCGACCGGGCGGCCGTACGCCCCGAGGCGCGCGCGGCGTTCGGGCTCGACCCCAACCTGCCGACGCTGCTGGTCTCCGGCGGCTCGCAGGGCGCCCGGCGGCTCAACGAGGTGGTCCAGCAGGCCGCCCCGTACCTCCAGCGCGCCGGAATCCAGATCCTGCACGCGGTCGGCCCCAAGAACGAGATGCCGCGCGTGGACAACATGCCCGGTATGCCGCCCTATATCCCGGTACCGTACGTGGACCGGATGGACCTGGCGTACGCCGCGGCCGACATGATGCTCTGCCGCGCGGGCGCCATGACCGTCGCCGAACTCTCCGCCGTCGGGCTCCCGGCCGCCTACGTCCCGCTGCCCATCGGCAACGGCGAACAGCGGCTCAACGCCCAGCCGGTGGTCAACGCGGGCGGCGGACTGCTGGTGGACGACGCGGCCCTGACCCCCGAGTGGGTCCAGAGCAACGTCCTGCCGGTCCTCTCCGACCCGCACCGGCTGTACGAGATGTCGCGCGCGGCGTCGGAGTTCGGCCGCAGGGACGCCGACGAACTCCTCGTCGGCATGGTCTACCAGGCGATTGCCGCACGCCGGGCCGGCTGACCGGCCCCCCACCCAGGAGGCGACACGCACGTGGCCGGACCGACGACCCGCGAACGCGGGACCAGAACGCCCAGCGGTCCGGCCACACCCCGGGCGCCCCGTCCGGGGCGCCGGGGCGGTTTCCCTCGAATTCCGGTCGGCCGTCCGGTCGTTCTCCTCCTCGCACTCGCGGTTCTGCTCGCGGGAGGCGGGGTCTGGGCGCTGTACGGCTCCCCCTGGCTGCGAGTGGAGAAGGTCAGGGCCACCGGCACCCGGGTGCTGACGCCCGAAGCGGTCCTGGCGGCGGCCGACGTCCCGACCGGAGTTCCGATGATCTCCGTCGATTCCGGTGCCATAGAGGACCGGTTGCGCAAGGAATTGCCCCGTATCGACACGATCGACGTGGTCCGTTCCTGGCCGCACGGAATCGGACTGAAAGTGACCGAGCGAAAGCCGGTCCTGCTCATCGGCAAGGGTGCGGACTTCGTCGAAGTGGACCGCCGGGGTGTGCGGTTCGCCACGGTGAGAAAGGCTCCCGTCGGGGTACCCCGGCTGGAAATGGCCGCGCAGCGCTCGCCGAGCCTGCGCCGCTTCGGTGAACAGCGGCTGCTCGACGCGGCGGTGCGTGTCACCGGTGAACTCGACCCGGCCGTGGCCCGTAACCTGACGACAGTGAAAGTGACTTCGTTCGACTCGATCACACTGGAACTGACCCGTGACCGGAGCGTCTTCTGGGGCAGTGGTGAGGACAACGCGGGCAAGTCCAGGGCACTGCTCGCCCTGATGAAGGCCGTGCCGGACGCGGGGCACTTCGATGTGAGCGCCCCCAGCGCTCCTGCGGCCAGGGCGAGTTGACGGGCCCTCGGACAGGTCGGGCCCCTGGTTGGTCAGGGATATGGGTGATCACATAGGGTGAAAAGAAAAACGGGAGGTTCGGCGTGTTCGTTGAACGCGCACCACTTGTCGACTTAGTGTCCTGTTCGGAAGAGTCCAAGGAACAGACACACTGGTAACCCTAAACTTCAGCGTTAGGGTTCGGGTCGGCGTATCGGACCGTCCCACATCGGCATCAGTCGTCGCGGCGCTGCAAACTCCGTGGCGGCACGTAAATCGAGGCGAGAGGCCTTCGACGTGGCAGCACCGCAGAACTACCTCGCAGTCATCAAGGTCATCGGTGTCGGCGGCGGTGGTGTCAATGCCATCAACCGGATGATCGAGGTCGGTCTCAAGGGCGTCGAGTTCATCGCCATCAACACCGATGCGCAAGCGCTGTTGATGAGCGACGCCGACGTCAAGCTGGACGTCGGCCGTGAACTCACCCGGGGCCTCGGCGCCGGCGCCAACCCCGACGTCGGCCGGAAGGCGGCAGAGGATCACCGCGAGGAGATCGAGGAGGTCCTCAAGGGGGCCGACATGGTCTTCGTGACGGCAGGCGAGGGTGGCGGCACCGGAACCGGTGGCGCCCCCGTGGTCGCCAACATCGCCCGTTCGCTGGGCGCCCTGACGATCGGCGTGGTCACCCGCCCGTTCACCTTCGAGGGCCGGCGGCGCGCGAACCAGGCGGAGGACGGCATTGCCCAGCTCCGCGAAGAGGTCGACACCCTCATCGTCATTCCCAACGACCGGCTCCTGTCGATCTCCGACCGTCAGGTTTCGGTTCTCGACGCCTTCAAGTCGGCCGACCAGGTCCTGCTCTCGGGTGTCCAGGGCATCACCGACCTGATCACCACCCCGGGCCTGATCAACCTCGACTTCGCCGACGTCAAGTCGGTCATGTCCGAGGCCGGTTCGGCGCTCATGGGCATCGGCTCGGCGCGCGGCGACGACCGCGCGGTGGCGGCGGCGGAAATGGCGATCTCCTCGCCGCTTCTGGAAGCCTCCATCGACGGCGCCCGCGGCGTACTGCTCTCCATCTCCGGTGGCTCCGACCTCGGTCTCTTCGAGATCAACGAGGCCGCCCAGCTGGTCAGCGAGGCGGCCCACCCGGAAGCCAACATCATCTTCGGCGCCGTCATCGACGACGCCCTGGGGGACGAGGTACGGGTCACCGTCATCGCCGCCGGATTCGACGGCGGCCAGCCGCCGGCCCGGCGCGAGAACGTGCTCGGCGCCGGAGCGGGCAAGCGCGAGGAGAGCCCGGCCCCGGCCGCGCGCCCGGCGCCCGAGCCCGTGCGGCCTGCCACCATCGGCTCGGTACCTGTGCGCGAGGAGGCCCCGGCCCCCGTCGAGCAGAGCGCGCCGGTGAACGAGGCGCCCGCCCCGCAGGCTGCCCCGCACGTCCCGCCGGCCCGCCCTTCGTACGCGGACAGCGCGGCCGAGGAGCTGGACGTCCCGGACTTCCTGAAGTAGCCGGACGCGTTAAGTGATAGAGCGGTACGACGACGAGAGCGGCGCGCACTTCGCCTTCACCGACAGGTGGGGCGGGGTGAGCGCCGTTCCGTACGAGCAGCTCAATCTCGGCGGTGCGGTGGGCGACGACCCCGCGGCCGTACGGGAGAACCGCCGGCTGGCCGCCGGGTCCCTGGGACTCGACGCGACGCGGGTGGTCTGGATGAACCAGGTGCACGGCCGGGACGTCGCGGTGGTCGACGGGCCCTGGCCCGAAGGAGCCGGGATTCCCGCCGTCGACGCGGTGGTGACCGCCCGTCGGGGCCTGCCCCTCGCGGTGCTCACCGCAGACTGCACTCCCGTACTGCTGGCCGATCCGGTGGCCGGAGTGGTCGCGGCGGCCCACGCGGGGCGGCCGGGGATGCTGGCCGGGGTGGTGTCCGCGGCGGTCGGGGCGATGGTCTCGCTCGGCGCGCTGCCCTCCCGCACCACGGCCTGGACCGGGCCCGCCGTGTGCGGGCGCTGTTACGAGGTGCCCGAGCGGATGCGCGCGGAGGCCGCCGCGATCGAACCGGCCTGCTGGGCCGAGACCTCCTGGGGCACCCCGGCGGTCGACGTCACGGCCGGAGTGCACGCCCAGCTGGCGGCGCTCGGGGTGCGCGCCCGGTCGCAGTCGCCGGTGTGCACGCGCGAGTCGGGCGACCACTTCTCCTACCGGCGGGACCGCACCACGGGGCGGCTCGCCGGATATGTCTGGTTGGACGGGTAGGACATGACGGACCGTACGGAAGGCGCCGGCCCCTCGGGAGCTCCGGCGCGCAAGGACGAACTCGCGGCGAACCTGGCACGGGTGGAGGAACGTATCTCCTCCGCCTGTGCGGCGGTCGGGCGCACGCGGGACGAAGTGACCCTGATCGTGGTCACCAAGACCTACCCGGCGAGCGACGTACGGCTGCTCGCCGGGCTGGGGGTGCGTCACGTCGCGGAGAACCGCGACCAGGACGCGGCCCCCAAGGCGGCCCAGTCCGCCGATCTCCCGCTGACCTGGCACTTCGTCGGACAGCTGCAGACCAACAAGGTCCGTTCCGTGGTCGGTTACGCGGACGTGGTGCAGTCCGTGGACCGGCTGAAGCTGGTGAACTCCCTGTCCTCGGCCGCCGTACGGGCGGAACGCGAGGTCGGCTGCCTGCTCCAGGTCGCCCTGGACGCCGAGTCCGGCGAAAGGGGTGAAAGGGGCGGCGTCTCCCCCGAGGGGGTCGAGGAGCTGGCCGCCGCCGTGGCCGGGGCGCCGGGGCTGCGGCTGGACGGGCTGATGACCGTCGCACCGCTCACCGGTCCGTACGCCGGGCGGCAACGGGCCGCCTTCGAGCGGATGATGGAAATCTCGTCCCGCCTGCGCACCGCACATCCGGCTGCCACCATGGTGTCGGCGGGAATGAGCGCGGACCTGGACGAGGCAGTGGCGGCCGGAGCGACACATGTACGCGTCGGCACTGCGGTACTCGGTGTCCGTCCTCGCCTCGGGTAACGTCGCGAAGCAAGTCGGACCACAGCAGAAAATATGGTCATCCCCACTATTCAGTGGGCAGGCCCAGTGGATCGCGGGCACTTGGTGACGAGGCCGATCCACCACAGAGCGGAGGACTCAGGAAATGGCCGGCGCTATGCGCAAGATGGCGGTCTACCTCGGCCTCGTGGAGGACGATGGATACGACGGCCGGGGCTTCGACCCCGACGACGACTTCGAACCCGAGCCCGAACCGGACCGTGACCGTGACCGCCACCGCCACCAGCCCCCGCACCAGGTGGAGCGGGAGCAGGACGAACCGGTACGAGTGACGCAGCCGCCTGCCCCTCGCGAACCCGTTCAGCTTCCGGCGGAAAGCGGACGACCCGCACGAATCGCCCCCGTGGCGTCCATCACACCTGAACGTCCGAGCCTGGAGAAGAACGCACCGGTGATCATGCCCAAGGTCGTGTCCGAGCGGGAGCCGTACCGCATCACCACGTTGCACCCCCGGACCTACAACGAGGCCCGTACCATCGGGGAACACTTCCGCGAGGGCACTCCGGTGATCATGAATCTCACGGAGATGGACGACACGGACGCGAAGCGACTTGTCGACTTTGCCGCAGGACTTGTCTTCGGGCTGCATGGCAGCATTGAGCGAGTGACGCAGAAGGTGTTCCTGTTGTCGCCTGCTAACGTCGATGTCACGGCGGAGGACAAGGCCCGTATCGCAGAGGGCGGTTTCTTCAACCAGAGCTGACAGAGCCGAGAGCAGGACAACCGAAACAACCGGCCGTGAGGCCGAACTGAGGCGAGAGCCAGGGGAGAGGGACGCACGGGAATGGGCATCGCACTGGACGTGATCTACATCGCGCTGATGTGCTTCCTGGTCGTGCTGATTTTCCGGCTCGTCATGGACTACGTCTTTCAGTTCGCGCGTTCATGGCAACCCGGCAAGGCGATGGTGGTCGTTCTGGAGGCCACCTACACTGTCACCGATCCACCGCTCAAGCTTCTGCGGCGGTTCATTCCGCCGCTGCGTCTCGGGGGCGTGGCACTCGACCTGTCCTTCTTCGTTCTGATGATCATCGTCTACATCCTGATCGCTGTGGTGAACAACATCGGGCGAGGAATGTGAGCGATACGGTCTTGCCGACTGCCGACGACTACGTAGAGGTGAAGAAGAGATGCCGCTGACCCCCGAGGACGTGCGGAACAAGCAGTTCACGACCGTCCGCCTCCGAGAAGGCTACGACGAGGACGAGGTTGACGCCTTCCTCGACGAGGTCGAGTCCGAGCTGACCCGTCTGCTCCGCGAGAACGAGGACCTGCGCGCCAAGCTGGCCGCAGCGACCCGTGCCGCCGCGCAGAACCAGCAGCAGCAGGGCATGCGCAAGCCGGAGCCGCAGGACAACCGGCCCGGTGGCCCGGGTGCGCCCGTCCCCGCGGCCATATCCGGACCGCCTCAGCAGCAGCAGCCGCCCCAGCAGCAGCAGATGCAGCAGCAGGGTGGACCGCTCCAGCTCCCGGCCGGCCCCGGCGGCCACGGCCCCGGCCCGCAGCAGCAGGGCCAGCACGGTCCCGGTCCGATGGGCCAGGGCCCCATGCAGGGTCAGCACGGTCCCGGCCAGATGGGCCAGGGTCCGATGGGTCAGGGCCCGATGGGTCAGGGTCCGATGCAGGGCGGCATGGGCCAGGGCCCGATGGGCGGCCCCATGCAGCAGCCGATGCAGCAGCAGCAGCCCCCGCAGCAGATGCAGGCGCCCGGTGGCGACAGCGCCGCCCGAGTGCTCTCGCTGGCGCAGCAGACCGCGGACCAGGCGATCGCGGAGGCCCGTTCCGAGGCCAACAAGATTGTCGGCGAGGCCCGTTCGCGTGCCGAGGGCCTGGAGCGGGACGCCCGTGCCAAGGCCGACGCCCTGGAGCGGGACGCGCAGGAGAAGCACCGCGTCGCGATGGGCTCGCTGGAGTCCGCCCGCGCCACGCTGGAGCGCAAGGTCGAGGACCTGCGCGGCTTCGAGCGCGAGTACCGCACGCGTCTGAAGTCCTACCTGGAGTCGCAGCTGCGTCAGCTGGAGACCCAGGCCGACGACTCGCTCGCTCCGCCGCGGACCCCGGCGACGGCTTCGCTGCCGCCGGCCCCGCAGATGAGCAACTCGATGGCTCCGGCCGGTGCGGGTTCGATGGGGCACTCCATGGGAGGCAACCCGTCGATGGGCGGGCCGTCCTCCATGGGTGGCGGTCAGAACGGTGCTCCGTCGTACGGCGGTCAGCAGCAGATGGCTCCGGCCATGACGCAGCCGATGGCGCCGGTGCGGCCGCAGGCGCCGCAGCCGATGCAGCAGGCGCCTTCGCCGATGCGTGGGTTCCTGATCGACGAGGACGACAACTGAGGCGGTTGGTGCGCGTGATGAGCGCGTAGCCGTCGGCAGGCTGGGGGTGGGCCCCGGGACCTATGTGGTCCCGGGGCCCGCCCTTTTGTGTGTGGGGCGTTGTCCGGGGCGGGGGCGTAGGGGGGCGGGGGTGCGGTGTTCGGCTCCGCCGGGGGCCGCCCCCTTGCCCGCCCGTTCCGCCCCCGGGGGGCGGCCCCGCCGCCCGAGGGGGCGGGGGGTGGGGCGTGTGCGGTGGGGACAAGGAGGGGCCCGGAAGCAGTTGGTGCTTCCGGGCCCCTCCCTGGAGATCAGACCTTGCGGAGGTGGAAGGTCAGGGAGAGGGGCTCGTCGGTGAAGGCTTCGCCGAAGGAGGAGTCCGGGGCGCCTTCCGCGTAGTCCGTGGCCAGGACCTCGTCCGCGATGAGTCCGGCGTGGGCCGCGAGGGCCTCCGCCGTCTCCGGGGACGAAGCCGTCCAGCGGACCGCGATGCGGTCGGCCACGTCGAGACCGGAGTTCTTGCGGGCCTCCTGGATCAGCCGGATCGCGTCGCGCGCCAGGCCCGCCGTGCGCAGCTCCGGGGTGATCTCCAGGTCGAGGGCGACCGTCGCGCCGGAGTCCGAGGCGACCGACCAGCCCTCGCGGGGAGTCTCGGTGATGATCACCTCGTCCGGGGTGAGGGTGATGGTCTCGCCGTTGACGACCAGCGGGGCCTCACCGGAGCGCAGGGCCAGGGAGAGGGCCGCGGCATCCGCGGCGGCGACCGCCTTCGCGACGTCCTGGACACCCTTGCCGAACCGCTTGCCCAGGGCACGGAAGTTCGCCTTGGCGGTCGTGTCCACCAGCGAGCCGCCCACCTCGGAGAGGGAGGCCAGGGAGGAGACGTTCAGTTCCTCGGTGATCTGGGCCTGGAGCTCGGGGGACAGGGCCGAGAAGCCCGTCGCCGCGACCAGCGCGCGGGAGAGCGGCTGGCGGGTCTTGACGCCCGACTCCGCGCGGGTGGCGCGGCCCAGCTCGACCAGGCGGCGTACCAGCGCCATCTGGGTGGAGAGGGCCGGGTCGATGGCGGCGAGGTCGGCCTTCGGCCAGGTGGACAGGTGGACGGACTCGGGGGCGTCCGGGGCGACGGGCACCACCATGTCCTGCCAGACCCGCTCCGTGATGAAGGGGGTCAGCGGGGCCATCAGGCGGGTGACCGTCTCGACGACGTCGTGCAGCGTGCGCAGCGCGGCCTTGTCGCCCTGCCAGAAGCGGCGGCGGGAGCGGCGTACGTACCAGTTGGAGAGGTCGTCGACGAAGGCGGACAGGAGCTTGCCGGCCTTCTGGGTGTCGTATGCCTCCAGGGCGACGGTGACCTGGTCGACGAGGGCGTTCAGCTCGGAGAGCAGCCAGCGGTCGAGGACGGTGCGCTCCGCGGGCGCCGGGTCGGCGGCGGAGGGCGCCCAGTTCGACGTACGGGCGTACAGCGCCTGGAAGGCGACCGTGTTCCAGTACGTCAGGAGGGTCTTGCGGACGACCTCCTGGATGGTGTTGTGGCCGACACGGCGGGCCGCCCAGGGGGAGCCGCCGGCCGCCATGAACCAGCGCACCGCGTCCGCGCCGTGCTGGTCCATCAGCGGGATGGGCTGGAGGATGTTGCCCAGGTGCTTGGACATCTTCCGGCCGTCCTCGGCGAGGATGTGGCCGAGGCAGACGACGTTCTCGTAACTCGACTTGTCGAAGACGAGCGTGCCGACGGCCATCAGCGTGTAGAACCAGCCGCGCGTCTGGTCGATGGCCTCCGAGATGAACTGCGCCGGGTAGCGCTTCTCGAAGATCTCCTTGTTCTTGTACGGGTAGCCCCACTGCGCGAACGGCATCGAACCCGAGTCGTACCAGGCGTCGATGACCTCGGGCACGCGCGTGGCCGTGAGCGAGCAGCCCTCGTGGGTGCAGCTGAAGGTGACGTCGTCGATGTAGGGGCGGTGCGGGTCCAGGGCGGACTGGTCCTGCCCGGACAGCTCGGTCAGCTCGGCGCGGGAGCCGACGCAGGTGAGGTGGTTGTCCTCGCAGCGCCAGATGGGGAGCGGGGTGCCCCAGTAGCGGTTGCGGGAGAGCGCCCAGTCGATGTTGTTGTTCAGCCAGTCGCCGAAGCGGCCGTGCTTGACCGTGTCCGGGAACCAGTTGGTCTTCTCGTTCTCTTCGAGGAGACGGTCCTTGACGGCGGTGGTGCGGACGTACCAGGACGGCTGCGCGTAGTAGAGCAGCGCGGTGTGGCAGCGCCAGCAGTGCGGATAGCTGTGCTCGTAGGGGACGTGGCGGAACAGCAGGCCGCGTGCGTCCAGGTCGGCGGTGAGCTGCTCGTCTGCCTTCTTGAAGAAGACGCCGCCGACGAGGGGGACGTCCTCCTCGAAGGTGCCGTCGGGGCGGACCGGGTTCACGACCGGGAGGCCGTACGACTTGCAGACCACGAGGTCGTCGGCGCCGAAGGCGGGGGACTGGTGGACGAGACCGGTGCCGTCCTCGGTGGTGACGTAGTCGGCGTTGACGATGTAGTGGGCTTCAGCGGGGAACTCCACGAGCTCGAAGGGGCGCTGGTAGGTCCAGCGCTCCATCTCGGCCCCGGCGAAGGACTCGCCGGTCACCTCCCAGCCCTCGCCGAGCGCCTTCTCGAGCAGCGGCTCGGCGACGACGAGCTTCTCCTCGCCGTTGGTGGCGACGACGTAGCGGACCGTCGGGTGGGCGGCGACGGCCGTGTTGGAGACCAGGGTCCAGGGGGTCGTCGTCCAGACCAGCAGTGCGGCCTCGCCCGCGAGGGGGCCGCCGGTGAGCGGGAAGCGGACGAAGACGGACGGGTCGACGACGGTCTCGTACCCCTGGGCCAGCTCGTGGTCGGAGAGACCGGTGCCGCAGCGGGGGCACCAGGGCGCGACGCGGTAGTCCTGGGTGAGCAGGCCCTTGTTGAAGATCTCCTTCAGGGACCACCAGACGGACTCCACGTACTCGGGGTCCATCGTGCGGTACGCGTCGTCCAGGTCGACCCAGTAGCCCATGCGCTGGGTCAGCTCGGCGAAGGCGTCGGTGTGCCGGGTGACGGACTCGCGGCACTTGTCGTTGAACGCGGCGATGCCGTAGTTCTCGATGTCCTGCTTGCCGCTGAAGCCGAGTTCCTTCTCGACCGCCAGCTCGACGGGCAGGCCGTGGCAGTCCCAGCCGGCCTTGCGGCCGACGTGGTAGCCCTGCATCGTGCGGAAGCGGGGGAAGACGTCCTTGAAGACGCGGGCCTCGATGTGGTGGGCGCCGGGCATGCCGTTGGCGGTCGGCGGGCCCTCGTAGAAGACCCACTCGGGGCGGCCCTCGGACATGTCGAGGGTCTTCGCGAAGACCTTGGCCTTGTCCCAGAACTCCAGGACTGCGTGTTCCAGGGCGGGCAGGTCGACCTGTGCGGGTACCGGGTTGTACTGCGGCTTCGGCGATGTCATCGGGCGCTCTTCCTCCGGCGGACGTCAATGCTTCCGTCGGAGGGACGAGAACCGTGCGGCTCCCGCGGTACCACCCTCCTTGGCCCGGACGGCGTACGTCCGTGGCCCCCTCATTGGGGTCGCGCAGCCGGGTCTAGTCACCCGCCGCGGTCTGCGGGGGCTTTCTTCCGGCGGCTCCGGGGTGATGCTTCACGCCGTGCTCGCCCCCGGGCTCTCACCGTCCCCGGATCGCTCATCGCTGCGTGCGGCGCTACTCGGCCCCATCGATGCCTTTCGCTCCGGCCAGTGTACGGGGCGGGGGGTACGGCGGCAGACCGGTTTTCGGGGGCGGGCGCGGGGGCGGGCCGGGGACCGGGCGGCGGGCGGGGAGTGACCCGAATGGCCACACGGCGGCCGGTGGGCCGCTGCCACGCGCGCGTGGGGCGATTACCCGGCGGAGAGCTGGGCACAACGGATGCAGGTCCGTCTCGATACGGCGTGGGGAGGGAAGAACCGGTGGTGCGTCCCGTTGCCGCGGTGCTGGAGTCGATTTATCGTCCCAGCACGATTCGCGTGCAAGATCACAATATGTGAAGGGGCCGCGGCCATGGTGGCTGACAAGACCGCCGGAACGAAGAGAACGGCGTCGACGAGATCCACCGGAACGGCGGCCGGGAAGCAGTCCGCCGAGGACGAGCAGGGCGCGGCCCCGGCGAAGAAGGTGGCCAAGAAGGCGGTGAAGACCGCGGGGACGAAGGCTGCCGGAGCCAAGGCCGCCGAGAAGAAGGCAGCCGGGGCCAAGGCCACGGAGGAGGCGGCCGGGGCCAAGGCGGCGGAAAAGGCTGCCGGGGCCAAGGCGGCGGAGAAGAAGGCCGTCGCGAAGAAGGCGGCTCCGGCAGCGAAGAAGACACCGGCGAAGAAGGCGGCGGCCGGCAGGGCCGCGGCAGCGAAGACGGCTCCCGAGGCTCCTGCCGCGGGTGCCGGTAAGCAGGCCGCACCCGCGGCCGAGGGGGCGGCCGAGGCCGCGGAGACGGGAGCCGAGACGGTGGTTGCGAAGAAGAGTCCGGGCGGTGCCACGACGGCCAGGAAGAAGGCGGTGCCGGCCGCTCGTGCGACGGCCGCGGTGGTGCCGGGCGAGCTCGCCGTGCGGCCGGGGGAGGACCCGTGGACCCCGGACGAGGTCGCCGAGGCGCGGGCCGAGCTGGACAGCGAGATCCTGCGGCTGCGTGCCGAGATCGCCTCCTTCGAGGAGGCGCTCTCCGGGCTGATGCGGGACTCCGGGAGCGGCGCCGGCGACGACGACGCGGACACCGGCAGCAAGAACATCACCCGCGAGCACGAGATGTCCCTGGCCGCCAACGCCCGCGAAATGCTGGAGCAGACCGAGCGGGCCCGCGACCGGCTCGACTCCTGGACGTACGGCATCTGCGAGAACTGCGGCAACCCGATCGGCAAGGCCAGGATGCAGGCCTTCCCGCGCGCCACCCTCTGCGTGGAGTGCAAGCAGAAACAGGAGCGGCGCTACTGAGGCCCGTGCCCCTGCCGCACGCCGGCCCCCGAGCCGTGTGGCGCGTGTGACGTGTCGCCCGGGACGCGTGTGGTGCGCGGCTCGGGTGGGTGTGAGGGGCGTGGCTCGGCTTCTCGGGGCGTGCGCCCCGGGTGTGCGGCGGGCTTTGTGAGCCCCCGGGTCCGTACGTGTGTGCCGTACCCTCGTGCTCACTGTGACTTCCCCGGGGAAGCCGCGGCAGTCAGGTACGAGGGCGAGGGACTTACGTGGCAGAGGTGGAGCGCATCATCGGTACGCCAGAGGTGGAGGGGGCCGGGCCGGAGCGGTCCTCGCAGGACGAGGACGCTGCGGGAACGGCTGCCGCGGAGACCACCGGGACCACCGGGGACACCCCTGCGCAGACCCCCGCGGAAGGCGCGGGCGAGGACGCGGAGAAGGCCGCCGGGGCGGCCGGGACCGCCGCACGGGGCAAGCGGAAGCTGGCGGTCCTGTTCGTCATCGCGCTGATCGCCTACGCGCTCGACCTCGGCACCAAGCTGCTCGTGGTGGCCGAGCTGGAGCCCAGCGGCGAGACGATCAACGTCATCGGTGAGCTGCTGCAGTTCCGGGCGATCCGCAATCCGGGCGCCGCCTTCGGCTTCGGCGAGGCGTTCACGATCATCTTCACGATCATCGCGGCCTCGGTGATCGTGGTGATCGCCCGTCTCGCGCGCAAGCTGTACAGCATGCCGTGGGCCATCGCGCTCGGGCTGCTGCTCGGCGGTGCGCTGGGCAACCTCACCGACCGGATCTTCCGTACGCCGGGATTCCTGGAGGGCGCGGTCGTCGACTTCATCGCCCCCGCCAACTTCGCGGTCTTCAACCTGGCCGACTCGGCGATCGTCTGCGGCGGCATCCTGATCGTGATTCTGTCCTTCAAGGGGCTGGACCCGGACGGAACCGTGCACAAGGACTGAGTCCGCGGGGCCCGGCGCGGCTGCCCAGGGTCCGGGAGGGGCGTGCGGTAAGGGCTTGTCGGTGCGGTCCTGCATACTCGACGGGTGAGTACGATTCCCGAGATCCGCACCCTGCCCGTTCCCGATGGCCTTGAGGGCGAGCGCGTCGACGCCGCCATTTCCCGGATGTTCGGGTTTTCCCGGACCAAGGCGGCCGAGCTCGCCGCTGCCGGAAAGGTCCAGGTCGACGGCTCGGTGGTCGGGAAGTCCGAACGCGTGCACGGCGGGGCCTGGCTGGAGGTCGAGATGCCCGCGCCGCCCACCCCCGTACAGATCGTCGCCGAGCCCGTCGAGGGCATGGAGATCATCCACGACGACGACGACGTCCTGGTGATCGTGAAGCCGGTCGGCGTGGCCGCGCACCCCAGCCCCGGCTGGACGGGCACCACCGTCATCGGCGGTCTCGCCGCCGCGGGCTACCGGATCTCCACCTCCGGTGCCGCCGAGCGTCAGGGCATCGTGCACCGGCTCGACGTCGGTACGTCCGGGCTGATGGTCGTCGCCAAGTCGGAGCGCGCGTACACCTCGCTCAAGCAGCAGTTCCGCGAGCGGACCGTCGACAAGCGCTACCACGCCCTGGTCCAGGGCCACCCCGACCCGATGAGCGGCACCATCGACGCACCCGTCGGCCGGCACCCGAACCACGACTACAAGTGGGCCGTCGTCGCCGAGGGAAAGCCCTCGGTCACGCACTACGACCTCATCGAGGCGTTCCGGGCGGCCAGCCTCCTCGACATCAAGCTGGAGACCGGGCGCACGCACCAGATCCGGGTGCACATGTCGGCCCACCGCCACCCGTGCGTGGGCGACGTGACGTACGGCGCCGACCCGACGATGGCCAAGCGGCTGGGGCTGACCCGGCAGTGGCTGCACGCGATGCGGCTCGGGTTCACCCACCCGGGCAGCGGCGACTGGGTCGAGTTCGAGAGCCCGTACCCGGACGACCTGCAGCAGGCGCTGGACGTGATCCGGGCGGAGAGCGAGTGATCCAGGGCCCGTACACGGTGCGGGTGGCCGCCGGGCCCCAGGACCTGGACGCGTGCTTCGCGGTGCGCAAGGAGGTCTTCGTGGCCGAGCAGGAAGTGCCCGAGGACATCGAGTACGACAGTTACGACCGCACCGCGGTGCACGTCCTGGCGCTCTCCGGGGACGGCACCGCGCTGGGCACGGGCCGGCTGCTGCACGGGGCCGACGCCCTGGGGAAGACCGGCGCGGGCCCGGACGTCGGCTCGCTGGGCCGGCTCGCGGTGAGCGCGGCGGCCCGGGGGCTCGGGGTCGGCACGGCACTGGTACGCGGCATCGAGGACGCGGCACGGGAGCGGGGGCTGACGGCGATCGACCTGCACGCACAGACGCACGCGCTGGGCTTCTACGAACGGCTGGGGTACGAGGTGTACGGGCCGGTCTTCCTGGACGCGGGGATCGAACACAGGGCGATGCGCCGGGCGCTCTGACGGGGCACCCGGGGCCGGACCGGCCCCGCTGTGCGCGGCCCGCCCAGTAGAGGCGCGCTCCCCGTACACCTCCGTCGCATCCGGCCGCCGGTCGCGCCCCCCGTACACCTCCGCACCCTCACCTCAGACTCCGCAGATCCAGCTGGTGCAGCACCCGGTCCACCACCTCCGGGTCCACCCCGGGCTCGTTCCGCGCGGCCAGCACCTCGTGCCGGGCCGCCGACATCATTTCCCGCTGGATCCGCAGCACCGCCTTCACCCGCCCGGCCCGTGACGCGTACGCCTCGCGCCGTTCCTCGTCGACGATGCCGGGGCTGATCCGCGCCCCGAGGTCGAAAGCCCCCCGCTGCAACCGCTCGGACACCTCGTCCGGCAGCTCCTCGACCTCCTCGATCTCCTTCAGCCGCCGCCGCGCCGCCTTCGCGGCCCGCACCGCCAGGGTGTGCTCCAGCTCGCGCTCGGCGTCCGAGTCCGCCCGCACCCCCAGCTTCCGTACCAGCCAGGGCAGCGTCAGCCCCTGCACCACCAGCGTCGCCATGATCACGCAGAAGGCGATGAAGACGATCTCGTCGCGTGCCGGGAAGTCCGCCCCGGAGTCCGTCGTGAGCGGGATGGCCAGCACCAGCGCGACCGAGGCCACTCCGCGCATCCCCGACCACCACATGACGACCGTCTCGCGCCAGCTCACCGGGATGTCCTCGTTCACGTCGCGGCGCTTGTGCAGCCGCTTGGCGAGCCAGGTCGCGGGCAGCAGCCACAGCAGCCGTACGCCGACGACCACACCGGTCACCGCCGCGCCCCAGCCCAGCATCTCGCCGAACCGGCCGTCGGCGAGCCCGAAGACGTAGTGCAGTTCGAGCCCGATGAGCCCGAAGGCGACACCGGTGACCAGCATGTCCACGACCTGCCAGAAGGTCTGCCCGGCCAGCCGGCCCATCACGTCGTCGGCGTCGACGGCGTGCGAGGCGAGGTAGAGCGCCGAGGTCAGCACCGCCAGCACCCCCGACCCCATGAACTCCTCGGCCAGTACGTAACTGATGAACGGCACCAGCAGCGTCAGCCCGATCTGGAGCGTGGCGTCCCCGAGGTATCCCATGAGCTTGTTGCTGAGCCAGCCCAGGCCCCCGCCGACCAGCACGGCGACCACGGCCGAGAGCACCAGCTCACCCATCGCGGCGGGCCAGGAGAAGGTTCCGCTCACGGCCGCGCCGATCGCCACGTGGTAGAGCACGATCGCGGTGACGTCGTTGAACAGGCCCTCGCCCTCCAGGATCGACACCAGCCGCCGCGGCAGCCCCAGCGAGCCCGCGACGGCGGTCGCCGCGACCGGGTCGGGCGGTGCGACGAGCGCCCCGAGCGCCACGGCGGCGGCGATCGGCAGTCCGGGGACGACGGCGTTGGCGACGGCGGCGACAGCGGCCGTCGTGACGAAGACGAGCGCGACCGCGAGCAGCAGGATCGGCCGGAAGTTGGCGGTGAACTGCCGCCAGGAAGTGCGCTGCACGGCCGCGTACAGGAGCGGTGGCAGTACCAGCGGAAGAATGAACTCCGGTGGGATGTCCGGATTGGGCACGAAGGGGATGAGGGCGAGCACCACCCCGGCCAGGGTCATCAGCACCGGCGCGGGCAGCCCCAGCCGCTCACCGAGCGGCACCGAGACCACTGCCCCGAGCAGCAGCACGAACAAGAGGGCCAATTGATCCACGGGGTGCCTTCCGGGCGTTCAGCAACAAAACCCCACCTTGCCACAAACCCCCCAAACCACCCCGGCCCAGGGGGCGGGGTGGTGTCAGGGCGAGCGGGCGCAGTGGCGACGGGACGAGGGGTCAGCCGCGGCCGGTCCTGTGGGCGCTGGCAGCGACCCGGCGGTGGTGGGCGGCCGGGGGCGGGGCGTCGTCGTCGGTGCGGATGTCCGCGTTGTTGGTGTGCAGTTCCTCCGGGCGGGGGGCGCGGCCGGAGGAACCGGCGCCCGAGGGCCACTGGCCACCCGGCGGCGGTATCGCCTCGGCGGCGCTGACCTTCGGCAGGGCGTACGGGTGTTCCGCGCAGAGCCAGCCGATCAGCTGCTCGCGGACCGCGCACCGTACCGTCCATATGTCGTCGGCGTCCTTCGCGGTCACCACCACCCGCACTTCCATGGTGCTGGGCGAGGTGTCCGTCACCGCCAGGCTCCAGTCCCGGCCGTCCCAGGTGGGGGTGGCCGCCAGGATCTCGCGGAGCTTGTCGCGCATCGCCGCGACCGGCGCGTGGTGGTCCAGCTGGAGGTAGACCGTGCCGGTCATCTGGGCGCCGCCGCGCGACCAGTTCTCGAACGGCTTGCTGGTGAAGTACGAGACGGGCATGGTGATGCGGCGCTCGTCCCAGGTGCGTACGGCCAGGAAGGTCAGCGTGACCTCCTCGACCACGCCCCACTCGCCGTCCACGACCACCGTGTCCCCCAGCCGCACCATGTCGCCGAAGGCGATCTGGAAGCCGGCGAAGAGGTTGCCGAGCGTCGACTGGGCGGCGACACCGGCGACGATGCCGATGATTCCGGCCGAGGCCAGCATCGACTTCCCGATGGCCTGCATGTTGGGGAAGGTCATGAGCATGGCGGAAATGGCGACCACGGCGACGACGGCGGTCACGATCCGCATGATGAGCGTGACCTGGGTGCGGACCCGGCGTACCCGGGCGGCGTCGCGCGACTGGGAGGCGTACCGCGCGTACGACGCCTCGACGACGGTCGCGGCGACCCGCACGATCAGCCACGCGGTCGCGGCGATCAGGACGAGCGAGAGGCTCTGGCCGATGCCCTTCTCGTGGTCCTTGACGATTTTCAGTTCGGTCTGGTCGTACGCGCCCCGCAGGAACGCGGTGAGCAGGACGACCATGAGGGGTGGCCGGCAACGGCGCAACAGGCCCCACAGCGGGGTCTCGTGGTGACGGGCATCGGCCCGGCGCAGCACGACGTCGACTGCCCAGCCGACGAACAGCGTGAGCACGACCGAGCCACCCAGGACTGTCAACGGGCGCAGTACGTTCTCCATGACTCCGAAACCAAATGGCAGGATGAGCGGAATGGACATCATTCTTTTCCACTCCGTCTACGGTCTGCGCCCGGCTGTGCAGGCCGCTGCGACACGGCTGCGTGCTTCCGGGCACCAGGTGCACGTGCCCGACCTCTTCGAGGGGCAAACGGCCGGGAGTGCGCAGGAGGGCCGGGAGCTCATCGAGAGGATCGGCCGCGACGAGCTGCTGCGGCGGGCCGTGGCGGCCGCCGCACCCCACTCCGACAAGGGTCTGGTCTACGCCGGATTCTCCTGGGGCGGCTCCGTCGCGCAGATCCTCGCGGTCGGCGACGACAAGGCCCGCGGGCTGCTCCTGCTGCACGGCACCTCGGACATCGCCGAGGACGCGGCCGTCGACGACCTGCCCGTACAGCTGCACGTCGCGTCCCCGGACCCCTTCGAGTCCGACGACTGGCTGAACAGCTGGTACCTCCAGATGCAGCGCATCGGCGCCGACGTGGAGATCTACCGCTACCCGGGCGCCGGACACCTCTACACCGACCCGGACCTGCCCGACCACGACGAGAAGGCCGCCGAACAGACCTGGCGGATCGCGGTGGGATTCCTGGCGACGCTCTGAGTTCCCGGCAGGCGCCCGCCGCAGGCTGCTGTCTCCCGGCCCGGACGGTACGCCGTCACGGGCGGGTGCAGCGTCCCTTCGGTGCCCGTGCGGGCGGGCTGCACAGGTAGACGCGGTCGGACGCCTCGTCGCTGAGCCAGCGGCCGACGCACTCGTTCGCGGTCAGGCGGCCGCGCAGGGCGCAGTTCGCGAGGGCGGCGCGGCCGCTGCGGTACGGGCCCGGCGCGTAGATCACCCAGTAGCCGGCGCGCAGGGACGCGTAGTCGTCGCTGCGCAGCACGGCCGCTTCCGGCACCTGGCGGCGGACCGCAGCCAGCCTGGCGTCGACGGCCGCCCGGCTGGAGGTCACCGGCTCGGAGTGCAGCTGGGCGATCCAGTGGCCGGCCGGACCCGGCGGCGCGGGCGGCGGCACCGGCCGCACCGGGGTCGCCGACGCGGACGGGACGCCGGTGGTTGCGGACACGGAACCGCTCGGTGGCGCGGAGGCCTGCCGGGAGCCCGGGACGGTGGGCCGCGGGCCACCGGACGCTACGGAGCCACTGCCCGACGCACCGGGCACTGCGGGTGCGTCCCCCTGGGCCGCCGGGGCGGCGGAGCCGGTCGCGGAGCTGCCGGGCCCGGTGCCGTCCTCTCCGGTGAAGAGGTACACGCCGACGCCCAGCAGGGCCAGCGCGACGGCACAGGCGGCGACGGCCGACGCGGTCCGCCGGCTGCGCGCCGCAGCGGCGGGCTGGTCCGGCGCGGTGCGCGGCCGCGGCCCCACGGTCGCCAGCGCGTACGGCGGCGGACTCTGACCGGCCCCCCATGGCGGGGACGGCGGGGACGGCGGGACGGGAGGCTGGGCGGGGCCCTCGCCATAGGGCCGGGGCTGGGCGGGGCCCTCGCCGTACGGCCCTGGAGGCGGGGGCAGGGGCGAGTCCAGCCGGGTCGGCAGGGGCAGGGGCAGCGGCGGCGTCGGGGCCGAGGGCTCCGGACCGTGGCCCGCCTCCGCCGCCGCGAGCAAGGCGTCCAGCCGGGCCGCGTCCGGGCGGGCCGCCGGGTCCCTGACCAGGAGCTGGGCCAGGACTCCGCCCAGCGGCCCGGCCAGGCGTGGCGGTGGCACCGGGTCGTCCAGTACGGCGGCCAGGGTGGCCAGGGTGCTGTCCCGGCGCATCGGGCTGAGCCCTTCCACGGCGACGTACAACAGCATGCCGAGCGACCAGAGGTCGGCGGCCGGGGCGTCCGGTGCGCCCCTGATGCGCTCCGGGGCGATGTACTCCGGCGAGCCGATGAACTCGCCGGTCATGGTCAAGGGGGAGGCACCGACGAGGGAGGCGATGCCGAAGTCGGTGAGGACGGCGGTGGTGGCGGGGGAGTCCGCGGGGGCGTCCGTGCCGGTCGTGTCGGGGCGCAGCATGACGTTCGCGGGTTTCACGTCGCGGTGGTGGATCCCGGCCGCGTGCGCGGCGCGCAGCCCGGCCAGCACCTGGCGGCCGGTCCTGGCGGCCTCCCGGTAGCCCAGCGGGCCCTGGTCGAGCCGCTGTTGCAGGGACTGGCCGGGGAGCAGCTCCATCACCAGCCAGGGACTCGGACCGCCGGCCGGGGACCCAGCCCCGCCGGAGCCGTCCGGATCGCCGGGGCCCTCGGCGAACCCGGAACCGCCGCCGTCCACGATGTGATGGATCGTCACCACGTTCGGGTGGCTGATCCGGGCCAGCGCACGGGCCTCGCGCAGCACGCGCGCGTGCAGCTTGCGCGAGGCCGTCGGGTCCGCGGCGGACAGGGCCGGGTCGGGCGGGCGCATCTCCTTGAGTGCCACCTCGCGGTGCAGTGCCAGGTCGCGGGCCCGCCAGACGGTGCCCATGCCGCCGCTGCCGAGCCGTTCCAGCAGCTCGAAGCGTCCGTCGACGACCCGGCGCGCGCCCGCGCCGGACCCTGTGCCGCCGGTGTGTGCGTCGCTGCCGCCGGTGTGTGCGTCGCCCTCGCCGTGCGCGTGGTCCCGTCCGCTGCCCTGTCCGTCGCCCCCGTACATGCGGATCAGCGTACGGGCTGGTGCACCCGCTCCACCCGCTGCGTACCCGAACGTGTGCGGTAGGAACGGCTCCACGAACTGCTTGCGTCCTGGCGGGTCTTGTCGGACACCTTGTAGTAGTCCATCTGTGCGTGCTCGGCGGTGACGTCGAGGACGCCGTACCCGTGGGCGTCCATGTCGAGCCACCTCACGTGCCGGTTGGCGGCCCTGACGGCCGTCGCGGCGGCCAGCGACAGGGTGTACGGGGCGACGTGCAGCATGTCGTCCAGGTTGTCGGAGGTCACCGAGGTGATCACGAACTCGACGCCCGCGGAGCCGGAGGAGGGGTACGTCGCGGCCTTCACCGGGACGTCGTTGGCCCAGGACATGTGGATGTCGCCGGTGAGGAAGACGGTGTTCGCGATGCCGCTGCCGGTCAGGTGGGCGATCAGTTCCCTGCGGTCGTCGGTGTAGCCGTCCCACTGGTCGGTGTTGACCGCGATGCCCCCCTTGGGGAGCCCGACCAGTTCGGCGACCGGCTCCAGCAGGTGTGCGGGCAGCGAGCCGAAGGCGACCGGCGAGATCATCACCGAGGTGCCGACCAGCTTCCAGGACGCGTCGGAGGCGGCGAGACCGGCCTTGAGCCAGTCCAGTTGGGCCCGGCCGGTGAGCGTGCGGTCCGGGTCGTCGACCTTGCCGCTGCCGACCGCCGCCTGCTCGCCGCGGAAGGAGCGCAGGTCGAGCAGGTGAAGATCGGCCAGCCTGCCCCAGCGCAGCCGGCGGTAGACGGTGCCCTCGGTGGAGGCGCGGACCGGCATCCACTCGAAGTAGGCCTGCTTGGCGGCGGCCACCCGGGCCGCCCAGTCGCCCTCGGCGCCGGGCGTGTGGTTCTCCGCCCCGCCCGACCAGGCGTCGTTGGCGAACTCGTGGTCGTCCCAGATCGCGACGACGGGGTGTCTGTGGTGCAGCGCCTGCAGGTCCGGGTCGGTCTTGTACGTGCCGTGCCGGGTGCGGTAGTCGGCGAGCGAGACGATCTCGTGCTTCGGCTCGTGCTGCCGTACGGCGTACTTGGCCGCGGGGTAGCTGCCGGTCCCGTATTCGTAGAGGTAGTCGCCCAGGTGCAGGACCGCGTCCAGATCGCCGCGGGCGGCCAGGTGGCGGTAGGCGGAGAAGTAGCCGGCCTCCCAGTTGGCGCAGGACACCACGCCGAGGCGCACCCCCTCGGTGGCGGCGTCGGAGGCCGGGGTGGTGCGGGTGCGGGCGACGGGGGAGTGGACGGAACCGCAGGAGAACCGGAAGTAATAACCGGTCTCCTGGCGCAAGCCCCTTACATCGACCTTCACGGTGTGGTCGGTGGCCGCGCTCGCGGTCACCGCTCCCCGGGCGACGACGCGGGTGAAGTCCTTGTCCTCCGCGACCTCCCAGGAGACCGCGGTGTCGGGGCCGAGCCCGGAGCCGGGCGTGGCCCCGGGTATCGGGGTGAGGCGGGTCCAGAGCAGGACACCGTCGGGAAGCGGGTCGCCGGAGGCGACGCCGTGCAGGAACGCGGGGGCCTCGGCCGCCGCCCCCGGAAGAGCTGCGGCGGCGGGGGACGCGGCGCCGCCCACCAGGACGGGGACGGCGGCGGTGGCGGCGACGGCCTTGAGGGCCGTGCGGCGGGACGGGATCCGGATCGCTTCGGGGACACCCGTGGCAGGAGTGGTTCGACTGGTCACGGATGATCACATTACTGATCAGTAGCCGCCGGGGTGGGTGAACGTACGAATGTTCACCCACCCGTTGACCGGGCGTGCGCCCCTGCTTTGAGGGGGTGTCAGCCCTTGAGGGCCTTCTCCAGTGCGGCCTGGAAGTCCGCGGGCGCCATGGGGGCGGCGTCGGTGCCCTCCTTGACGACCACCTTGCCGTCCATCTTCAGGGTCGGGGTGCCCTTGATGCCGCTGGCGTCGAACTTCTCGGACATCTTCAGCGCCCACGCGTCGTACGTGCCGGCCTTGACCGCGTCCTGGAACTTCTTGTTGCCCTTGAGGGCCGGGATCTGGTCGCCGATCTTGATGAGGTAGTTGTCGTCGGCGAACTTGTCGACGCTCTCCTCGGGGTGGTTGGCCTGCGAGTACAGCGCGCCCTTGTACGCCAGGAAGGCCTCGGGGCTGACGTTCAGCGCGGCACCCAGGGCGCTCGTGGCGTTCTTGGAGCCCACGCCGCTCGCCATGTTGTCGATGAAGGTGGCACCGACGTACTGCACCTTGTACTTGCCGGCGTCGACGTCCTTCTTGATCTGCTCGCCGTTGGCCTGTTCGAAGGCGGCGCAGCTGGGGCAGCGCGGGTCCTCGTACAGCTCCAGGGTCTTCTTCGCCCCGGCCTTGCCGACGACGACGGTGGTGCCGTTCTCGCCGGAGCTGTTGGCGGGCTTGGTCACCGGTGCTTCCTTGGCCGCTTCCCAGGCCTTCGGCTTGTTGGCCTGGATGACCCCGTAGCCGACGCCGCCGGCTATCGCCAGGACGGCGACGACCGACCCGGCGACGACGAGCTGCCGCTTCGTCCTGTCCTTCTTCGCCTGCTTCTCGCGCTCGATGCGCAGCCGCTCGCGGGCCGCCTGCTTGTTCGCCTGGTTGTTGCGTGCGCTCATGATCGTGCCAACTCCGTGGGTACTGGTCTGCCGTGTGGGGAGTGCCTGGCCGGGGTGGGTGCGACCCGGGGCTCAGGCGGCGAGGACGAGCCCGGCGGCAGGCGGCCCGCGCCGGCCCACGGAGTGCACGAGCAGCCGGGAGCGGGGCACCGCGGCCGCGTACCGCAGGGCAGGCCGGTGCCCGGCGGCCCGTACGGTGCGCAGGCCCGCCATCGAGGCCACCGCGAGCAGCAGCGGCCGGAAGGCGGACAGGGCCGTCGCCCGCAGCAGCCCCGCCAGTGCCGCCTCGCCGTGCCGCAGCCAGCCGGCGGCCAGCAGCCCGACCGCCGTGTGCGCCCCGAGCAGCAGCCAGGGCAGGGCGGGGTCGGGCGTGGCCAGGAGCGTGCCGAGGTGGTCGTTCGGCAGGGTGTGGACGAAGGGTGCGCCGACCGGGGCCCCGCCGCACAGCACCTCCACCCCGAAGGAGCGGAGCGCACCGGCGACGGGCCCGCCGGAGGGCCCGTAACAGACGTGCTGTCCGGTGGTGAAGAGGGTGTCCGCCGCCAGTTCGAGGGGCACCAGCAGGGCGGCGATCGGTGCGAAGCCGCGCTCGCGCCCGGCCAGCGCGTACGCGAGGGCGAACACGGCGGCGCCGAGGGCGGCGACCGTGACCGGCGGCAGCGGAACTCCGGACAGCAGCACGTGCGAACCCACGGACAGCGTCACGACGAGTGCCGTGAAGAGTGCTGCCCGCAGGGTTCTCAGCGGAGTCCTGGATATGCCCATCGGCGTCGAGTTTGCCATGCGGCGGGGTAAGCGGTCCCTAAGGGCCGGGAAACGGTATGGAGCTGTGAGTTCTGCCCCGGCTGTGAGTTCTGCCCCGGCTGTGAGTTCTGCCCCGGCAGGGGGTTCTGCCCCGCAGGGAGTTCTGCCCCGGGACGCAGGCCCCCCGCGGCGGGTCCGCTCCCGCGCGCGCCGGCCGGATCCCCGTCGTGCGGCCGTTTCAGATCCCCGGGATGCGGCCGTTGCGGAACAGGTCGACGAAGATCTGGTGGTCCTGGCGGGCCCGGGCGCCGTAGCTGTGGGCGAAGTCGACCAGGAGTTCCGCGAAGCCTTCCTCGTCGGCGGCGATCGCCGCGTCGATGGCCCGCTCGGTGGAGAACGGGACCAGTGAGTGCCCGCTCTCGTCGTCGGCGGCCGCGTGCATGGTGGCCGTCGCCCGCCCGAGGTCGGCGATCACCGCCGCGAACTCGTCCGGCTCGTCGATGTCGGACCAGTCAAGGTCCACCGCGTACGGCGACACCTCGGCGACGAGCTGCCCCTGCCCGTCCAGCTCGGTCCAGCCGAGCCACGGGTCCGCGTTCACCTGCAGCGCGCGCTGCGAGATGACCGTGCGGTGGCCCTCGTGCTGGAAGTAGTCGCGGACGGCGGCATCCGTGATGTGCCGGGAGACCGCGGGGGTCTGGCCCTGCTTCATGTAGATGATCACGTCGTTCTCGAGGGCGTCGCTGTTGCCCTCCAGGAGGATGTTGTACGACGGCAGCCCCGCCGAGCCGATGCCGATGCCGCGGCGGCCGACGACGTCCTTCACCCGGTAGGAGTCCGGGCGGGTCAGCGAGGACTCCGGAAGGGTCTCCAGATAACCGTCGAACGCGGCCAGCACCTTGTAGCGGGTGGCCGCGTCCAGGTCGATCGACCCGCCGCCGGAGGCGAAACGCCGCTCGAAGTCGCGGATCTCGGTCATCGAGTCGAGCAGCCCGAAGCGGGTCAGCGAGCGGGCGACGCGCAGCGCGCCGAGCAGCGGGCCCTCGGCCGTGTCGAGTGTGAAGGGCGGCACCTCGTCGTTCTTGGCGCCGGTGGCGAGCTGGTGGACGCGCTCGCGGTAGGCGCCCGCGTACACCCGGACCAGGTCGCCGATCTGGTCGTCGCCGAGCGCCTTCTGGTAGCCGATGAGGGCGATCGACGCGGCGAAGCGCTTGAGGTCCCAGGTGAAGGGGCCGACGTACGCCTCGTCGAAGTCGTTGACGTTGAAGATCAGGCGGCCCTCGGCGTCCATGTACGTGCCGAAGTTCTCGGCGTGCAGGTCGCCGTGGATCCACACCCGGGAGGTCCGGTCGTCCAGGTACGGCCCGCCGTTCTGCTCGCGTTCCTGGTCGGCGTAGAACAGGGAGGCGGCGCCCCGGTAGAACGCGAAAGCGGACGCGGCCATCTTGCGGAACTTGACCCGGAAAGCGGCCGGGTCGGCGGCGAGCAGCTGCCCGAAAGCGGTGTCGAACACGGCGAGAATCTGCTCGCCGCGCTGGGCGGCTTCTGTCTGCGGAACCGACATCGCCGGGGCCTCCTGGTGCATGACGTACATGTCGCGTACTGGGCAAATGGGGCAGGTTCGGGTCAGGCCTGCGACCTGTCCAACGCACGACCGTACCCCTGAGTGCCCGGCAGCCGGAGCGTCTCGCGGGACCGGAGTGATGTCAGTGCCCCGAAGTAGACTTCGAGGCTGTCCGGCTCATCCGCCGGACCCGCCCGTGCGGCCCGCCGTCCCGGCCCGCCCGTCCGGGCCGTCCGCCCCGTCCGCCCGTACCCGACCGCAGCACCGGAGGCCTCCGCCGTGACCAAGCCGCCCTTTACGCACCTCCACGTCCACACCCAGTACTCGCTGCTGGACGGTGCCGCGCGGCTGAAGGACATGTTCGAGGCGGCCAACCAGATGGGGATGTCGCACATCGCGATGTCCGACCACGGCAACCTGCACGGCGCGTACGACTTCTTCCACACGGCGCAGAAGGCCGGCGTCACCCCGATCATCGGCATCGAGGCGTACGTCGCCCCGGAGTCGCGGCGCAACAAGCGGCGCATCCAGTGGGGCCAGCCGCACCAGAAGCGCGACGACGTGTCCGGTTCCGGCGGTTACACGCACAAGACGATCTGGGCGGCGAACAGCACCGGCCTGCACAACCTCTTCCGGCTGTCCTCCGACGCGTACGCCGAGGGCTGGCTGACCAAGTGGCCCCGGATGGACAGGGAGACGATCTCCAAGTGGTCCGAGGGTCTGATCGCCTCCACAGGATGCCCCTCCGGTGAGGTGCAGACGCGGCTGCGGCTCGGCCAGTTCGACGAGGCGGTGCAGGCGGCCTCCGACTACAAGGACATCTTCGGCGAGGGCAGGTACTTCCTGGAGCTGATGGACCACGGCATCGAGATCGAGCGCCGGGTCCGCGACGGCCTCCTGGAGATCGGCAAGAAGCTGGGCATCCCTCCGCTGGTCACCAACGACTCGCACTACACCTACGCCCACGAGGCGACCGCGCACGACGCCCTGCTGTGCATCCAGACCGGCAAGAACCTCTCCGACCCGGACCGCTTCCGCTTCGACGGCACCGGCTACTACCTGAAGTCGACCGAGGAGATGTACGCCATCGACTCCTCGGACGCCTGGCAGGAGGGCTGCGCCAACACCCTGCTGGTCGCGGAGCAGATCGACACCACCGGCATGTTCGAGAAGCGCGACCTGATGCCGAAGTTCGACATCCCCGAGGGCTTCACCGAGGTCACCTGGTTCCAGGAGGAGGTCCGCCGCGGCATGGAGCGCCGCTACCCGGCAGGCGTCCCCGCGGACCGCCAGAAGCAGGCCGAGTACGAGATGGACACCATCATCTCCATGGGCTTCCCCGGCTACTTCCTGGTCGTGGCCGACTTCATCATGTGGGCCAAGAAGCAGGGCATCGCGGTGGGCCCCGGCCGCGGCTCGGCGGCCGGCTCGATCGTCGCGTACGCCATGGGCATCACCGACCTCGACCCGATCACCCACGGCCTGATCTTCGAGCGGTTCCTCAACCCCGAGCGCATCTCCATGCCCGACGTCGACATCGACTTCGACGAGCGCAGGCGCGTCGAGGTGATCCGGTACGTGACGGAGAAGTACGGCTCCGACAAGGTCGCCATGATCGGCACCTACGGAAAGATCAAGGCGAAGAACGCCATCAAGGACTCCGCCCGCGTCCTCGGCTACCCGTACGCCATGGGCGACCGGCTCACCAAGGCCATGCCCGCCGACGTCCTGGGCAAGGGCATCGACCTCTCCGGCATCACCGACCCCACGCACCCGCGCTACGGCGAGGCGGGCGAGATCCGCGGGATGTACGAGAACGAACCGGACGTGAAGAAGGTCATCGACACCGCCAAGGGCGTCGAGGGCCTGGTCCGCCAGATGGGCGTGCACGCGGCCGGCGTCATCATGTCCAGCGAGCCGATCGTCGACCACGCCCCGCTGTGGACGCGGCACACCGACGGCGTCACCATCACGCAGTGGGACTACCCGCAGTGCGAGTCGCTCGGCCTGCTCAAGATGGACTTCCTGGGCCTCAGGAACCTCACCATCATGGACGACGCCGTCAAAATGGTGCGGGCCAACAAGGGCATCGACCTGGAGATGCTCTCCCTGCCGCTCGACGACCCGAAGACCTTCGAACTGCTCTGCCGCGGAGACACGCTCGGTGTCTTCCAGTTCGACGGCGGCCCGATGCGCTCGCTGCTCCGCCAGATGCAGCCCGACAACTTCGAGGACATTTCCGCCGTCTCGGCCCTCTACCGGCCGGGCCCGATGGGCATGAACTCGCACACCAACTACGCGGAGCGCAAGAACGGCCGCCAGGAGATCACGCCGATCCACCCGGAGCTCGAAGAGCCCCTGAAGGAGACGCTCGGCCTCACCTACGGCCTCATCGTGTACCAGGAGCAGGTGCAGAAGGCCGCCCAGATCATCGCCGGGTACTCGCTCGGCGAGGCCGACATCCTGCGCCGGGTGATGGGCAAGAAGAAGCCCGAGGAACTGGCGAAGAACTTCGTCCTCTTCCAGGAGGGCGCGAAGAAGAACGGCTACTCCGACGCGGCCATCCAGGCGCTGTGGGACGTGCTGGTGCCGTTCGCCGGATACGCGTTCAACAAGGCGCACTCCTCCGCGTACGGCCTGGTCACCTACTGGACCGCGTACCTCAAGGCGAACTACCCGGCCGAGTACATGGCCGCCCTGCTGACCTCGGTGAAGGACGACAAGGACAAGTCGGCCGTCTACCTCAACGAGTGCCGCCGCATGGGCATCAAGGTGCTTCCCCCCAACGTCAACGAGTCCGAGTCCAACTTCGCCGCCCAGGGCGACGACGTGATCCTCTTCGGCCTCACCGCCATCCGCAACGTCGGGCAGAACGTCGTCGACTCGATCATCCGGATGCGCAAGGCGAAGGGGAAGTACAGCTCCTTCCCCGACTTCCTGGACAAGGTCGAGGCCGTCGTCTGCAACAAGCGCACCGTCGAATCCCTCATCAAGGCCGGCGCGTTCGACGAGATGGGCCACACCCGCAAGGGCCTCGTCGCCCACCACGAGCCGATGATCGACAACGTGGTGCAGGTGAAGAGGAAGGAGGCCGAAGGCCAGTTCGACCTCTTCGGCGGCGGCGAGGAGGACAGCAGCGAGCCCGGCTTCGGGCTCGACGTGGAGTTCTCCGACATCGAGTGGGAGAAGTCGTACCTGCTCGCGCAGGAGCGCGAGATGCTCGGCCTGTACGTGTCCGACCACCCGCTCTTCGGCCTGGAGCACGTCCTCTCCGACAAGGCGGACGCGGCGATCGCCCAGCTCATGGGCGGAGAGCACGCCGACGGCGCGGTCATCACGGTCGGCGGCATCATCTCCGGCCTCCAGCGCAAGATGACCAAGCAGGGCAACGCCTGGGCGATCGCCACGGTCGAGGACCTGGCGGGCTCCATCGAGTGCATGTTCTTCCCCGCCACCTACCAGCTGGTGTCCACCCAGCTCGTCGAGGACACGGTCGTCTTCGTCAAGGGCCGCCTGGACAAGCGCGAGGACGTGCCGCGGCTGGTGGCCATGGAGCTCCAGGTCCCCGACCTGTCGAACGCCGGGACCAACGCCCCCGTCGTGCTGACCATCCCGACCGTCAAGGTCACCCCGCCGATGATCAGCAAGCTGGGCGAGATCCTCTCCCACCACAGGGGCAACACCGAGGTCCGCATCAAGCTGCTCGGAGCCCGCAAGACGACCGTGCTGCGGCTCGACCGGCACCGGGTGACCGCCGACCCGGCCCTCTTCGGTGACCTGAAGGTGCTGCTCGGCCCGAGCTGCCTGGCGGGCTGACCGGGCACCGCAGCCGGGCCGTACGAAAGGCGGCACCGCGCTCAGCACAAGAAGAGGCACCGCGGCTCAGCACAAGAAAAGGCACCGCGCTCGGCACAAGAAAAGGCGCGCCCCCTGTGCACGGGGGGCGCGCCTCCTACTTTTCAGCAGTCAATCAGTTGTGCCCAAAACGGCGCTGGTGCTTGCGGGCCACATCGGCAGGGCTGCCCTGCGCCGGGGACTGCGTCTGCGTTTCCGCCTGGAAGGAACTGGCCTTCTCGGCCTGCTGCGAAGCACGGTCCTGCGGCGAGGCCTGCTTGTTCTTGTCGCGGTTCTTGTTCTTGGCCATGGAATGCCTCCTGAAAGGTCTCGGTGCCAGGGCCGGGACCAGACAAACACAGCAGAACATTCCGCGCATTTTGGATCATTGCCGTACGTAATCGGGCGTACGGGGACGCCATCGGGAGTAACTTCCGCAGGAACTTCGCTCCCCGCCACTCCGATGATCGAGTTCCGGCCGTTAAGCCCCCCGAGGTCGGGCAGACTCGAAGGAAACCCGTATGCCTGCCGACCCTTAGTCCTGTGGCTTCCGGTGATTCGACGCATGTCGAAGTACCGCGCGCCATTTCCGAGGTTCCAGAAAGAGGGTGGAACGCGTGGACCGCTGCGTCGTCCTGGTGGACGCCGGCTACTTGCTGGGCGCCGCCGCGAGTCTGCTGGCCGGGGAGCCGGCCCGCTCGCGCATCACCGTCGATCACGCCGCCCTCATCCAGGGCCTGCGCGAACGCGCCGAGGCCGATGCGCAGCAGCCGCTGCTGCGCATCTACTGGTTCGACGGCGCCCCCGACCGGGTTCCCCAGCCCGAACACCGCAGGCTGCGCGTGATGTCCCGGGTCACCGTCCGGCTCGGCGCCCTGACCCGCAGCGACGGCCGCTGGGCACAGAAGGGCGTGGACGCGGCCATGCACGCGGAACTCACGGAGCTGGCCAGAAATCGCGCCTGCTCCGATATTGTGCTGGTCACCGGGGACGGTGATCTGCTACCCGGGCTGATGTCCGCCAAGGAGCACGGCGTCGCCGTCCACCTCTGGGCCGTGCAGGCCGCCGACGGCGACTACAACCAGTCGGAGGACCTGGTCGCGGAGGCCGACGAGCGCCGGGTCCTGGACCGGGCGTGGATCACCCGGGCGGTACGGGCCAAGGAGTACGGCGGGATCTGTGCCCCGCCGCCGGCGCCCCGCCCCGAGATCGCCGCCATCCTCTCGGCGCCGCTGCCCGAATCCGCGCTGGCCGCCCAGGCCGAGGCACGGGCCAGGGCCGAGGCGCAGGCGCGCGTCGAGGTCCGCGAGACCGCTGCCTCCCGCAACGGCAGCGCCGCGGCCGCCCCCCAGGCCCCCGCCCGCAACGGCTCCGAGGCGCCGGCCGCCGGTCCGGCCAGGGGTGTGCCCACGCCCAAGGACCTGGCCGGGCTGCGCGGCCCCGGCACCCATCCCGCCGCGCACCCGCAGCATCCGCAGACCCCGCAGCAGGCCAACGCCACGCTGCGCTGGTCCTCCGACAAGGGCTGGGCGGAGCGCCCCGGCGGCTCCTCGCTGGGCGAACCGCCGGAGACGGCCTCGCTGCCCACCCTCGCCCAGCTCACCAGCGCCGAGCAGCGCTGGGCGGACCGCGAGGAGGACATCACCACCGTCGGCGGCGACCCCTTCGAGGTGGGCCAGGTCTTCGCCCGCCGCTGGATGGAACGCCTGCCGGAGCCAGGACACACCCAGAAACTGTCGACCATGTACCCGCGCATCCCGCACCGCATCGACGGGGAGCTGCTGCGCTACGCGGCCCGGTTCGGGCTGCTCGCCCACAAGGACGACCAGATCGACGAGCACGACCGGTACGCGATCCGGGCGGGGTTCTGGCGGGAGATCGACGTACGGGCGGCGGCCGAGCACGTCGCCGTCGCCGAATAGGCGCGCCCGGCCGGGCCGCTGCCGCCGCGGAGCCCCGCCCGGCCCCGCGGCGTGCGACGAAGAGCCGCGCCCGAAGGGGCGCCGCCACCCCCGGGGGCGATTTGGGACTTTGGTACCGCGTAGGCTCGTGGCTCGTGAGCAAGGGCGTAGCAGGGGTGACAGCGGGGCCGGGCGGGCAGCCGCGCGAGCGGGACGCTGTGTGCGTGGTGCACGACCTGGTCAAGGTCTATCCCGCGGCGCGGGCCCGGCGCGGAGCGCCCGCCGTGCCCGAGGTCCGGGCCAGCGACGGCATCTCGCTGACGGTGCGCCGCGGCGAGATCTTCGGGCTGCTCGGACCCAACGGAGCGGGCAAGACCACCCTCGTACGACAGCTGACGGGCCTCATGCGGCCGGACTCGGGCCGGGTCGACGTCCTGGGCCACGACCTCGTGCGCCACCCCGAACGGGCCGCCAGGCTGCTCGCCTACCTCGGCCAGGAGAGCACCGCGCTCGACGAGCTGACCGTGTCGCTGGCCGTGGAGACCACCGGCCGGCTGCGCGGGCTGAGCGCCAGGGACGCACGCGCCGAGCGCGACGACGTACTCGCAGAACTCGGGCTGACCCCGCTCGCGGGCAAGCCCCTGAAGAAGCTCTCCGGCGGGCAGCGGCGGCTGGCGTGCTTCGCGACCGTACTGGTCGGGGAGCGTCCGGTCCTGGTGCTGGACGAGCCGACCACCGGCATGGACCCGGTCGCCAGGCGCGCGGTCTGGGCGGCCGTCGACCGCCGCCGTGCCGAGCGCGGCGCGACGGTGCTGCTGGTCACCCACAACGTCATCGAGGCCGAGACGGTCCTGGACCGGGTCGCGGTGCTGGAGCGCGGGCGGGTCATCGCCTGCGACACCCCCTCCGGGCTCAAGGCCCAGGTCGGCGAGGACGTACGGGTGGAACTGGTGTGGCGGGAGCGGGCTCCGCTGGAGGTGCCCGAAGTGGCCGCCCTGCGCGGCCTCGGAGACGGCAAGGTGCAGGAATCGGGGCGCCGCTGGGTGCTCAGGCTGGCGCCGGACGAGGCACGGGCCGCGGTCGCCGCGGTCACCGGAGGTGCGGCCTTCGCCTCCCTCGACGACTTCACGCTGGCCACGCCGAGCCTGGAGGACGTCTACCTCGCGCTCGGCGGCGGGCGAACGGAAGGGCTGGTCAAGGCGTGAGTACGGTGTCGGGCGTCGAGACGGGCGGAAGGGCTGCGGGCGTGCGGCGGGCCACGGGAAAGGCGGCGGGGGAAACCTGCGGGGCCGGGGACTTTGGTGCTGCCGGGGAGCCGGGAGCGGCCGAGCTGGCGCCGCGGGCGCGGTTCCTGCCGTCGCTCGCCGCCGTCTACCGGGCCCAGCTCTCCCGGGCGCGGGTGGCGCGCATCCCGCTGCTCTTCGTGGCGACCTTCCAGTCCGTCGGGATCATGATCCTGATGCGCGGGGTCGTCGACGGCGGCGGCGAGGCGCGTGCCGTGGTGGCCGGATCGAGCGTGCTGGTCGTCGCCTTCGTCGCGCTGAACCTGCTGGCCCAGTACTTCGGCCAGCTGCGGGCCAGTGGCGGGCTCGACCACTACGCGACACTGCCGGTGCCGCCGGCGGCCGTGGTGCTGGGGGCGGCCGGCGCGTACGCCTCCTTCACCGTGCCCGGCACGCTCGTCACGGCGGGCATCGGCTGCGTGCTCTTCGGGCTGCCGGCCGGCCACCTGTGGGTACTGGTGGCGGTGATCCCGCTGGCGGGGGCGGCGCTCGCCGGACTCGGGGCGGCGCTCGGACTTCTCGCTCCGAGGCCCGAACTGGCCACACTGCTCGGCCAGCTGGGCATGTCGGCGGCGCTGCTGCTCGGGGTGCTGCCCGCCGAGCGGATGCCCGCACCGATCTCGTACGCCCGCGATCTGCTGCCGTCGACGTACGGGGTGGAAGCCTTCGCCCGAACCTTCGACGCGCGTCCCGACTGGGCGGCGGTCGGCGTGGACCTCGCCGTGTGCGCGGCGGTCGGCGTGGTGTCCCTGGCGGTGGCCACCTGGGCCTACCGCCGGGCGGCGGTGCGCTGAAGCCCGGCGTGCTCCGGAGGGGGGCGTCCGCCGGGCGGCGGTGCGCTGAAGCCCGGGGTGCTTCCGAGAGGGCGTCCGGTGAGGCGGGTACCGGGGGTGCCTGGCACGATGTCAGGGTGACCGCACCTCTGACACCGCCTCACCAGCCCTCGCCCCACGACCCCTGGCAGACGCCTGCCGCAGCCGGGGCGACGTACGACGTGACCTCCTCCGGTGACGGGACCGATCCCGCGGAGCCCGGCCTGCCGACCGAGATCCGGCGGGCCGTGGTGGTGATGGTGGTCATGGCGGTGGCCGGGCTGCTGCTGGGGCTCCTGTGGGCGTGGCTGGCGCCGAAGGTGCCGCTGGTGTCCACGGACAAGGCCGTCTTCCTCCAGGACACCGAGGGGGAGGCGGCGGCCGGGGCGGACGGCACGTTCGTCCTGCTCAGTGTGGCCTTCGGCGTGCTCAGTGCGGTGACCGTCTTCTGGCTGTACCGCAGGGGCGGGATCCCGCTGGTGATCGCGCTGCTGGTGGGCGGGCTGATGGGGGCCTGGCTGGGGTGGCTGACCGGGGAGTGGTTCGGCCCCTCGGCCGACGTGGTCGCCCGGGCGAAGACGGTGGGGGTCGGGGAGGCCTTCGAGGCGCCGTTGAAGCTGGGGGCGAAGGGGGTGCTGCTGGCTTGGCCGTTCGTGGCGGTGCTGGTGCACTTGGGGCTCACGGCGATGTGGGGGGTGCGGGATCCGGAGCCGGAGTGGGGGTACGAGGGGGTTTACGGCGGGCCCGGGTTGGCTCAGGGAGTGGGCCATGCCCCGGGCCCGGTTGACGATGCGGCGCAGTCCCCGGGGGCCGTGCGGGATGCGGCCCAGGCCCATCGTCTGGTCAAGGGGCCCGTGGAGGATTCGGCCCCGGAGCCGGGTTCCGGGTGGGAGGCCGGGCCTCCGCGATAGGTGCGTCGCGGTTGTTCGCGCAGTTCCCCGCGCCCCTGGCGGGGTGGGCTACGGGCGGGCGATGGGGGCGAGGGTGGCGTCGGTGAGGGTGGTGAGGTCGGTGGGGGTGAGTTCGACTTCCAGGCCGCGGCGGCCCGCCGAGACGCAGACCGTGGGGTGGTGGAGCGCCGAGTCGTCCAGCACCGTGCGGAGTTTCTTGCGCTGGCCCAGCGGGGAGATGCCGCCGCGGACGTAGCCCGTGGTGCGCTCGGCCGCCGCGGGGTCCGCCATCGTCGCGCGCTTGCCGCCCACCGCCGAGGCGAGCGCCTTGAGGTCCAGGGAGCCGGCCACCGGCACCACCGCCACCGTGAGCGTGCCGTCGACGTCCGCGACCAGGGTCTTGAAAACCCGGTCCGGGGTGACGCCGAGGGCCTCGGCGGCCTCCTCGCCGTAGGAGGCGGCGGCCGGGTCGTGTGTGTACGCGTGCAGCGTGTACGCCGTGCCCGCCGCCGTCAGGGCCACTGTCGCGGGGGTGCCGCCGGCCGCCTGAGACTTGCTCTTCTTCGCCAACGTGCGCGGCCCTTCGGTCAGTTGGGGCAGGTGGGGGCCCGGGTGAGGGCTTCCGCCGGGATGGAGGGGAGGTGGCGGATCAGCGCCGTCTCGCTGCGCAGGATGGTCAGTTCCTCGCGGAGCCTGGTGGCGGTGTCCGGGGCCTGGAGCAGGCGCTGTCTGGTCGGGGTGTCGAGCATCGTCGCCGCCGCCACCAGGTAGGAGACGACCGACGGCTCGTCGGGGAGGTCGGCCGAGGTGGTCAGGGTCGCCTCGCGGGCCCCGGCCAGCCGCTTCTGGTACTGGCGGAACGCGCGCAGCACCCCCTCGGCGAGCGCACCCGCCTCGTCGCCCGGGTCCTCCTCCAGCCCCTCGAGCTCGGCCACCAGATAGGGGCCGCTCGCGTCCACGGACAGGAGCCTGACCCGCTTCGTACCGGTGGCGAGCACCTCGAAGCTGCCGTCCTCGCGTTCGCGGATGGTCGCCGCGTCCGCGACGCAGCCCACCCGGTGGAACGCCTGGATCGGGTCCTTGCCGAAGCCCGCCGAAGGACCGCGCTCGGACATCACCGTCGGGTCGTCGGGCATGCCGGTGGCGGTCCTGGCGGTCTCCCTGCCGTCGCGGATCGCGACGACGGCGAACCGGCGGGCCCCGTCGTCGTCGGACGCCCCGGCGCCGAGCGCGCCTGCGGAGCCGTCGTCGGGTCCCCCGGATCCGGGAGCCGACTTCAGCAGATCGCGCATCATGGCGCGATAACGCTCCTCGAAGACGTTCAGCGGCAGGACGAGGCCGGGGAACAGCACCGAGTTCAGCGGAAAGAGCGGAAGGCGAACGGTGGTCACAATGCTCAAGCGTAATGGCCGTTCGACCTGCTGCGGCCGGGAGACCACTTGCGGGCCCCCAGCGCCCCGGTGCGGCCCGTCGTGAGCGGCGGCCGGGAGTCCCCCAGGGAGCGGGCCCTCTCCCGCACCTCGTGGAAGCGGCCGAGCGGGTCCTCGGTCAGCGACGCCCACGGAAAGGACGTCGCGTACGGCCCGATCAGCTGGAACTGCTCCAGGGCCTGGGTCCAGCGCTCCCTGCTGACCAGCACGTATGCGAGGAGGTTGCGCACCTCGGCCGCCCACGGGTCGCCGCCGGCGTACTCCGCCGAGAGCGCGATCGCCAGATCGGCCGCTTTGTCGATCCGGGCGAGGAGGTCGTGGGTGGCGGCGGTGGGGGAGGCCGCGGCGGCGCCGAAGTCGTCGGAGAGCAGGAGGAACGCGGCCCGCACCGGCAGTGCCTGGATGAGGGAACCGGGCAGCGCGTCGTCGGCCGCCTGCTCGGCGAAGTCGAAGCACTCGCGGTACGTCGAGCCCTGTGCGGCCAGATACCGCAGGGCCGCCACATGGCAGCCGTAGTGGTGCGAGGAGCGGCGGATCGCCTGGCCCCACAGGGCCTCGAACGTGTCGTGCGCGGCCATGCTGCCGCGCGCGTGGTCCAGCGCGATGCGCCAGGGCACCGGATCGCAGGGCGCGCCCGCCGCCGCCGCGTCGATCAGCGCGCCCGCCGGCCGCAGCCGGTCGGCCGGTGCCGGGGACTCCAGAGCCCTGCGCACCTCCAGCTCCGCCTTGACCAGCAGCGCGTCCGGGTCGTGCGGGGCGGCGAGCAGCCAGTCGGTGAGCCAGTCCTGGCGGTGACGCGCGAACGCGGCCAGCCGCAGCGTGTAGCGGTCGCGGTCCTCCCACTCGGCCCGCTCACGGGTCGTCGCGAGGAGCTCGGCGGCCGGGGCGTAGCCGCCCTGGGCGGCGGCGACGAGGGCGGGTGCGACCTGTGGGTCGGGGGCGTCGAGCAGCAGATCGTCGTCCGTCGCGGGCCCGGCGGCGGTGCGCGGCGCGGGGCGGCGGACCAGACGGGCGGAGCTCAGCAGCGCGCGAAGGAATGACATGGTTCAACCATTGAAAACCGCAGGTGAGCGGGGTGCCAGGGGTGGGCTGTGAAGCTTTGGTGGCGGCCGGAAGGTTGTACTGACCACGGTCAAGGGACGGTAAAGAAAGCAGGCGGAGGCGGAGGGTGTGTGGTGCCCCTGAAACGGCCCGGTGAACGAGGGTGCGGGCAAGGCCGCCTCAGCCACGGCGGAGCAGCCGGGAGGCACCGGCGGCGACCGTGGTGGCCAGGACCCAGCCGACCAGGATCAGGCCCGCGGACGCCCACTGCCAGCCGCCCTCCAGCCGCCAGTGGCCGTCCTGGCCGAGGTCGATGACGGGGATGAGCAGGTCGAGGGCGAACAGCGGGGCACTCCACTGCGGGTGCTCCGTGGCCTTGATGGGGGCGGGGTCGTAGCGGGCGAAGGCGAAGGTGCCCGCCGCCCACAGGACCGCCATCCACAGGGCCGCGCGTCCCGGCCGGTAACCGTAGGCGACCACCCAGTCCTGGAGGTAGCCCCACAGCTTTCCGGCCAGCGGGAGGGTCTCCCTGCGGCGGCGCTGCTTGGCGAGGAGCACCTCGCGGGCCTCGGAGTCCTCGCCGCCCGCCCGCTTCACCGCGGCGAGCCGCTCATAGGGTTCCGGCGCGTACTCGGGGGTCGCCGCCGTCACCCACTCCAGTCGGCGGGCCAGCGGGAAGTGGCCGAGCGGCACCAGGTTCTCGTACACGAAGCCACCCATCGACAGCATGCCGGGGCCCGGCCAGCTGGTGGACTTGTCGACCAGGGTGATGATCCGCGCCCCGGACAGCACCACCCTGCCCCGCTCGGGCCGCTCCGGCAGGAAGCGCAGCTCCGGGGTCTGGATGCGGCGCAGCGACAGTTCCTGGTCGTTCTCCAGCGTGAAGCGGGCGTCCTGCAGGTCGACGGCGTCACCGAACCGCCCGTCGTCCAGCCGCAGCCCGCCCTCGCACTCGAAGCGCTGGGCGCGCTGGCCGCGCACCGGGGTGTGACCGAGGCCGCGGCCGATGCCGTACGGCGGGGTGGTGTTGCCGTACGTGGACGAGGACAGGCCCGCAGGTGTGAGATAGAGCGTTCGTTCCACCGTGAGCTGCGGGGCGTTCAGGGCCCGCTTGCCGTACGGGTTGCGCAGATGGCTGCCGCGCAGGCTCAGCGAGACGCCGATCTTCGCGCCGCGCAGGCTGATCTCCCCATACGACTCGATCAGCTCGGCCTGCAGGTCCTGGCCGACGGACAGGCCGTCGGCCGCGATGGAGCGGTTGTTGCGGTCGCGGTGCACGACGACCTGGTTGATCAGCAGATCGGTGCCGATCTGGGCGTCGGTCAGCCGCATCCCGTTCTCGATCCGGCAGCGGGGGAGGTGCAGATCACCCTCGGTGTGCAGCCGGGCCGCCTCCAGCCTCGGCACCGCGCAGCCGACCAGGCGCAGAGTGGTGAACCGGCACTCGGGGAGCAGGATCTCACTGTCGAAGCGGCACCCGGTCAGCTCGACGTAAGGGCCCACCGTCCCCCCGGACAGGTCGAGCACCCCGGTGACCTGGACCCCGCGCAGTTTGAGCGCCGCGACCCGCCCGGGCAGCGCCTCGGGCCCGCTGAGCAGCAGCAGCGCCACCACCCTCGCGCGCACGGTGCGCTCCACCACCCAGGGGCGGTCCACCATCGGGTCGTCGGCCAGCGGGTTGTGCACCCGCAGGTCGTAGGTGTTGCCCTTGCGGAACGCGTGCCACATCCCCAGCTCCGCCGCGGTGAGCCAGTCCGGCGCCTGCGGGTCCCGTCGCGCGTCGGACACGGTGACCTCCCCTTGGATCCGCTACGTAACGCAGTGCACGCTAGTGGTCACCGGTGGCGTACGGGACAGGTGCTTCCCGCTGTGGCCTGTATCAGCCATTGATACGGGCGACCGTTGGCCGGAAGCGGTCTGAGAGAATTGAGCACGTGATCTCACGAATCGATCTGCGCGGCGGTGCCCTCCCCCAGGGTGCGGGCCTGCGCGACCTGCTGCCCCGAGCCGACTTCGACGTGACGGCCGCCCTGGAGAAGGTGCGTCCGATCTGCGAGGACGTGCATCATCGCGGCGACGCGGCGCTGATCGAGTACGCGGAGAAGTTCGACGGCGTGCGCCTCGAGCACGTCCGGGTCCCCGCGGAGGCGATCACCGACGCGCTGAAGACGCTGGACCCGAAGGTGCGCGCCGCGCTGGAGGAGTCGATCCGGCGCGCCCGCATCGTGCACCGCGCCCAGCGCCGTACGACGGAGACGACCCAGGTGGTGCCGGGCGGCACGGTCACCGAGCGGTGGGTGCCGGTGGACCGGGTCGGGCTGTACGCGCCCGGCGGCCGCTCGGTGTACCCGTCGTCCGTGATCATGGACGTGGTGCCGGCGCAGGAGGCCGAGGTCCCGTCGATCGCGCTGGCCTCGCCCGCCCAGAAGGAGTTCGGCGGTCTGCCGCACCCCACGATCCTGGCCGCCTGCGCGCTGCTCGGCGTGGACGAGGTGTACGCGGCGGGCGGTGCCACGGCCGTGGCGATGTTCGCGTACGGCACCGAGTCCTGCCCGAGCGCGCCGATGGTGATGGGCCCGGGCAACATCTGGGTCGCCGCCGCCAAGCGCTACTTCACGGGCGTCATCGGCATCGACTCCGAGGCGGGCCCCACCGAGATCGCCGTCCTCGCCGACGGCACGGCCGACCCCGTGCACGTCGCCGCCGACCTGATCAGCCAGGCCGAGCACGACCCGCTCGCCGCGTCCGTCCTGGTCACCACCAGCGAGGAACTGGCCGACGGGGTGGCCGAGGAGCTCCGGAGCCAGGTCGCGGTGTCCAAGCACCGCGACGAGCGGATCGTCCCGGCGCTCGCCGGCAAGCAGTCCGCGATCGTCCTCGTCGACTCGATCGAGGACGGGCTCGCGGTCGTCAACGCGTACGGCGCCGAGCACCTGGAGATCCAGACCGCAGACGCCGCCCGGGTGGCCGAAAAGGTGCGCAACGCAGGGGCGGTGTTCGTCGGCCCGTGGTCCCCCGTCTCGCTGGGCGACTACGCGGCCGGGTCGAACCACGTCCTGCCCACCGGCGGCTGCGCCTGCCACTCCTCCGGCCTCAGCGTGCAGTCCTTCCTGCGCGGCATCCACGTCGTCGACTACACGCGCGACGCCCTCGCCGAGATCACCGCCCACGTGGTGACGCTCGCCGAGGCGGAGGACCTGCCGGCCCACGGAGCGGCGCTCAAGGCGCGTTTTGCCGAAGGCGAACTGGACGGACCCAGTGGCTGGAAGGTGCCGCAGCAATGACCCGCATCGACGACCTCCCGATCCGCGACGAGCTGCGCGGCAAGTCCCCCTACGGGGCGCCCCAGCTCGACGTCCCCGTACGCCTCAACACCAACGAGAACCCCTACCCGCTGCCCGAGGCACTCGTCGACCGCATCGCCGAGCGCGTCCGCGAGGCCGCCCGGCACCTCAACCGCTATCCCGACAGGGACGCGGTCGAGCTGCGCACGGAACTGGCCAGGTACCTGACGAAGACCGCGGGTCACGACGTCACCGTCAGGCATCTCTGGGCCGCCAACGGTTCCAACGAGATCCTCCAGCAGCTCCTGCAGACCTTCGGCGGCCCCGGCCGGAGAGCCCTCGGCTTCGAGCCCTCGTACTCGATGCACGCGCTCATCTCGCGCGGCACAGGTACGGGCTGGATCTCCGGACCCCGCAACGACGACTTCACCCTCGACGTCGAAGCCGCGCGGAAGGCCATCGCCGAGCACCGGCCCGACGTCGTCTTCATCACCACCCCCAACAA
Source organism: Streptomyces sp. NPDC058663 (assembly GCF_042716745.1). Classification (NCBI taxonomy): domain Bacteria; kingdom Bacillati; phylum Actinomycetota; class Actinomycetes; order Kitasatosporales; family Streptomycetaceae; genus Streptomyces; species Streptomyces sp. NPDC058663. The sequence goes on from NZ_JBHXRV010000023.1 coordinate 65,529, forward strand.
CCCCACCGGCACCGCCGTCGCGGCCGACACCGTCCTCGCCCTGTACGAGGCCGCCCAGGAGGCGAAGCCCTCCCTGGTCGTCCTCGACGAGGCGTACGCCGAATTCAGCCACCACGCCTCCCTCCTCCCGCTGATCGAGGGCCGCCCGAATCTGGTGCTCTCGCGCACCATGTCGAAGGCCTTCGGCGCGGCGGGACTGAGGCTCGGCTACCTCGCCGCCGACCCCGCCGTCGTCGACGCCGTGCAGCTGGTGCGGCTGCCGTACCACCTGTCGTCGGTCACCCAGGCCACCGCGCTGGCCGCGCTGGAGCACACGGACACGCTGCTCGGATACGTGGAGCAGCTCAAGGCCGAGCGCGACCGGCTGGTGACGGAGCTGGGCGCGGCCGGCTACGAAGTGACCGCGTCCGACGCGAACTTCGTGCAGTTCGGGCGCTTCGACGACTCCCACGCCGTGTGGCAGCAGATCCTCGACCGGGGCGTCCTGGTCCGGGACAACGGCGTACCCGGCTGGCTGCGCGTGACGGCCGGCACCCCCGACGAGAACGACGCGTTCCTGACAGCGGTGCGCGACCTCAAGAAGGAGCAGAGCTCATGAGCCGCATCGGACGCGTGGAGCGCACCACCAAGGAGACCTCCGTCGTCGTCGAGATCGATCTCGACGGCACCGGCAAGGTCGACGTCGCGACGGGCGTGGGCTTCTACGACCACATGCTCGACCAGCTCGGCCGGCACGGCCTCTTCGACCTCACGGTCAAGACCGACGGCGACCTGCACATCGACACCCACCACACCATCGAGGACACCGCCCTCGCGCTGGGCGCCGCCTTCAAGCAGGCGCTCGGCGACAAGGTCGGCATCTACCGCTTCGGCAACTGCACCGTCCCCCTCGACGAGTCGCTCGCCCAGGTCACCGTCGACCTCTCGGGACGCCCGTACCTCGTGCACACCGAGCCGGAGAACATGGCGCCCATGATCGGGTCGTACGACACGACGATGACCCGGCACATCTTCGAGTCCTTCGTCGCGCAGGCCCAGATCGCGCTGCACATCCACGTGCCCTACGGGCGCAACGCGCACCACATCGTGGAGTGCCAGTTCAAGGCCCTGGCGCGGGCACTGCGCTACGCCGCCGAGCGCGACCCGCGCGCGGCCGGCATCCTCCCCTCGACCAAGGGCGCCCTGTAGACCCATGAACGGCCTCAACACCATCCTCATCGTCGTCGGGCTCTTCCTGCTCGGCGGGGTCATCTCCTTCTCCAAGCAGCAGATGCCCAAGGGCGTCATCGTGCTGCTCGGTCTCTCCTCGGCGATGTGCCTCGCCGCGGGCGTGCTGCGTATTCAGGGAATCTGGGAATGAGCGACGTGAAGAAAGTGGTCGTCTTCGACTACGGCTTCGGCAATGTCAGGTCCGCCGAGCGGGCCCTGGCCCGGGTCGGCGCGGACGTGGAGATCACCCGCGACTACGACACCGCGATGAACGCCGACGGGCTGCTGGTGCCCGGCGTCGGCGCGTTCTCGGCCTGCATGCAGGGGTTGCGCGAGGCGCGCGGCGACTGGATCGTGGGCCGCCGGCTCTCCGGCGGGCGCCCGGTGCTCGGCATCTGCGTCGGCATGCAGATCCTCTTCGAGCGCGGCATCGAGCACGGCGTGGAGACCGAGGGCCTGGACGAGTGGCCGGGCGAGGTCGCGCCGCTCAAGGCCGACGTCGTACCGCACATGGGCTGGAACACGGTCGACGCGGCCGAGGGCTCGGAGCTGTTCGCCGGCCTGGACGCCGGTGAGCGCTTCTACTTCGTGCACTCCTACGCGGTCCACGACTGGACGCTCGAAGTCACCAACCCCGCCATCCGCGCCCCGCGCGTCAGCTGGGCCACCCACGGCGAGCCCTTCGTCGCCGCCGTCGAGAACCGGGCGCTGTGGGCGACCCAGTTCCACCCCGAGAAGTCCGGCGACGCCGGAGCCCAGCTGCTCACCAACTGGATCGGAACCCTCTGATGTCCCAGCACAAGCTCGAACTACTGCCCGCCGTCGACGTCCGCGACGGCCAGGCCGTCCGCCTGGTGCACGGCGAGTCCGGTTCCGAGACCTCCTACGGGTCCCCGCTGGAGGCCGCACTCGCCTGGCAGCGCTCCGGCGCCGAGTGGCTCCACCTGGTCGACCTCGACGCGGCCTTCGGCACCGGTGACAACCGGAAGCTGATCGCCGAGGTCGCCGCCGCCATGGACATCAAGGTCGAGCTGTCCGGCGGCATCCGCGACGACGCCTCCCTGGAGGCCGCCCTCGCCACCGGCTGCAGGCGGGTCAACCTCGGCACCGCCGCCCTGGAGACCCCCGAGTGGGTCGCCAAGGTCATCTCCCAGTACGGCGACAAGGTCGCGGTCGGCCTGGACGTACGGGGAACCACCCTCCGGGGCCGCGGCTGGACCCGCGACGGTGGTGACCTCTACGAGACGCTGGCCCGCCTCGACGCCGAGGGCTGCGCCCGCTACGTCGTCACCGACATCGCCAAGGACGGCACCCTCCAGGGCCCCAACCTGGAGCTTCTGAAGAGTGTCTGCGCCGCCACCGACAAGCCCGTCGTGGCCTCCGGCGGCGTCTCCTCGCTCGACGACCTGCGGGCCATCGCCTCGCTGGTACCGGAGGGCGTCGAGGGCGCGATCGTCGGCAAGGCCCTGTACGCGAAGGCATTCACCCTGGAAGAGGCGCTGGAGGCGGTTTCCCGATGAGCGACTCCGTACGACGCGTGGCGACCGGTGCGCCCTGGGAGGACCAGTTCGGCTACTCCAGGGCCGTCGAACTGCCGAACGGCCTCGTCCTGGTGGCCGGTTGCACGTCGGTCGTCGACGGCGAAATCGCCGCCGGGACGCCGTACGAGCAGACGATGACCGCCTTCGGTGTCGCCGAGAAGGCCCTGAAGGAACTCGGCCTGACCCGCGCCGACATCGTCCGCACCCGGATGTACCTCACCCACGCCCGGGACGTCGAGGAGGTGGGCCGCGCCCACAAGGAGCTCTTCGACACGATCCGCCCGGTCGCCTCGATGCTGATCGTCTCCGGCTTCGTCGACCCCTCGCTGGTCGTCGAGGTCGAGATCGAGGCCTACCGGGGAGGTGCCGCGTGAGCCTGTCCGTACGCGTCATTCCCTGCCTGGACGTCACGGAAGGCCGCGTCGTCAAGGGCGTCAACTTCGAGAACCTGCGCGACGCCGGTGACCCCGTCGAGATGGCGAAGCTGTACGACGCCGAGGGCGCAGACGAGCTCACCTTCCTCGACATCACGGCCTCCTCCGGCGACCGGGAGACCACCTACGACGTGGTGCGCCGCACCGCCGAGCAGGTCTTCATCCCGCTCACCGTCGGCGGCGGCGTCCGCACGGCCGAGGACGTCGACAAGCTGCTGCGAGCCGGGGCCGACAAGGTGGGCGTCAACACCGCCGCGATCACCCGCCCCGAGCTGATCCGCGAGATCGCCGAACGCTTCGGGCGCCAGGTCCTCGTGCTGTCCGTCGACGCCCGGCGCACCGCATCCGGATCCTTCGAGGTGACCACCCACGGCGGGCGCCGCTCGGCCGGCATCGACGCCGTGGAATGGGCGCACCGGGCCGCCGAGCTCGGCGCGGGCGAGATCCTGCTCAACTCGATGGACGCCGACGGGACCAAGGACGGCTTCGACACGGAGATGATCGCCGCCGTCCGCAAGCACGTCACGGTGCCGGTCATCGCCTCGGGCGGCGCCGGCCGGCTGGAGCACTTCGCCCCCGCCGTCGGGGCGGGCGCGGACGCCGTGCTGGCCGCCTCCGTCTTCCACTTCGGGGATCTGCGGATCGCCGAGGTCAAGGCGGCCCTCGCGGAGGCCGGGCACCCGGTGCGCTGAGCATCCGGTGCGCTGGGCACCCGGTGCGCTGGGCAACTGGTGCGTTGAGGAGCATCCGGTGCGTTGGGCATCCGGCGCGCTGAGCACCACGCGCCACTCCAGTCTCGTACAACTGTCCCAAAACTGGCTGTGGTGGAAGATCGCGCATGGCTAGCGTTCCCCCTCGCGAGAACTCATCCGAGGGGGAACCGTCATGCCGTCACCCGTGCCCGGACCACCGCCCGTGCAACTGTCGGCACTGGGCGCCGACTTCGTCGCCGACCCCTACCCGGTCTACGCCCGGCTGCGCGAGCAGGGCCCGGTCCACCGGGTACTGACCCCGTACGGCGAGGACGTCTGGCTCGTCGTGGGCCACGAGGCGTGCCGTGCCGCGTACGTCGACTCCCGCTTCAGCCGCGACTGGCGCACCTACGGGCACCTCGCCCCGCAGCTTCCCGCGTACGCCCACGGCCCCGGCAACGCCCACGTCCTGCTGAGCGATCCGCCGGACCACACCCGGCTGCGCAGGCTGGTGGCCCGCGAATTCACGCCACGCCGCATCGAGGCGCTGGCGCCGCGCGTGCAGCAGATCACTGACGAACTGATCGACGCCATGGAAGCCGGCGGGGCGCGCGGCGCCGACGTCATCGACGCGCTCGCCTTCCCCCTGCCGATGACCGTCATCTGCGATCTCCTCGGCGTGCCCGACCTGGACCGGGACGCCTTCCGCGGCTGGTCCAACGAGGTGGTGGCGCGCACCAGCCCGGAGGCGGAGCAGGCGGCGTACGCGGCGGCCATGCCGTACCTCACCGGGCTCATCGAGGCCAAGCGCAAGGCACCGGGCGAGGACCTGCTGAGCGCGATGATCCACACCGCCGACGAGGACGGCGACCGGCTCAGCGCGGACGAACTCCTCTCCATGGCCTTCCTGCTGGTCGTCGCCGGGCACGAGACCACGGTGAACCTGATCGGCAACGGGCTGCGGGCCCTGTTCCACCACCCGGAGCAACTCGCCCTGCTGCGCGGCGACCTGCCCGGCCTCATCGACGGTGCCGTCGAGGAGATCCTGCGGTACGACGGTCCGGTGGAGGGTTCCACCCCGCGCATCGCCCGCGAGGACACCGAGTTCGGCGGTGCGCTCATCCCGGCGGGCTCCTCCGTGGTGATCGTGATGGCCGACGCCGACCGCGACGAGGCCCGCTTCGAGGACCCCGCGCGCTTCGACATCCGCCGCGACGCCCGCGGCCACATCGCCTTCGGGCACGGCATCCACTTCTGTCTGGGCGCCCCGCTGGCCCGGCTGGAGGGACGGATCGCCCTGCGGACGCTGCTGGAGCGCTTCCCGGAGCTCGCCGCCGACGGGTCCCCGGACGCGGGGCCCTGGATCCCCGGGGAACTGATCCGGGGCGTACGGAAGCTGGCCGTGCGCTGGTAACGGGCGCCGCGGGCCCGATCCGGCCGTGGGAGCACGGCTACTTCCGCTCCGTCCCCGAGAGGGCAGCACAACGATGACCGAACCACGCGGGGAGCCGACGGGCCCACCGGAGACAGCCGGGACCGGATGCCCGGGCAAGGCGGCCCACCGGGACAGCAACGTGCTGCGCTGGCTCGGCGCGTACGCCGCCTCGCTCGTCGGCGACACCGTGTACTTCCTCGCGCTCGGCTGGGCCGCCGCCCAGGCGGGCGGCCCCGCCCAGGTCGGCATGATCATGGCGGTCGGCGCGATACCCCGGGCCGTGCTGATGCTCGGCGGGGGAGTGGTGGCCGACCGGATCGGCCCGCGCCTGGTGGTGATCGGCTCGGACGCGGTGCGCTGCGTGGTGATCGTCGCCATCGCGGTGGCGCTGATGCTGAGCGGCCCCGAAGTGTGGCTGCTGCTGGTGGTGGCGCTGGTCTTCGGCGCGGTGGACGCGCTCTTCCTGCCCGCCGTGGGAGCCCTGCCACCCCGGATCACCGGCCCCGCGCAACTGGTGCGGGTGCAGGGCATGAAGGCCCTGACCGGCAGGTTCGGCGGCATCGCGGGCGCGCCGGTCGCCGGGTTCGCGATGGGCCTCGGCGGCCCCGCGGCGGCGTTCGCGGTGGCGGGCGCCCTGTTCACGGTGTCACTGGTGCTGCTGGTGGGACTGCGGGTGGCCCCACTGCCCCGGGAGACGGCGGACGGGGCCACCGGGAAGCCGCCCGGCGCGGGGGAGGCCACGGGGAAGGCGCCGGATGCCGTGGGGGCCACCGGGCAGGCGTCAGGCGCGGAGGAGTCCAGGGAGAAGGCACCCGATGCCGTGGGGGCCACCGGGCAGGCGTCAGGCGCGGGGGAGGCCACGGGGAAGCCGTCCGCCGGGAAGCAGGCCCCGCGCCGCTCCGTGTGGCGGGATCTGACCGACGGTCTCGGTTACATCCGCCGCCACCGCCTCATCGGCCCGCTCGTCCTGTCCAACGTCCTGTTCCAGTTGGGCGGCGTCCCCCTGATCAACGTCGGCCTCGTCCTGCTCGCCGCAGACCGCGGCTGGGGGGCGCCGGGCGTGGCCTGGATCGTCGGCGCCTTCAGCGCGGGTGCCGCGGCCACGGCGATGCTGCTGACGGTACGGGGGCGGATGGCGCGGGCGGGCCGGGTGCGGCTGCTGGCCCTCACCGGCGGATCGGCCCTGGTCGCCCTACTGGGATCGGCACCGGCACTCGGCTGGGCGGTGGCCGTCGCCGCGCCGATGGGCATGCTGGTCGCCCTCAGCGGGGGCCTCACCTCGGGCCTCGTCCAGACGGCCGCCGACCCCGCCTACCTGGGCCGGGTCACCTCGGTCACCTCGCTGGTCAGCCTGGGCGTCGCGCCCCTCGCCTACCCCCTGGTGGGCCTCGCGGTCGGCCTGTGGGGGGTGACGGCGGTCTTCCTGGGGTGCGCGGCGCTGTGCGTGTCGGCGGCCCTGATCGGGGTCACCTACAAGGAGGTGCGGGGAGCCGAACTCCCCACACCGTCGAAGTAGGCACGCGGCGCCAGGAGCCGCCGGCCGGGAGCGGGCAGGTCAGAGACCCAGCTTGGCCTCGTGGGCCCGGGCAACCGCCTCCTTGTCCCCCTCCAGGTCCACCCGCGCCGAGTCCTGCCGGCCGAAGCCGAAGAGGATCAGCTCGCCGGGCTCCCCGGTGACCGTCACCACCGGCGTCCCCCGGTGCGCCACCGCCGTCCGGCCGTCGGGACGCCGCAGCACCAGGCCGACGGGGGAGCGGCGCCCGAGGACCCGGGCCATCTTCTCCAGCCGCGACCACAGCGCGTCCGCGAACACCGGGTCCAGCTCGCGCGGCGTCCACTGCTCCTGGGCGCGGCGCACGTCCTCGGAGTGGATGTAGAACTCGACCGTGTTCGCCGCCTCGTCCACCGGCTTCAGCGAATAGGGGGAGCGGCGCGACGGCCCGGTGCGGATGAGCTGCACCAGCTCCTCGTACGGTTTGGCGGCGAATTCCGACTGCACGCGCTCCAGCCGGTTCTTCAGGGCGGAGAGCAGAAGTCCGGCCGCCGCGTCAGGGCGGCGCTCGCGCACCACCACATGGGCCGCGAGATCGCGGGTGCGCCACCCCTCGCACAGGGTCGGGGCGTCGGGTCCCGCGGCCTCCAACATATCGGCGAGCAGCAGCCGTTCACGCTTTGCATGGGTCGACATGTCGGCCAGCGTACGACCGTCGGGGGCCGTCCGCACAGTGGACGACCGGCCGTTTCCGTCGGCCGAAGCGGCACAATTGCCCTATGAGTACGCCCACGCCCCACCAAGCCCGCAGCAGCCTCGATCCGGCCGTCGCCGCCCGCCTCAAGCGCACCCCCGACGGGCTCGTCCCCGCCGTCGCCCAGCAGTACGACACCGGCGAGGTGCTGATGCTCGGCTGGATGGACGACGAGGCCCTGCACCGCACCCTCACCACGGGCCGCTGCACCTACTGGTCGCGCAGCCGCCAGGAGTACTGGGTCAAGGGCGACACCTCCGGCCACGTCCAGCGCGTGAAGTCCGTCGCGCTGGACTGCGACGGCGACACCCTGCTGGTCAGGGTCGACCAGGAGGGCGCCGCCTGCCACACGGGGGAGCGCACCTGCTTCGACGCCGATGTGCTTCCCGTCACGGGCGCCGAGTAGGGTCGGCGGGCATGGATCTGGAGACCTTCCGCAAGCTGGCGGCCGACCGCCGCGTCATCCCCGTCAGCCGCCGGCTCCTCGCGGACGGCGACACGCCCGTGGGGCTCTACCGCAAACTCGCGGCCGAACGGCCCGGCACCTTCCTCCTGGAGTCCGCCGAGAACGGCCGCTCCTGGTCCCGCTACTCCTTCGTCGGCGTCCGCAGCTCCGCCACCCTCACCGCCCGCGACGGCCGGGCCCACTGGCTGGGCACGCCCCCGGTCGGCGTCCCCACCGACGGCGACCCGCTCGACGCGCTGCGCGCCACCGTCGAGACCCTGCACACCCCGCGCGACCTCGCGGGCGACCTGCCGCCCTTCACCGGAGGGATGGTCGGCTACCTCGGCTACGACATCGTGCGCCGGCTGGAGAGGATCGGCGAGCACGGCACCGACGACCTGAAGCTCCCCGAGCTGACCATGTTGCTCACCTCCGACCTCGCCGTGCTCGACCACCGCTACGGCACCGTCCTGCTGATCGCCAACGCGATCAACCACAACGACCTCGCCACCGGGATCGACGAGGCCTACGCGGACGCCACCGCCCGCCTCGACGCCATGGAGGCCGACCTCTCCCGGGCCGTGCCCACGGCGCCCGCGCTGCTGCCGCCCTCCGAGGTCCCCGTGTACACCGAGGGCTGGGGCGGTGAGCGGTACCAGGCCGCCGTGGAGGACATCAAGGAGCGCATCCGGGCCGGCGAGGCCTTCCAGGTCGTCCCCTCGCAGCGCTTCGAAACCCCCTGCCGGGCAAGCGCGTTGGACGTCTACCGGGTGCTGCGTGCCACCAACCCCTCGCCGTACATGTACCTCTTCCGCTTCGACGGGTTCGACGTCGTCGGCTCCAGCCCGGAGGCCCTCGTCAAGGTCGAGGACGGGCACGCCATGGTCCACCCCATCGCCGGCACCCGGCACCGCGGCGCCACCCCCCAGGAGGACCAGGCGCTCGCCGAGGAACTGATGGCCGACCCCAAGGAACGCGCCGAACACCTGATGCTCGTCGATCTCGGCCGCAACGACCTGGGCAGGGTCTGCGAGCCGGGCTCCGTCGAGGTCGTCGACTTCATGTCCGTCGAGCGCTACTCGCACGTCATGCACATCGTCTCGACGGTGACCGGCAGGGTCGCCGCGGGACGCACCGCCTTCGACGTCCTCACCGCCTGCTTCCCGGCGGGCACCCTCTCCGGCGCCCCCAAACCGCGCGCGATGCAGATCATCGAGGAGCTCGAACCGAGCAGGCGCGGCCTCTACGGCGGATGTGTCGGTTATCTCGACTTCGCCGGGGACTCCGACACGGCCATCGCCATCCGCACCGCCCTGCTGCGTGACGGCACCGCATACGTGCAGGCCGGAGCGGGTGTCGTCGCCGACTCCGACCCCGTCGCCGAGGACACCGAGTGCCGCAACAAGGCCGCCGCGGTGCTTCGCGCGGTCCACACGGCCAACCGGCTCGGGGCGCGCCGCGAGGGGTGAGGGATAGTGGGGGTGTGAGCGCCGTACCCCCCGCACCCCAGACCTCCGCAGAGCCCGCCCCGAGCCGGGGCGGCGGCAGGCGAAGTCTTGCCGCCGCCCTGCTGCTCGGCGCGCTCGGCGCGACCGTCGTCCTGATCTCCTCCGGGCAGATCTGGACCTCGGGCACCGCCACCGTCCCCGGCATCGGGGCCAAGAACCTCGACGCGGACGGCCAGGCCATCACCGGGGCCCCCGCCGCCCTCGCGATCGTCGCCCTGGCCGCCCTCGTCGCTGTCTTCGCCGTCCGCAGGGCCGGCCGGGTCCTGGTCTCCGCACTGCTGGCCCTGAGCGGCGCGGGCACCGTCGCCGCGGCCCTTCTCGGGGCGGGCGACCACAAGGCGCTCGACGAGCAGGCCGCCACCCTCTCCGGCGATCTCGCCGCCACGGTCGAGTCCGTCACCCGAACGGGCTGGCCCTACGTCACCGCCGCCGGCGGACTGCTGCTCCTGCTGGCCGGGCTGCTGGCACTGCGCTTCGGGGGGAAGTGGCCGGGCATGGGCGGGCGGTACGAGCGCGAGGGCGGACCCCGTACCCGTCACCAGGCCCGCAGGCCCGCCGACCCGGAACGCCCCGAGGAACTCTGGAAGGCGCTGGACCGCGGCGAGGACCCGACGGACCGGGACGATCCGGCCCCCCGCGAGGAGCCGGCGACCCGCTCGGGCACGCGCGCGCCGACGCGCGAAGGGTGACCCCGGGTCACGCCTGGTGCCCCGGTGGGGAACAATGAGCCCGAGCATCTCGTAGCTGAAGAGTTGAAGACACCAAGGAGCACCTCATGCCCAGCCGCGGACACCACGGACACACCCCGGCCGCCTGGACCGGCGTAGTCATCGCGTTCATCGGCATCTGCGTCTCCAGCGCCTACATGGTGATGGCCAACTCGGTCGGCTTCTGGATCGGCATCGGGATCTCGCTGGTCGGCGGCCTGGTGGGGCTTGCCATGCGGATGGCGGGCATGGGCATGCCCAAGGAGCCGGCGGCGCTCGTCGAGGCGCGGGCCGCGGCCGGACGGGCCCAGCTCCAGTAGTCCTGCCCCACGGATGACGGAAAGGCGCAGCCCCCGGGGGCGGCGCCTTTCCGTGTCCCCCGGGCCGGATGCCGACGCGCCCGCCCGTCACCGTGCCGTCAACCGGTCCCGGGGCCGGATGCCGACGCGCCCACCGGTTACCGTGCCGTCAACCGGTCCCCGGGCCGGCCGCCGGCACGCCCCCGCCCGCCCGTCACCCCGCTCCCGCGTCGCCGCGGGGCGCGCCCGGGGGGAGTGCGGGATACTCGCCGGGTGGATGCCACCTCGCCGCCCCGCCCCGCCTTCGCCCCGCCGCCCCCGCGCCCGCTGGGGCGGCGGCTGGCCGCGCCCGTCGCCACCCTCGCCGGAGTACTCGCCGCCTTCGCCTACGTCGGTGCGGTCGACCCCAACGAGGCCGGGCACTATCCCACCTGTCCGCTGCTGGCCATGACGGGGATCTTCTGCCCGGGGTGCGGCGGGCTGCGCAGTGCGCACGCCGTGGCGCACGGGGACCTGGCCGGGGCGCTGGGCGCCAACGCGATGGCCGTCGCCGGGTACGGGATCTTCGCCGTGCTGATGGCGATCTGGCTCACCCGGGCCGTCCGGGGCCGGGAGATGCGCTTCGCGCCGACCCCGCTCCAGTGGTGGCTACTGGGCGGCTCCTTCGCGGTCTTCAGCGTTGTCCGGAACCTGCCGTTCGGCGCAGCGCTGGCACCCTGAATTGCCCAGGTAGTGGGATGTCTGTCAACTGGATGCGGGCCTTGAGCCCTCCTGCGGATACCATCGCTCATGGCCGATCCTGGCCCTCCATCACCGTCCCGGAAGGGGGCAGCTCGCGTGAGTGTGCTCGACGAGATCATCGAAGGCGTACGCATCGACCTCGCGGAGCGGCAGGCACGTGTCAGCCTGGAGGAGCTCAAGGAGCGGGCTGCCAAGGCGCCCGTCGCCAAGGACGGTGTCGCGGCCCTGCGCGGCGACAGCGTCAAGGTCATCTGCGAGGTCAAGCGCTCCAGCCCCTCCAAGGGCGCGCTCGCGGCCATCGCTGACCCGGCCGCCCTCGCCGCCGACTACGAGGCGGGCGGCGCCGCCGTCATCTCCGTGCTCACCGAGGAGCGCCGCTTCGGCGGTTCGCTGGCCGACCTGGAGGCCGTCCGCGCCAAGGTGGACATCCCGGTGCTGCGCAAGGACTTCATCGTCACCGCGTACCAGCTGTGGGAGGCCCGTGCGTACGGTGCCGACCTGGTGCTGCTGATCGTCGCCGCGCTGGAGCAGGACGCGCTGGTCTCCCTCATCGAGCGTGCCGAGTCCATCGGCCTCACCCCGCTGGTCGAGGTGCACGACGAGGACGAGGTGGACCGGGCCGTCGAGGCGGGCGCGAAGATCATCGGGGTCAACGCGCGCAACCTGAAGACCCTCAAGGTCGACCGCGGCACCTTCGAGCGCGTCGCCCCGGAGATCCCGGACCACATCATCAAGATCGCCGAGTCCGGCGTGCGCGGACCGCACGACCTGATCGCGTACGCCAACGCGGGCGCGGACGCCGTGCTCGTCGGCGAGTCGCTGGTCACCGGCCGCGACCCCAAGTCCGCCGTGTCCGACCTGGTCGCCGCGGGCGCCCACCCGGCGCTGCGCCACGGGCGGGGCTGACCCCCGCCGCCATGACCCCTCACCCCCGCCTCGCCCCCGGCTGCCGCCCGCGCGGCTGCCGTGCGCCCGCGCGCCGGGTGCGGGGCCGCCGGGTCAGGTACCACATCGGCTCCGAGCCGGGGCAGATCAACGGCATGCGATGGCGTCGCTGAAGCGTCGTACCCGACGCTTCACCCAGTGACACCATTTCCGGGTGATCCCCGGCAATTCCCCTCGATTCACGCCTTATGTCACGAGGAGTTTCGGCATGCCCAGCGAGTTCTTCATTCCCGACCCCCAGGGTCACGTCCCCACCGCCGAGGGCTACTTCGGCGAGTTCGGCGGCAAGTTCATCCCCGAGGCGCTGGTCGCCGCGGTCGACGAGGTCGCCGTCGAGTACGAGAAGGCGAAGGCGGACCCGGCGTTCGCGGCCGAGCTCGACGATCTGATGGTCCACTACACCGGCCGTCCCAGCTCCCTGACCGAGGTGCCCCGGTTCGCCGGACACGCGGGCGGCGCCCGGGTGTTCCTCAAGCGCGAGGACCTCAACCACACCGGCTCGCACAAGATCAACAACGTGCTCGGCCAGGCGCTGCTCACCCGGCGCATGGGCAAGACCCGTGTGATCGCCGAGACCGGGGCGGGCCAGCACGGGGTGGCCACCGCCACCGCGTGCGCGCTCTTCGGCCTCGACTGCACCATCTACATGGGCGAGATCGACACCGAGCGCCAGGCCCTCAACGTGGCCCGGATGCGCATGCTCGGCGCCGAGGTCGTGGCCGTGAAGTCCGGCAGCCGCACCCTCAAGGACGCCATCAACGAGGCGTTCCGCGACTGGGTCGCCAACGTCGACCGCACCCACTACCTCTTCGGCACCGTCGCGGGCCCGCACCCCTTCCCCGCCATGGTCCGCGACTTCCACCGCGTGATCGGCGTCGAGGCGCGCCGCCAGATCCTGGAGCGGACCGGCCGGCTGCCGGACGCCGCGGTGGCCTGTGTCGGCGGCGGTTCCAACGCCATCGGCCTCTTCCACGCCTTCATCCCGGACGCGGACGTACGCCTGGTCGGCTGCGAGCCCGCGGGACACGGCATCGAGACGGGCGAGCACGCGGCCACCCTGAGCGCCGGCGAGCCCGGCATCCTGCACGGCTCGCGCAGTTACGTCCTGCAGGACGAGGAGGGCCAGATCACCGAGCCCTACTCGATCTCGGCGGGCCTGGACTACCCGGGCATCGGCCCCGAGCACTCCTACCTCAAGGACATCGGCCGCGGCGAGTACCGCGCGGTCACCGACGACGCGGCCATGCAGGCACTGCGGCTCCTGTCCCGCACCGAGGGCATCATCCCGGCCATCGAGAGCGCCCACGCGCTCGCGGGCGCGCTGGAGCTCGGCAGGGAACTGGGCAAGGACGGTCTGATCCTGGTCAACCTGTCCGGCCGCGGCGACAAGGACATGGACACGGCGGCCCGTTACTTCGGGCTGTACGACACGGACGCGGCCGTCGCGGCCGACGAGGCAGCGGTCGCGGAGATCACGGGGGACGCCAAGTGAGCGGGAACGTACAGCTGTTGAGCGACACCCTCGCCGCCGCCAAGGCCGAGGACAGGGCCGCGCTGATCGCCTACCTGCCGGCCGGGTTCCCCACCGTCGACGGCGGCATCGAGGCCGTCAAGGCGGTCGTCGCGGGCGGCGCGGACGTCGTCGAGATCGGGCTGCCGCACAGCGACCCGGTGCTGGACGGGCCGGTCATCCAGACCGCCGACGACATCGCCCTGCGCGGCGGGGTCAAGATCGCCGACGTGATGCGCACGGTGCGCGAGGCACACGCGGCGACCGGCGTGCCGGTCCTGGTCATGACGTACTGGAACCCCATCGACCGGTACGGCGTCGAGCGGTTCACGGCCGAACTCGCCGAGGCCGGCGGCGCGGGCTGCATTTTGCCCGACCTGCCGGTCCAGGAGTCCGCGCTGTGGCGCGAGCACGCCGGGAAGCACGGCCTGGCCACAGTGTTCGTGGTCGCGCCGAGCAGCCGCGACGAGCGGCTCGCGACGATCACGGCGGCCGGTTCGGGCTTCGTGTACGCGGCGTCGCTCATGGGCGTCACAGGGACGCGCGAGTCCGTGGGCGAGCAGGCCCAGGACCTCGTACGGCGGACCAGGGCCACCACCGACCTGCCGGTGTGCGTCGGCCTCGGCGTCTCGAACGCCGTACAGGCCAAGGAGGTCGCGGTCTTCGCGGACGGCGTCATCGTCGGCTCGGCGTTCGTCAAGCGGATGCTGGACGCCGAGGACGAGGCCGCCGGACTGCGCGCGGTGCGCGAACTGGCGTCGGATCTGGCGGCGGGCGTGCGACGGAACTGACCACCCATCGGACGCGTAACTTTATGGTTCCGTAGTCCGTACGAGTGGAAATGTGACCGGGGTGGCGCATCGGTGCCGCCCCGGTTCGTTGCTGCGGGTGTGAGCGAGAAGAACTCTGCAGGCAAGCGAACCGCGCGAGAGCGGCTCATCCAGGAGCGCGAAGCACAGAAGGCGCGCGACAAACGACGGCGGTTGCTGATCGTCTCCGCGGCGGTGGTCGGAGTCCTCGGCCTGGCCGCCGTGGCAGGTGTGGTCGCCTCGAGCAGCGGTGACAAGGACAAGGACGACGGGGCCAGTGACAGGCCGGTCTCGGCACCGGCCGGAGCCGTCGGCGAGGGAAAGGTCGCCCTCCCGGTGGGCAAGCCGGACGCCCCGTCCGTGCTGACGGTCTACGAGGACATGCGCTGCCCCGCGTGCGGGGCCTTCGAGAACAGCATGCGCGCGACCGTCAACAAGCTGGAGCAGGAAGGAAAGATCAGGGCCGAGTACCACGTGGTGTCGTTCATCGACAACGCGATGAGGGGCAACGGCTCCAAGTACGCGGCCAACGCGCTGGGCTGCGCGCAGGACGCGGGCAGGTTCCACGCCTACCACGACGTGCTCTTCCAGAACCAGCCCCAGGAGCAGGACGACGCCTTCGGCAACAAGGGCCGCCTGCTGGAACTGGCCGGGAAGGTGCCGGGGCTGCGGGGCGAGGCCTTCGACGCGTGCGTGCAGAAGGAGAGTTACGCACCGTGGGTGACCAAGGTGCAGGAATCCTTCAGCGCGTCCGAGTACAAGGCGACACCGACGGTGCTGCTCAACGGCGAGCCGGTGTTCCCGCAGAAGGGGAGCGAGCAGATCTCCCCGGCGAATCTGATCAAGTGGGTCGACGCGGCGAACAAGGGCAAGCCGGTGGGGACGAAGGCACCCACCCCGGCGGCATCGTCCCCGGCCGCCCCCTCGCGCGCGACGCCGACGGCATCCGTCACCGGAGCGCCCGCGGCGCCGGGCGCGGGCAGCGCGCCGACGGCGGGCAGCGCGCCGACCGGGGGCGCGGGCACGAGGTAGGCACGGCAGCGGGCGGCGGCCACACCACCGGGCCGCCGCACCGGGCCGCGCGGTCTCAGGGGCCGCCCCGGGGCCGAGCGGTTCCCCGGACGGTCGCGCCGGGGCCGGGCGATGTGCTTCCCCAGCCGCCGCACCCGGGGCCGGGCGATGCGCTCCCCGGGCCGCGGGACCCGGGGCCGGGCGATGCGCTCTCCGGGCCGCGGGGCCCCGGGCCGCGCGGTTCTCTGCACCGCCGCACCCGGGGCCACCCGACTCCCTCCACCGCCGCTCCGGATCAGGGCCGGGCACAAGGGGGGCCCGTTATGCAGACGTTGCCGGGTGGGTTGCCACCGGTACAGCCCGGCAGGGTAGCGTCGACCCCGCCATGAACCTTGCCTACATTCCCAGCCCGGCGGCCGGTGAGATCCACCTCGGACCCCTCCCGCTGCGCGGCTACGCCCTCTGCATCATCATCGGCGTCTTCGTAGCCGTCTGGTACGGCAACAAGCGCTGGATCGCCCGTGGCGGCAAGCCGGGGACGGTCGCCGACATCGCCGTCTGGGCAGTGCCCTTCGGCCTGGTCGGCGGACGGCTCTACCACGTGATCACCGACTACCAGCTCTACTTCTCCGAAGGCAAGAACTGGGTCAACGCGTTCAAGATCTGGGAGGGCGGCCTCGGCATCTGGGGTGCCGTCGCCCTCGGTGCGGTCGGTGCCTGGATCGGCTGCCGCAGCCGCGGCATCCCGCTGCCCGCCTGGGCCGACGCCATGGCGCCCGCCCTCGTCATCGCGCAGGCCATCGGCCGCTGGGGCAACTGGTTCAACCAGGAGCTGTACGGCCGCGAGACCGACCTCCCCTGGGCGTTGGAAATCACCAAGGGCGAGAACCCGGGCTTCTACCACCCGACTTTCCTCTACGAGTCGCTGTGGTGCCTCGGTGTCGCCGCGCTGATCGTCTGGGCGGACCGCCGCTTCAAGCTCGGCCACGGGCGGGTCTTCGCGCTGTACGTCGCGGCGTACTGCGCGGGCCGCGCCTGGATCGAGTACATGCGCGTCGACGACGCCCACCACATCCTGGGCCTGCGGCTCAACGTATGGACCGCGCTCATCGTCTTCGTCCTGGCCGTGGTCTACCTGGTGCTGTCGGCGCGGCTGCGCCCCGGCCGCGAGGAGATCGTCGAGCCGGACCGCGACGGAGCCGGCGACCCGGCCGCCGCGACCACGGACGAAGGCAAGGACCAGGACCAGGACCAGGACCAGGACGAGGACGAGGACAGCGGCAGCGGCAGCGGCGGCGCGACCCTGGACGACGGGAGCGTCGCCCACGACGTGAAGGCCACGAAGCTCACGAAGACCGCGAAGCTCACGAAGACCGAGGTGCGGGGCGAGGCCGAGAAGGGCTGAGGTCCCGCCTCGCGTACGCGAGGGCACAAGGATGGCAGGGGGCCGTCCGGCCGAGTGGGCCGGGCGGCCCTCGTCGTCGGTCCGTGCCCCGGGCCCCGCGGGAGTGCTCGGCCCGCCGCGGCCCCGGGCCCCGCAGGGCAGGACGGTCCCGCCCCTGGTGCCCCGCACGCGTGCTCAGCGCGCCGCGCCACGGGCCTGTGCGCAGGCGTCGATCTCCTGGCGGTACGGCATCGACGTCGACGCCCCGCGCCGCTCGACGGACAGTGCCGCGGCGGCCGAGGCCCACGCCAGCGCCCCTGGCATCGCTCTGCCCTCGCCGAGCGCGACGGCCAGCGCCCCGACGAAGGTGTCCCCGGCGCCCGTGGTGTCCACCGGCTCGGCGGGGAAGGCCGGGACGAACACCGGGTCCGGGGCGTCCCGGCTGACGTACGCGCTGCCCGCCGCCCCGAGCGTGACGACGACCTCCGGAACCTGGTCGAGGAGGGCGCGGGCGGCCAGCAGCGGGTCGTGCAGGCCGGTGAGGGCAGCGGCCTCGTGCTCGTTGGGCACCAACACGTCGGTGGCGGCCAGCAGTTCCTCCGGCATGGCGGTGGCGGGGGCCGGCGTGAGGAGGGTGCGCACGCCGTGCCGGCGGGCGGCCAGGGCGCCCGCGAGGACGGTGGGCAGCGGCAACTCCAGCTGGAGGAGCAGTGCGTACGCGCCCGCGATCACGGTCTCGTCACCGGGGCCGAGGCCGGTGACGGTGCCGTTCGCGCCGGGAATGATCACGATGGAGTTGGCGCCGTGGTCGTCGACGACGACGTGGGCGGTGCCGGAGGGGCCTTCGGCGGTGCGCAGAAAGTCGGTGCCGACGCCCGAGTGTTCGAGCGCGGCGCGCAGCCGGGGGCCGAAGTCGTCGGTGCCGACCGCCCCGACCATCGTCACGTCGCCGCCTGCCCGGGCCGCGGCGACGGCCTGGTTGGCGCCCTTGCCGCCGGGAACGGTGCGAAAGGCCCGCCCGGTGACGGTCTCGCCGACGGCCGGTGCCTTCGCGGCGTACACGACGAGGTCCATGTTGGCGCTGCCGAGGACGGCGAGGGGGATCGGTTGCATGAGGGATGTGTGCCACGTGCGCAGCGGCCCGACCCGCGCGCGCACGGGAGTCACCCGGAGGAAGGCAAGGCTTCGATTAGTTGGCGCAGGGCGCTCTGTGGCGAGTAAGTATGGCCTTCCTTGCTGGCGAAGCCTTCGAATCGTGCGTACTTTCGAGGGTGTCGGGGCGCTCCCCGGCGGCACGTGGCACGAGGGGTACGGGGATTCGCATGGCCATCATCGAGACCGGGGCGACGCTCCACGAGGCGCACCGCGACAACCACACCCACCGGGACGTGAACGGCGGCTGGCTGCGGCCTGCCGTGTTCGGCGCGATGGACGGGCTGGTGTCGAACCTGGCGCTGATGACCGGTGTGGCGGGCGGCTCGGTGTCCCAGCAGACCCTCGTCATCACGGGGCTGGCCGGCCTCGCCGCCGGTGCCTTCTCGATGGCGGCCGGCGAGTACACCTCGGTGGCCTCCCAGCGTGAGCTCGTCGAGGCAGAACTCGCCGTGGAGCGGCGCGAGTTGAAGAAGCATCCGCAGGACGAGATGGCGGAGCTGGCCGCGCTCTACGTGTCGCGCGGAGTCGACCCGCTGCTCGCCGGGCAGGTCGCCGAGCAGCTCTCGCGCGACCCCGAGCAGGCGCTGGAGATCCACGCGAGGGAGGAACTCGGGATCGACCCCGACGACCTGCCCTCCCCGCTGCTGGCCGCCGTCTCCTCGTTCGGGGCGTTCGCGCTGGGCGCGCTGCTGCCCGTACTGCCGTATCTGCTCGGGGCCACCTCGCTGCTGCCCGCCGTCCTGCTCGCGCTGCTCGGGCTGTTCGGCTGCGGTGCCGTGGTGGCCCGGGTGACCGCGCGCACCTGGTGGTTCAGCGGACTGCGGCAGCTCGCCCTCGGCGGAGCCGCGGCGGCGCTGACGTACGGCCTCGGCACGCTCTTCGGAGCGGCACTCTGACCTGTCCGCCGCCACCGCCCCCCCTCATGACGGAGGCCAAATCCCCGGCTGCCGGAATGCCGGCGCGCCGGGGATTTCGCGCATCCGGCACCGAGTCCCGGCAGGTCCCGCCGAGTCCCGCCCGGTACCTGGCGGGAGTGTGACGTACGCCCCGGCGCAGATCGGGGACACTCGCCGTAGGATGTGGCTCTATGCAAGGTGGCGCATAAGTAGTCGTTACCCATCGGTTTCGTCCAGTTGACGACCGGGCATGAGCCGTAAGCGCCGCAGGCAACGATGCTTGCTCCGCCACGGTCCGGTGGGCATCGGTCTGTCCACCCCTGCACCACATCTACCGCTGTGCGCGGTGTCCGCATGATGGAACGAACTATCCGCTTCCCGAGAAGCGAGCCATCATGTAACCTGCACGAAATTTCGCGGAGGGCCAATGTCGTCCCTCGGTATTTTGCATATGCCACGACGACGACGGGAGTGCCGATGCGTACCCACGCCTGGTCGCCCATGGACGGTCGCCCCGCCCAGCAGGGGATGTACGACCCCCGTAACGAGCACGACGCCTGTGGCGTCGGCTTTGTGGCCACCCTCACCGGTGTGGCCAGCCATGACATGGTCGAGCAGGCGCTGACGGTACTGCGCAACCTCGAACACCGCGGTGCCACCGGCTCCGAGCCCGACTCCGGCGACGGCGCCGGCATCCTGCTCCAGGTCCCGGACGCCTTCTTCCGCGACGTCACGGAATTCGAGCTTCCGGCGGCGGGAGAATACGCCGTCGGCATCGCCTTCCTGCCCGCCGACGCGACCGCGGGCGCCGACGCCGTCTCGCACATCGAGACGATCGCCGGCGAGGAGGGCCTCACCGTCCTCGGCTGGCGCGACGTGCCCGTCACCCCGGGCCTGCTGGGCAACGGCGCACGCGCCACCATGCCCGCCTTCCGCCAGCTGTTCGTCGGCGACGGCGGAACCAGCACCGGCATCGCCCTGGACCGCAAGGCCTTCGTCCTGCGCAAGCGCGCCGAGCGCGAGGCCGGTGTCTACTTCCCGTCGCTCTCCGCGCGCACCCTGGTCTACAAGGGCATGCTCACCACCGGGCAGCTGGAGCCGTTCTTCCCCGACCTCTCCGACCGGCGCCTCGCCACGGCCGTCGCGCTGGTGCACTCCCGGTTCTCCACCAACACCTTCCCGTCCTGGCCACTGGCCCACCCGTACCGGTTCGTCGCGCACAACGGTGAGATCAACACCGTCAAGGGCAACCGGAACTGGATGAAGGCGCGCGAGTCGCAGCTCGCCTCCGACCTCTTCGGTGCGGACAAGCTGGAGCGGATCTTCCCGGTCTGCACGCCCGACGCCTCCGACTCCGCGTCCTTCGACGAGGTGCTCGAACTCCTGCACCTGGGCGGCCGCTCGCTGCCGCACTCGGTGCTGATGATGGTCCCCGAGGCGTGGGAGAACCACACCTCCATGGACCCGGCCCGCCGCGCGTTCTACCAGTACCACGCCACCCAGATGGAGCCCTGGGACGGCCCGGCCTGCGTCACCTTCACCGACGGCACCCAGGTGGGCGCGGTCCTCGACCGCAACGGCCTGCGCCCGGGACGCTACTGGGTCACCGACGACGGCCTCGTCGTCCTCTCCTCCGAGGTCGGCGTCCTGGACATCGACCCCGCGAAGATCGTCCGCAAGGGCCGTCTGCAGCCCGGCCGGATGTTCCTCGTCGACACCGCCGAGCACCGCATCGTCGAGGACGACGAGATCAAGGCGTCCCTCGCCGCGGAGAACCCGTACGAGCAGTGGCTGGAGACCGGCGAGATCGAGCTGGAGGACCTCCCCGAGCGCGAGCACATCGTGCACACCCACGCCTCGGTCACCCGCCGCCAGCAGACCTTCGGCTACACCGAGGAAGAGCTGCGGATCATCCTCGCGCCGATGGCACGCACCGGTGGCGAGCCGCTCGGCTCGATGGGCACGGACTCGCCGATCGCCGCGCTCTCCGAGCGCCCCCGGCTGCTCTTCGACTACTTCACCCAGCTGTTCGCCCAGGTCACCAACCCGCCCCTGGACGCCATCCGCGAGGAGCTCGTCACCTCGCTGCGCTCCTCGCTGGGCCCGCAGGGCAACCTCCTGGAGCCCACCGCCGCGTCCTGCCGCAGCGTCACGCTGCCCTTCCCGGTGATCGACAACGACGAGCTGGCCAAGCTCATCCACATCAACGCCGACGGCGACATGCCGGGCATGAAGGCGGCGACGCTCTCCGGCCTGTACCGGGTCTCCGGCAGCGGCGAGTCGCTGGCCGCCCGCATCGAGGAGATCTGCACCGAGGTCGACGCCGCCATAGAGGCCGGCGCCCGGCTGATCGTGCTCTCCGACCGGCACTCCGACGCCGAGCACGCGCCGATCCCCTCGCTGCTGCTGACCTCCGCCGTGCACCACCACCTCATCCGCACCAAGCAGCGCACCCAGGTGGGTCTGCTGGTCGAGGCCGGTGACGTCCGCGAGGTGCACCACGTCGCGCTGCTGATCGGTTACGGGGCCGCGGCCGTCAACCCGTACCTCGCGATGGAATCGGTCGAGGACCTGGTCCGTGCCGGGACGTTCCTGGAGACGGACGACGCCGAGCAGGCCATCCGGAACCTCATCTACGCCCTCGGCAAGGGCGTCCTGAAGGTCATGTCCAAGATGGGCATCTCCACCGTCGCCTCCTACCGGGGTGCCCAGGTCTTCGAGGCCGTCGGCCTCAACGAGGACTTCGTCGCCACGTACTTCAACGGCACCCCCAGCAAGATCGGCGGCGCGGGACTCGACGTCGTCGCCCAGGAGGTCGCCGCCCGGCACGCCAAGGCCTACCCGGCCTCCGGCATCGCCGCCTCGCACCGCCGCCTGGAGATCGGCGGCGAGTACCAGTGGCGCCGCGAGGGCGAGCCGCACCTGTTCGACCCGGAGACGGTCTTCCGCCTCCAGCACGCCACCCGCAACAACCGGTACGACATCTTCAAGAAGTACACGGACCGGGTGAACGAGCAGTCCGAGCGGCTGATGACGCTGCGCGGCCTGTTCGGCTTCAAGTCCCAGGAGAGGGCGCCGATCCCGCTCGACCAGGTCGAGTCCGTCGAGGACATCGTCAAGCGGTTCTCCACCGGCGCCATGTCGTACGGCTCCATCTCCCAGGAGGCGCACGAGACCCTCGCCATCGCCATGAACCAGCTGGGCGGCAAGTCCAACACCGGCGAGGGCGGCGAGGACCCGGAGCGGCTGTACGACCCGGCCCGCAGGTCCAGCATCAAGCAGGTCGCCTCCGGCCGCTTCGGTGTCACCAGCGAGTACCTGGTCAACGCGGACGACATCCAGATCAAGATGGCGCAGGGCGCCAAGCCCGGCGAGGGCGGCCAGCTGCCCGGACACAAGGTGTACCCGTGGGTCGCCAGGACACGGCACTCCACCCCGGGCGTCGGCCTCATCTCGCCGCCGCCGCACCACGACATCTACTCCATCGAGGACCTCGCCCAGCTGATCCACGACCTCAAGAACGCCAACCCGGCGGCCCGCATCCACGTGAAGCTGGTCTCCGAGGTCGGCGTCGGCACGGTCGCGGCCGGTGTCTCCAAGGCCCACGCGGACGTGGTGCTCATCTCAGGACACGACGGCGGAACCGGTGCCTCCCCGCTGACCTCGCTGAAGCACGCGGGCGGCCCCTGGGAGCTCGGCCTCGCCGAGACCCAGCAGACGCTGCTCCTCAACGGCCTGCGCGACCGCATCGTCGTGCAGACCGACGGCCAGCTCAAGACCGGCCGCGACGTCGTCATCGCCGCACTCCTGGGCGCCGAGGAGTTCGGTTTCGCGACCGCGCCGCTCGTCGTCTCCGGCTGCGTCATGATGCGCGTCTGCCACCTGGACACCTGCCCGGTCGGCATCGCCACCCAGAACCCGGTCCTGCGCGACCGGTTCACCGGCAAGGCCGAGTACATCGTCAACTTCTTCCGCTTCATCGCCGAAGAGGTCCGCGAGATCCTCGCCGAGCTGGGCTTCCGCACGATCGAGGAGGCCGTCGGCCACGCCGAACTCCTCGACACCGAGCGGGCGGTCACCCACTGGAAGGCGCAGGGCCTGGACCTGGAGCCGCTCTTCTACGTCCCCGAGCTGCCCGAGGGCGCGGTCCGCCACCAGATCACCACCCAGGACCACGCCCTGGAGAAGGCGCTCGACAACGAGCTGATCAAGCTCTCCGCCGACGCCCTCACCGCCGACAGCGCCGAGGCCGCCCGACCGGTCCGCGCACAGGTGCCCATCCGCAACATCAACCGCACCGTCGGCACGATGCTCGGCCACGAGGTGACGAAGAAGTTCGGCGGGGCAGGCCTGCCCGACGACACCATCGACATCACCTTCACCGGCTCGGCGGGCCAGTCCTTCGGCGCCTTCGTGCCCAGCGGCGTGACCCTGCGCCTGGAGGGCGACGCCAACGACTACGTCGGCAAGGGCCTCTCCGGCGGCCGCGTCATCGTCCGCCCGGACCGGGGCGCCGACCACCTCGCCGAGTACTCGACCATCGCCGGCAACACCATCGGCTACGGCGCGACCGGCGGCGAGATCTTCCTCCGCGGCCGCACCGGCGAGCGCTTCTGCGTCCGCAACTCGGGCGCCACCGTCGTGTCCGAGGGCGTGGGCGACCACGGCTGCGAGTACATGACCGGCGGCCACGCCGTCGTCCTCGGCGAGACGGGACGCAACTTCGCGGCCGGCATGTCCGGCGGCATCGCGTACGTCATCGACCTCGACCGGGACAACGTCAACCCCGGCAACCTGGACGCCGTCGAGTCCCTGTCCACCTCCGAACAGCAGTGGCTGCACGACGTGGTGCGCCGCCACCAGGAGGAGACCGGATCGACCGTCGCGGCGAAGCTGCTGGCCGACTGGCCGGCCGCCGCCGCCCGCTTCAGCAAGATCATCCCGACCACGTACAAGGCAGTGCTCGCCGCCAAGGACGCCGCTGAGCTGGCCGGGCTCTCCGAGCAGGAGACCACCGAGAAGATGATGGAGGCGGCGACCCATGGCTGACCCCAAGGGCTTTCTGACCACCGGGCGCGAAATCGCCAGGACCCGCCCGGTCGAGGAGCGCGTGAAGGACTGGAACGAGGTCTACGTTCCCAAGTCCCTCCTGCCGATCATCAGCAAGCAGGCCGGCCGCTGCATGGACTGCGGCATCCCGTTCTGCCACAACGGCTGCCCGCTCGGAAACCTCATCCCCGAGTGGAACGACTACGCCTACCGCGAGGACTGGACGGCCGCGTCCGAGCGGCTGCACGCCACCAACAACTTCCCGGAGTTCACCGGGCGGCTGTGCCCGGCGCCCTGCGAGTCCGCGTGCGTGCTGGGCATCAACCAGCCCGCCGTCACCATCAAGAACGTCGAAGTCACCATCATCGACAAGGCGTGGGACAGCGGTGACGTCACCCCGCAGCCGCCCGAGCGCCTCTCCGGCAAGACCGTCGCGGTCATCGGCTCCGGCCCGGCGGGCCTGGCCGCCGCCCAGCAGCTCACCCGGGCGGGCCACACGGTCGCCGTGTACGAGCGCGCCGACCGCATCGGCGGGCTGCTGCGCTACGGCATCCCCGAGTTCAAGATGGAGAAGTCCCACATCAACCGGCGCATCGAGCAGATGCGGGCCGAGGGCACCAAGTTCCGTACCGAGGTGGAGATCGGCCGCGACGTCGACGCGGCCAAGCTGCGCCGCCGGTACGACGCGGTGGTCGTCGCGGCGGGCGCGACCGTCTCCCGCGACCTCCCGGTCCCGGGCCGCGACCTCAAGGGCATCCACTTCGCCATGGAGTACCTGCCGCTGGCCAACAAGGTCCAGGAGGGCGACCTGACCGTCGCCCCGATCACCGCCGAGGGCAAGCACGTCGTGGTCATCGGCGGCGGCGACACCGGCGCGGACTGCGTGGGCACCGCCCACCGCCAGGGCGCGGCCTCCGTCACCCAGCTGGAGATCATGCCCAAGCCGGGCGAGGAGCGGAACCCGGGCCAGCCCTGGCCGACCTTCCCCATGCTCTACAAGGTCACCTCCGCGCACGAGGAGGGCGGCGAGCGGGTCTACTCCGTCTCCACCACCCACTTCGAGGGCGACGAAAACGGCAACGTCCAGTCGCTCCACCTCATCGAGGTCGAGTTCAAGGACGGCAAGCTGGAGCAGAAGCCGGGCACCGAGCGTGTCCTGCCCGCCCAGCTGGTCACCCTCGCGATGGGCTTCACCGGCACCGACCAGGCCAACGGCCTGGTCCAGCAGTTCGGCCTGGACCTCGACGAGCGCGGCAACATCGCCCGCGACAAGGACTACGCGACCAACGTCGACGGCGTCTTCGTCGCCGGTGACGCGGGCCGCGGCCAGTCCCTGATCGTCTGGGCCATCGCCGAGGGCCGTTCCGCCGCCCGCGGCGTGGACCACTACCTCACCGGGGTCAGCGCGCTCCCGGCCCCGGTAAGGCCGACCGACCGTGCGCTGACCGTCTGACCTGGCGTACGGTGGCACTTGTGGTTGTTCCACACGCTTGGTGAACAACCCCCACAGATGTCCCGTACAGCGTCGTACGGAACTGAACGCGGCGCCTGCCCCACCTCGTCCCCGACCGGACACGGGGCAGGCGCCGCGGCGCGTTCCCCCGGCCGGCACCCCGCACCCTGGCGGCCCCGCCCGCGCTTCCCTACGATCGGGTAAGCACGGGGGAGGTGCGCTCATGACGGTGCCTGCGAGGCGGCTGGAGAGAGCTGTCGGCTGGGCGTTCAAGAACATCGACGTGGTCGTCGCGGCCGCGATCGCGCTGACCATCGGTCTGCTCGACATCTTCGGCGACGTCCTCGACGACGACGTCGTGTCCGGTGCGACGCTGCTCGTGCTCGGTGCGCTCGCCATCGGGTCGATCGTCGAGCGGGTGCGCCAGCCCGCCAGCATCCAGGAGGCGCTCGCCGGGACCCGGCGGGCCCTGGACGACCAGGCAATGGTCAGTTCGCTGATCGGGGCCGAGGTGGGGGAGGCCCTGCGCGAGGCCCGGCAGCGCACCCACCTCTGGTACTTCAAAGGCGGCACCGGCACCTACCTGAGGGCTGTCACGCTGCCCAGCTGCGTGAACACCGCCAAGGTCCAGCGCTCCCAGCTCAACATCAAGATCGACATCGTCAATCCCGGCGACACGCAGGCGTGCGCCGCGTACGCCCGGTTCCGGCAGATGTTCGCCGGGCAGCACAACGCCGCCGAGGCCGCCCAGTGGACCACGGACCGGGTCCGCAAGGAGGCGTACGCAACCGTCCTGGCGGCCTGCTGCTACCGCCAGCAGCTCGCCACCCTGGAGATCGCCGTACACCTCTCCTCCGTGGTCTCCACCCTGCGCTTCGACCTCTCCGAAACCTGCCTGGTCATCACCCAGGACGACAGGTCCCGGATGAACCTCCTGGTCCGCCGCGGGCAGCCGCTGTACGACTACTACGTCACCGAACTCCACCAGAGCCGCGAACAGGCAGACGAACTCGACCTGCGCCTTGCGCCGCCGCTCGCCCCCGAACCCACCGTCGACGAAGTGCGCACGCTCTTCGAGGAGCTGCGGCTCCCGCTCCCGCGCACCTTCACCGACAGCGACATCGGCGAGATCACCACGAAGGCCCTGCACGCCGAGGACCCCTACCGGAGGTGAGGCGCCCGGCCCGGGCGCAACCCATGGACGACGACCTGGACCGCACCCCGCAGCCCCCGCCGGACGGCGGCGCACCGCGCACCCCGCAGCCCCTGCCGGACGGCGGCGCACCGCGCACACCGCAGCCCCCGTCGGACGGCGGCGCACCGCGCACCCCGCAGCCCCTGCCGGACGGCGGCGCACCGCGCACACCGCAGCCCCCGTCGGACGGCGGCGTACCGCGCACCTCGCAGTCCCCGTCGGACGGCGGCGTGCCCGGCCCCGGCCAGGTGCTCGACTACGACGAACTTCTCCAGGCGCTGAACACGGACCGGACCTCCCTGCTCAGGCAGCGGGCCCGTGCCGCCCTGTCCCGCATCGCCTCGGGGCGCCGCGAGCTGCCCGCGGTCCGCCATCCGCTCGGCTTCCTCTGCCTGCCGCTGCTCCGCGACGGCGACCGGGGCATCTGCGTGCACCTCTTCGAGGGGGGCCTCGACCCCGAACCGGACGCCGCGCCCGTGCACGCCCACAGCTGGGACCTGAGCAGCCACGTGCTCTACGGGCAGGTCGTCAACGTCCGCGTCCGCACCACCGACGGCGGCGCCCGCCCCACCCACCGCGTCTTCGAGATCCGCAGCGACCCCGACGGCATCGACGAGATCCGCCCCACCTCCCTGCTCGTCCGCAGCAGCCCGGCAGCGCGCCTGACCAGCTCGGGCGGCGAGAGCTACACCCTGCCCGCCGGGGAGTTCCACACCACCCTGGTCCCCGCGCACCGTCCGACCGCCACCCTCGTCCTCGGCCTGGCCAGGCCCGGAGGCATGGACCTCTCGCTCGGGCCGCTGGACGGGCGGGCCGGCCGCACCGTGCGACGGCTGTACGACCGGGGGCAGACGGTCAAGACCGTTCGGACGGCACTCGGAAGGATGGCCGATGGCTGAGCGGCCCGCACCGTACGAGAGCGAGCGCAGGGTCGCGGTGACCGCCGCCGAGGAGGCGGGCGACCTGCTGCGCAGTTTCGGCGACGTACGCGGCGTCCGCCCGAAGGGGACCGCGGGCGATGTGGTGACCGACCTCGACCTCGCCTCGGAGAAGATCGTCCTGCGCCGTCTGCAACAGCACTTCCCCGACGACCGGATCTTCTCGGAGGAGGCCGGAATCCTCGCCGGCAAGGGCGAACGCACCTGGCTGGTCGACCCGCTGGACGGCAGCAACAACATCGCCATCGGGCTGAACGTGTACGTCGTCGGAGTCGGGCTGTGCCTGGGGGAGCGGCCCGTTCTCGGGGTCGTGCACGAGCCCACCAGCCGCACCACCTGGTACGCCGTCACCGGACAGGGCGCGCACGGTCCGCAAGGACCACTGCCGGGCCCGGCCGCCGCGCTGCCCGCCCGCGGCCCCCTCGTCGCCTGGACCCAGGGGTACGGGGTGGACCGTGCGGACCCCGGGGCGGCTGCCCTGCGCGGCATGCTCGAGCAGCGCTGCCGGCGGGTGCTCCAGCTGTGGGCGCCGCTGGTCGGCTGGAGCCTGCTCGCGCGCGGGTTCATCGACGCCTTCGTGGGATACCGGGCCGAGGGCGTCGACCTGCCCGCAGGGGCCCTGCTGGCCGCCGAGGCGGGGGTGGAGCTGCGCACCCTGGCGGGGGAGCCCTTCCGCCCCGGGTTCAGCGGACCGGCGAGCGGGCGGAGCTTCGTGGCGGCGAGGGGCGGGACCCTGGCCCACGTACTGGAGGAGGTCGCGCGGGTCACCAGGCAGTGAGCGGGGCCACGGCCGGCGGAACCGCCCGTCCCCGCCCTCAGGCCGTCCCCGCCCTCAGACCGTCGCCGCCAGCGCCAGCGTGGCCGCCAGCGTCGCCGACACCGCAAGCACCAGACCCGTCCACAGGAACCGGCCGAGCGCGATCTGCGTGCCGTGCCAGCGGCAGCGCTCGAACCACAGCAGGGTGGCCAGCGACGCCCACGGAGTCACCACCGGACCGACGTTGACGCCGACGAGCAGGCCCAGCAGCTGGTGGTGGTTCCCGTCGGGGACGGCCGCCTCACCCGCCACGTACGCGGGCAGGTTGTTCAGTACGTTGGACACGCCCGCGCCGACGCCCGCCGCGCGCAGCATCCCCACCGGCCCGTCGTCGGAGCCCAGCGCGGCGGCCAGCAGGTGGTGCAGGCCGTTGGAGTTGACGGTCTCCACCACCAGGAACATGCCGGGCACCAGGATCAGCAGCCGCCACGGCACCAGCGACCACTTCAGCTCCCCCCGGCGACGCACCGCGAACACCGCCACCACCACCAGTGCCGCCGCCCCCGAGGCGGACCACAGCGGCACGTCCCACACCAGAATGGCCAGCAGGAACCCCCCGCAGGCCACCGCGCTCACCCGGAACAGCACCGGGTCGGCGGGCACCGGCGCGGTCGGCGGGGTGTAGCGGTCGGCGCCCCGCCTGCCGCGCCGCCAGTAGAAGCCCCACAGACAGGCCATGGTCACCGCGATCGACGCGAGCTGGGCCGCCCACAGCGTCGCCGCCAGGCCGGAGGCGGAGAGCGCGATCCGGTCGGCGGCCAGCAGATTGGTGAGGTTGGAGGCCGGAAGCAGCAGACTCGCCGTGTTGGCGAGCCACACCGTCGTCATCGCCATCGGCAGCGCGGCGATCCCCACCCGCGCCGCGAGCGCCAGCATCACGGGGGTGAGCAGCACCGCGGTGGTGTCCAGGTTCAGGGCGATGGTGGTGACGGACGCGAACGCCACGCACAGGCAGAACAGAGCCAGGTAGTTGCCGCGGGCGGTCCGTGCCACCCACGCGGCGATCACGTCGAACACCCCGGCCTTCCCGGTGAGCTCACCGAGCACGATCACCGAGCCGAGGAAGGCGAGCAGCGGAACGATCCGCGCCATCACGTCCGAGGCGTTACCGGTCGGCAGCAGACCGCTCGCCACGGCGAGCAGCCCGAGCGCGAGCAGGGCACAGGCCACCCAGTCCAGCGGATGCAGACGGCCGAGGCGGCGCAGGAGAAGCATCGGACCATGCTAACCAGGGCCGTGATGTCCATGACCGTGCTCACCGCAGGCCCCTCGCCCTACCATGAGGCGCATGGCGACCAGTGCTGAAGTCGGCGGCGGAGCAGGCGAGTTGGATTTCTTCATCAGTTACTCCCCGGCGGACGAGAAATGGGCCGCCTGGATCGCGCGGACCCTGGAGGACGCCGGGTACAGCACCCTCGTCCAGGCGTGGGACTTCGTCGCGGGAACCAACTTCATCGACTTCATGGACCGGGGCGTCAGCCAGTCCGCCGCCGTCGTCGCCATCCTCTCCCGCCACTACGCCCGCTCCACCTACGGGCGCATGGAGTGGCAGGCCGCCCTGCGCGCCTCGCCCGAGTCACCGGAGCGCAAACTGCTCACCGTACGGGTGGAGGACACCCCCATCGAGGGGCTGCTCGCCACCCTCACGTACGTCGACCTGGTCGGGGTCACCGACCCGCAGACCGCGCGCGGCATGCTGCTGACCCGCATCGAGCAGGCCCTCGAAGGCAACGCCAGGCCCGCCCGCCGCCCCGGCTTCCCCGGCAGCGGCCCCCGCCCCGCCACCGGCCTGCCCGACCTCCCTGGCCTCCCGGGCCCCAGCAGGCTCGGCGGCCCTGGCTGGGCGGGCCGAAGGCGCCCCGCCAAGGCACCCGCCTACCCGCTGTCCGACGGGGGGAGCGGCGGCCAGGGCGAGGTGAACGTCCTGCACCTGGCAGGACCCGACTTCGGTCGCGGCCGAGAACCCGAGACACTGGCCCGCGAGGTCCGCGGCGACCTCATCGAACTGCGCGACGCCGGTGCCCCCGACCCCGACCTCCTCGTGGTCACCGGAGACCTGACCGCATCCGGCAGCCCCCGCGAGTGCGACCAGGCACTCGGCTTCCTCACCGCCCTGCGCTCCCACCTCGAACTGCCGCCCCAGCGCGTCGTGGTGGTGCCCGGCGCACAGGACGTCAGCCTGGCCGCCTGCCTCGGCTACTTCCACACCTGCGAGGCCGACGAGGTGGCCCCGCTGCCCCCGTACTGGCCGAAGTGGCGGCACTACACCCGGCTGTTCCGCAGCCTCTACCAGGGCCTGGACACCGTCTTCGACAGCGACCAGCCCTGGACCCTCTTCCCGGTCCCCGAACTGCACACCGTCGTCGCCGGGTTCAACTCCTCCTTCGCCTACAGCCACCGGCCCGAGGAGCAGTACGGGCTGATCGGCCGCGACCAGGCCGCCTGGTTCGCGGAGGCGCTGCGCAGGTACGAGGCCGAGGGCTGGCTCCGGATCGGCGCCCTGAGGCACCCGCTCACCGCCGCGTCCCGCCCCGGCGACGCCTCCGGCGGACCGGGCGCCCTGCGCGACGCCGACACCTTCGCCCGGCTCGCCGCCCCCCGGCTCAACCTGCTGCTGCACGGCCCGACCGGCGGACCCCGCACCACCACGGGCACCCCCAGCAGGGCCGAGCTCGCCGTACCGGGGGAACGCAAGGGCGGTGTCCCGCTCCAGACCTTCGGGGCCGCCGCTCCCGCCCGCTTCCAGCTGCTGCGGATCACCGCGGAGGGGGCCGCCCGCTGGACGGACCGGCCCGCCGCCGAACCGCTGACGTTCGCCGCCGACTGGCAGCACACCGCCCGCGTCTTCCCCGTACCCGACCTCCCCGACGTCGACTTCCCGCAGCCGCCCGCCCGCCCCGGCGACGGCTCCCAGGACTCCGCTCACCCGGTGGACTCCCTGGTGGAACGGGTCAAGGAGATCTGCCGGGTCCGCCGCGAAGGCGTCAGCCTGCGCGACGCAGCCCGCCCCACGCCCGCCGACATGGCACAGATCCTGGCGACCTGGCAGGAGGAGGGCGTCGTGCGCCAGCAGCGCATCGCCGTCCACCCCGGCACCCCCACCGAGGCGGAACTCGACCGGTTCACCACCCAGGTGCACGCGAGCGGCACCGACGGCGAAGCGGTCCTCGTCCACGCCGGCCAGGCTCCGCCGCAGGGCCTGCGCGAGCGGGCCGCCCGGCACGGGGTACGGGTGCGGGTGCGCAGCTTCCTGGAGTTCCAGGGGCTGCTCGACCTGCGCGGGCACGTCGCGGCACAGACCGCGGCCCTGCACGAGGGCGGCCAGTACGCCCCCGACCTCTACCTCCCGCAGCGCTACCGCGACACCTCCCGCCAGGACGAGCGCACCGGCGAGGAACGCGAAGGGCTCCTCGACGCGCTGCTGGAACTCCTCGACTCCGACCACGGCCGCTTCGTCCTGCTCCTCGGCGACTTCGGCCACGGCAAGACCTTCGCCCTGCGCGAGCTGGCCCGGCGCATCCCCGAACAGCTCCCGCACCTGATCCCCCTGCTGATCCCGCTCAACACCCTCGACCGGGCCCAGAGCCTGGAAGGCCTGGTCGCCGCCCACCTGGCGAGCCACCACGTCGACCACATCGACCTGCGCGCGCTGCGCTACATGCTCGCCCAGGGCCGCGTCGTGCTCCTCTTCGACGGCTTCGACGAGCTGGTCAACCGGGTCAGCTACGACAGCGCCGCCGAACACCTGGGCGTCCTCATCGACGCCTGCGTCGGCAACACCAAGATCGTGGTCAGCAGCCGCACCCAGCACTTCAAGAACCAGCAGCAGGTCCTCACCGCGCTCGGCGAGCAGGTCGGCCTCCTCCCGCAGCGCCGGGTGCTCACCGTCGCCGGGTTCACCCCGCACCAGATCCACGCCTACCTCCGCAACACCTACGGCGACGTGCACACCGCCGAGCAGCGCTTCCACCTCCTGCAGGGCATCCCCGACCTGCTCGCCCTGTGCCGCAACCCGCGCCTGCTGTCCTTCGTCGCCGACCTCTCCGCGGACCAGCTGCGCACCGTCGCGGGGGCGGGCCGCGCCCTGAGCCCGGCCCGCCTCTACGAGGACGTCTTCACCTCCTGGCTGCGGTACGAGGAACAGCGCGGCCAGGGCGGCCCGGGAGCGCCCCCCGGGCTCGGCATCGACGCCCTGTGGAAGGCCGTCACCGCGCTCGCCCTGCGCCTGTGGGAGTCCGGCCGCACCGCCCTGCGGCTCGACGAACTCACCGACATCTCCGCCCGCACCCTCACCGGACTCACCGAATCCCCCATGACCGTCGACGAATCCGCGCAGGCGCTGGGCGCCGGCACGCTGCTGGTGCGCAGCGACGACGGAGTGTTCCAGTTCATCCACGGCTCGGTCGTGGAATGGCTGGTGGCCAGGGAGGCGGCGGCCCGGCTCGGCCGCGGGCAGCACGGACTGCTGTCCACCGGGCTGCTCTCCCAGCTGTCGGTGGAGTTCCTCTGCGACCTCGCCGACCACGAGAAGTGCGCCACCTGGGTCCGCAACGTCCTCGACTCACCGGGCCACGGCGTCAGCGACGCGGCCCGCGCCAACGCCGTCCGCATCAGCAACCGGCTGAAGGTCCCCTCGCACGCAGACCTGCGCGGCGCCAGGCTGGCCGCCGAGGACCTCTCCCACCGCGACTTCTCCGGCGTCGACCTCACCGGGGCCGACCTCACCGACACCCTCCTCGTCGGCGCCAACCTCACCCGGGCCGACCTCACCGACGCCGACCTGACCGGCGCCCGCCTCGACCGGGCCGACCTCACCGGGGCGAACCTCACCCGCGCCGACTTCACCAGGGCCCGCCTCACCCGGGCCGACCTGCGCGGCGTCGAACTCACCGGCAGCCGCTGGCCGCGCGCCGCCCTCATCGACGTACACCTGGACGACGCCACGCGCGGGGCCCCCGAGCTGAGCCGGGCCTCACTGGCCCCCGGAATGCCGGTGGAAGCCGGGTTCCGGCCGTCGGCCGTGGGAGTGCCGTACGGCTTCGACATGCGCACCAGCCGGCTGCCCGAGCCCATCGCGTACAGCCCGGACGGCGAACTCCTCGCGGTCGGCAGCGAGGACGGCGGCGTCCTGCTCTGCGGCACCGACAACGGGCTCGCCCTGCGCACCCTCCAGGGGCACACCGGCCGGGTGTACGCGGTGAAGTGCCGGCCCGACGTCATCGCCACCGGCGGCTCCGACGGCACCGTGCGCCTGTGGGACCCGGTGTCCGGGCAGTGCAGGCACCGGCTCGACATCCACCCCGACGGGGTGTGGCCCCTCTCGCTCGACACCGCGGGCGGCAGGCTGGCCACCGGCGACCGGGAGGGCCTGGTCACCGTGTGGGACACCGCGTCGGGACGCGCCCTGCACCGGCTGCCAGGGCACACCGCCCCCGTCTACACCACCGTCTTCAGCCCCGACGGACGCCTCCTGGTCACCGGCGACGCCGCCGCCCGGGTCCGGATCTGGGACCTGGCCACCGGCAGCTGCACCCACGAGGCCGAAGGCCACCGGGGAGCCGTCTACCGGGCCCGCTTCAGCCCCGACGGAAGCCTCTTCGCCACCGCCGACATGGGCGAGGGCGAACACGGCACCGTCCGCGTCTGGCGCACCTCCGGCATCCGCCTCCTGCACGAACTCACCGGCCACACCGGCCGCGTGTACACCCTCGACTTCCACCCCTCGGGAACCCTCCTGGCCAGCGGCGACACCGAGGGCCGGGTCCGGCTCTGGGACCCCGTCGGCGGCACCCCCGCGGGCACCCTGGAGACCTTCACCGGAGCCGTCTACCAGGTCCTCTTCGGCGACGAGGGACGACTGCTCGCCGCCTGCGACAGCGACGGCGCGGTCCGCGTCTGGGCCGTCACCGAACGGCGCACCGGCGGCCACACCGTCACCCTGCGCCCCCGTCAGCCCTCCGAACACCGCGGCTCCGCCTGGGCGTGCGCCTTCCGGCCCGGCGACACCCAGCTCCTCACTGTCGGCAACGACGGCGGCGCCCGCATCTGGGACGCGGCCACCGGCCAGGGCAGGCGCATCCTGCGCGGCCACGGCCGCCGGATCTCCGCGGTCGGCTTCAGCGCGGACGGCGGCCAGCTCGCCGCGGCGGGCAACGACGGGACGGTCCGCCTCTGGGACACCCGCACCGGCCAGCGCACCCACGAACTCACCGGCCGCGGCGACCGGCTGGTGTCCGCCGTCTTCAGCCCCGCCGAATCCGTCCTGGCCACCGCGAGCAACGACGGCGACATCTACCTGTGGAACCCCTCGGGCGGCGAGTACCTGCGCGAGTTCGACGCCGAGACCGAACACATCTGGGCCGCCGCCTTCAGCAGCGACGGCGTCCTGCTCGCCACCGCCAACGACGACGACTCGGTACGCCTGTGGTACCGCTCCACCGGCGCCTACGTCTGCGAGCTCCACGAGCACCGGGGCCGGGTCCGCTCCATCGCCTTCCGCCCGGGCGAGGACGTCCTGGCCACCGGCTGCGACGACAGCCACGTACGGATCTGCGACGCCCGCAGCGGCGAACTCCTCGCCGATCTCGCGGGCGAGGACGGTCACTCCGACCGGGTGTACGGGGTGGCCTTCGGCACCGGCCCCGAAGGGCGGTGGCTGGCGAGCGCCGGCTGGGACGGCACGGTGATCCTCTGGCGGCACGGGACCGCGGCCCGCCGGCTGCGCGGTCCCGGCGGCAGGCTGTGGACGGTGGCCGCGCACCCGGCGCGCCCGCTCGTGGCGGCGGCCGGCGACGACCGCCGCATCCTGCTCTGGGACAGCGGCACCGGCACCCTGCTGGCCGACCTGGCCGGGCACACCGGCCGCATCCTCTCCCTCGCCTTCTCGCCCGACGGCACCACCCTGGCCAGCGGCGGCGAGGACGGCACCGTCCGGCTGTGGACCCTGCCGCCCGACGGGCCCCCGGTGCTGCGGGCCACGCTGATCGGCGTACCGGACGGGTGGGCGGCGCTCACCCCGGGCGGCGGGTACAAGAGCGACGGCGACGTCGACGGCGAGTTCTGGCACGTCGTGGGGATGTCCCGGTTCACCCCCGGGGAGCTGGACGAGTTCCTGCCGGGCGTGCACCGGCTGCCGTTGGGGGAGGAGCTGTAGCGCCGCCCCGGATCCCGTAACCTCGGCGGCCCGGACAGCCGGACGGGACAGGTACGACGGAAGCGGGTCCGCGCATGCCCATCGACCTCCGCGAGGTGGAGGAGAGCGCACCCGCGCCCGTCAGCCTCTACAAGCGCGCGGGCGTCTCGCCGGCGAGGGACAAGGGGATCGTCCGGTGAGGCTGCTGCGTGCGGCGGACCGCGCCGTCGTCCCCTGGAAGAACGGCGGAGGCGTCACCCGCGAAATAGCCGGGGGGCCGCCGGGTTCGGACGCGGCCGGCTTCGACTGGCGGGTGAGTCTGGCCGATGTGGCGGCGGACGGCCCGTTCTCGGAGTTCCCCGGCGTCGACCGCATCCTGACCATGGTGGAGGGCGGGGGCATGGCCCTCACCCTGGAGGGCGGCGGTGCGCCGGGAGGCGGTGGAGCACCGTCCGGTGAGGGGCCCCTGCTGGTCGACGCGCCGTGTGTCCCGCAGCGCTTCCCGGGCGACGTGGCGACCCACTGCGCGCTGCTGGCCGGCCCGGTGGTCAACCTCAACGTCATGTACCGCAGGGGTGGGGGTACCTCGGCGGAGGTCGTGGTCGCGGAGGGGGACGTGGACCTCGGACCGGTCGCGCACGGCACGCTGATCGCCGTGGTGCTCGGCCCGTCGGCCGTCCTCCGCAGTCCGCGGCCCACTTCCCACGGCCCCCGGGACCTGGTCCTGAGCCGGTACGACGCCGCGGTGTGCGAGGGGCCCGGCCCGGGAGCCGGCACCGGGGGAACGCTGCGGACGGCCGGCCGTACGGCGCTGATCACCGTACGGAAGGCCGGCTGAGGCGGGACGGACACGGCGATGTCCCGCCCCCCGGTTGACGGAGAACGGCGGTGCCCCGCCCCCCCCCGGTTGACGGGAAGGGCGGGGCACCGGCTGTTTCTCCCGCTGCTACTTCCCGGCGCTCGCGGCCTGCGCCGCCTGGACGGCGCTGGTCGTCACGGCCTCGGTGGCGGAGTCGGTCACCTCGTCGAGCAGCTCGCCCGACACGGGAAGCGAACCGAGCTGGTCCGTGGGCTCGGCGGCGTGGGCACCGGGGGTGGGGGAGACCAGAGCGGCCAGGAATCCGGCGGCGAGGGAGGCAGCGGCAGCCATGCTTCGTTTCTTCATGCCCTGCCCAACGCGCGTGCCGCGGATGGGTCACGGGGTGGGGCGCAAGCTACGCCGTCACGGTGACCTGGTCGCCAGAGCCCGGGAGCGGCACTGGGCGGGGGTGCCCCAGGCGTCGCGCAGCGGGCGGGCCTTGCGGAGCCAGAGGGACAGGTCCAGTTCCTGGGTGTAGCCGATCGCGCCGTGCAGCTGGAGCGCCGTCCTGGCAGCCGCGTACGCCGCCTCGCCCGCCGTGACCTTGGCCGCCGCGATGTCCCCCGGGGCCATGCTCAGGGCGGCCCCGTACAGCAGCGGGCGGGCGAACTCCAGGCCGGTCAGGGTGTCGGCCAGGCGGTGCTTGACCGCCTGGAAGGAGCCGATCGGCACGCCGAACTGGGTGCGCTGCCTGGCGTGGGCGACCGTCTGTTCGAGCAGGGCCTCCCCGACGCCGAGCGCCTGGGCGGCGGTGAGGAAGCACGCCAGGTCCCTCGCCGAGGCGACCCGCTGGGCGGACACGGGGAAGGGCTCCCCCGCTCGCGGCCGGTACAGGCGGCGCGCCGGGTCCGAGGAGGCGTACGGCTCGCCGCCCGGCGGGGCGAGTGCGGCGGCCGGGGTGAGCGCGAAGGCGGCTTCGGCGGCGTCCGCGTCCAGCGCGTACCCGCCGTCGGACAGCGTCACCACCGCCTCGCCCGCCGCGATCCTCGGCAGCCACTCCTGCGCGAGCGGGCCGCCCGCCAGCAGCACCGCCACCGCTGCCGTCTCCACATAGGGACCCGGTACCGCATGGCGTCCCAACTCGGTGAAGGCAACGGCCAGTTCGACCGGCCGGACGCCCAGCCCGCCGTGCTCGTCGGGGACCGCGAGGGCGAGGACGCCGGCCTGTGCCAGCCGCGTCCACTGGGCCAGCCCGGGGGCGTGGTCACCGGACTCCCAGGCCCGTACCACCGCGGGAGTTCCCGCGGCGCGCAGCATAGAGCGCAGCGAGCGGGCGAACTCCCGCTGCTCCTCCGTGAGCAGGAAGCGCATCAGCGGCGGCCCTTCGGGAGGCCGAGCAGGCGCTCGGCGATGATGTCGCGCTGGATCTCGTTGGTGCCCGCGTACAGGGGGCCCGCGAGGGCGAAGAGGTACCCCTGCGCCCACGCGCCGTCCGCCAGCTCACCCTCCTCGCCGAGGAGTTCGAGCGCCGTCTCGTGCAGGGCGATGTCGTACTCGGACCAGAAGACCTTGTTGAGGCTGGACTCGGCGCCGATGGTTTCCCCGGCCGCGAAACGCGAGGCGTTCGCCCAGGTGAAGAGCTGGTAGGCGCGAGCGCCGATCACCGCGTCCGCGACCCGGTTGCGCAGCGCGGTGTCGGCGGGGTCGCCGTGGGCGCGCCAGTCGTCGGCCAGCCGGCCCGCGGCGGCCAGGAAGCGGCCGGGGGAGCGGAGCATCAGCCCCCGCTCGTTGCCGGTGGTGGACATGGCGATCCGCCAGCCCTGGCCCGGCTCGCCGATCACGTCGTCGTCCGGGACGAAGACCTCGTCGAGGAAGAGTTCCGCGAAGGCGGGCTTCCCGTCGAGGCGGCCGATCGGGCGGACCGTGACGCCGGGCGCCCGCAGGTCGAACATCAGGTACGTCAGCCCGCGGTGCGGCCGGTCCGCGTGCGGGTCGGTGCGGAAGATGCCGAAGGCGCGGTCCGCGAAGGCGGCCCGGGACGACCAGGTCTTCTGGCCGGAGAGCAGCCAGCCGCCCCCTGTCCGTACGGCCGTGGAGCGCAGGGACGCCAGGTCCGAGCCCGCCTCGGGCTCGGACCAGGCCTGCGCCCAGACCTTCTCCCCGTTCGCCATCGACGGCAGCACGCGCGCCCGCTGCTCCTCGGTGGCGTGGTCGAAGAGGGTGGGGGCGAGCAGGTGGATGCCGTTCTGCGAGACCCGGCCCGGCGCGCCCGCCGCGAAGTACTCCTCCTCGAAGATCAGCCACTGCACGAGGTCCGCGCCCCGGCCGCCGTACTCCTCGGGCCAGGAGACCACCGACCAGCGCTCGGCGGCCAGCTGTGCCTCCCACGCGCGGTGGGCGGCGAAGCCCTCTTCGGTTTCGAGGGAGGGGAGGGGGGTGGCGGGCACGTGCGCGGCGAGCCAGGCACGGGCCTCGGCCCGGAAGGTCTCCTGTACGGGGCTGAAGTCGAGGTCCACGGGCTTCAGTTCCCCGCCTTCTTCTTCATGGCGGCCACGTCCATGCCGCCCAGCGAGTCCTCCGCGGTCTCCGCGTTGTGCGCGTGCGCCAGGTGGTGCAGGCCGAAGACGGAGTCCAGGCCGGCGTGCAGGCCCTGGAGGTCCTCGGCCTGGTTGACGGCCCGTTTGGCCAGGGCGAGTCCCAGGCGCGGCATCTCGGCGATGCGCTCCGCCAACTGCTGTGTACAGGACTCCAGTTCTGCGCGTGCCACCACCCGGTTGACCATCCCCACCTCGTACGCCCGCCGCGCACTCATCCGGTCGCCGGTGAACAGGAACTCTCTTGCGATCCGTGGCGGCATCACCCACGGGTGCGCGAAGTACTCCACCCCCGGAATGCCCATCCGCACCACCGGATCCGCGAAGAACGCGTCCTCGGCCGCCACGATCACGTCGCAGACCCACGCCAGCATCAGCCCGCCCGCCACACAGGCCCCCTGCACCGACGCCACCACCGGTTTCGGCAGCTCGCGCCAGCGCCGGCACATCCCCAGGTACACCTCGGACTCGCGGGCGAGCCGGCTCTCCGCGCCCGCCTTGTCCGAGTGGTCCCACCACAGGCCCGCCCGCCGCGCGAAGGGGAGGTGGGCGTCACGGCCGGGGGAGCCGATGTCGTGCCCGGCGGAGAAGTGCTCGCCCGCCCCGGCCAGCACGACCACCCGCACCTCGCTGTCCTCGGCCGCCCGGTAGAAGGCGGTGTCCAGGGCGTACGTCATCGCGGAGTTCTGGGCGTTGCGGTAACGCGGCCGGTTCAGGGTGACGTACGCGACCGGGCCCCGGCGCTCGTACAGCACGGGCTCGGGCTCCGGGGCGGGGGCGCCCTGCGGGGCGGATGCGTCGGGAGTGCTGGGCGGGGCGGGGGTTTCGGGCGTGCCGGGCGTGCGGGGCGTGCGGGGGGTGCCGGGTGTGACGGGGGATTCGGGCGTGCCGGGCGGCTCGGTGGCCATGGCGGGACCATCCTTCCCTAACAAGTGTTTGGTAGGTTAACGTACGGCCATGAGCAGCGTCGAGGACTTCCGCACAGGCACGGACGCACCCGCCTATGTGCGGGGACACGGGCTGCTGGCCGGCCGCAGCGCCGTGATCACCGCCGCGGCCGGAGCCGGCATCGGTGGAGCCACCGCACGCCGCTTCCTCGAAGAGGGCGCCAGGATCGTCATCGGCGACGCGCACGCACGACGGCTGAAAGAGGCCGAGCAGACGCTCGCGGAGGAGTTCGGCGCCGACCGCGTCACCGCCCTGCCCTGTGACGTCACCGACGAGGCCCAGGTCCAGTCCCTCTTCGCCCGCGCGCAGGAGGTGCACGGCGGCCTGGACGTCGTCGTCAACAACGCCGGGCTCGGCGGCACCGCCGAACTCGTCGACATGAGCGACGAGCAGTGGGCCCGCGTCCTGGACGTCACCCTGAACGGCACCTTCCGCTGCACCCGGGCCGCTCTGCGCGCCATGAAGTCCGCCGGCCGCGGCACGGGCGTCGTCGTCAACAACGCCTCCGTCGTCGGCTGGCGCGCCCAGCGGGGCCAGGCCCACTACGCCGCCGCCAAGGCCGGGGTCATGGCCCTCACGCGGTGCGCCGCCGTCGAGGCCGCCGCGTTCGGCGTGCGTGTCAACGCCGTCGCCCCCAGCCTCGCCATGCACCCGCACCTCGTGAAGGTCACCACCCCCGGGCTGCTGGCCGAACTCACCGAGCGGGAAGCCTTCGGGCGGTACGCCGAGCCGTGGGAGGTCGCCAACGTCATCGTCTTCCTGGCCAGCGGCTACTCGTCGTACATGACGGGGGAGACGGTCGCGGTCAGCAGTCAGCGTGCCTGAGTCCTGCCCGAGAATGGGCGGGTGCCTCCTACCAAGAAGAAGCCCCAGGTGACCGCGTCCCCCCAGCGCCGTCGCGAGCTCCTCGACACCGCCGCCGAGGTGTTCGCCGCGCAGGGTTACAACGCCACCACCGTCCGGAGAATCGCGGACGAGGCCGGCCTGCTCGCCGGCAGCCTCTACTACCACTTCGATTCCAAGGAATCGATGCTCGACGAGATCCTCTCCACCTTCCTGACCGAGCTGTGGGAGGGGTACGACGCCGTACTCGCGGCCGCCCTCGGGCCCAGGGAGACCATCGAGGCCCTCGTCACCGAGTCCTTCCGGGAGATCGACCGGCACCGCGCGGCCGTCGCCATCTACCAGAAGGAGTCCAGGCACCTGTCCGCACAACCGCGCTTCCACTACCTCGCCGACTCGCAGACCAAGTTCGAGAAGGCCTGGCTCGGCACGCTGGAGCGCGGGGTGGCCGACGGGGTCTTCCGGGACGACCTGGACGTCCGGCTGACCTACCGCTTCGTACGCGACACCGTGTGGGTCGCGGCGTCCTGGTACCGGCCGGGCGGGCACCACAGCCCCGAGGAGATCGCCCGCCAGTACCTGTCGATGGTGCTGGACGGGATCGCCGTACGCACCGAGTGACCTCATGGAATGGGAGTCGTCGTCATGGCAGAGGCCTACATCGTCGAAGCGGTACGCACCCCCGTCGGACGGCGCGGGGGCGGCCTCGGCGCCGTCCACCCCGCCGACCTTGGCGCGCACGTCCTGAAGGCCCTCGTCGCACGCTCCGGGATCGACCCGTCCGCCGTCGAGGACGTCGTCTTCGGCTGCCTGGACGCGGTCGGCCCGCAGGCCGGCGACATCGCCCGTACGTCCTGGCTGGCGGCCGGACTCCCCGAGGAGGTGCCCGGCGTGACCATCGACCGCCAGTGCGGCTCCTCCCAGCAGGCGGTCCACTTCGCCGCCCAGGGCGTACTTTCCGGCACCCAGGACCTCGTCGTCGCGGGCGGCACCCAGAACATGACCCAGATCCCCATCGCCTTCGCGTCCCGCCGGGCGGCCGAGCCGCTCGGCCTGACCGAGGGCCCCTTCCTCGGCTCGGCGGGGTGGCGCGCACGCTACGGCGACGCCCCCGTCAACCAGTTCCACGGCGCCCAGCTCATCGCCGACAAGTGGGGCATCTCGCGGCGGGACATGGAGGAGTTCGCCCTCAGCTCGCACCGGCGGGCGCTGCGGGCGATCGACGAGGGCCGCTTCGCCCGCGAAACGGTGGCCCACGGCGACGTCGCGGTGGACGAGGGGCCGCGCCGCGACACCTCCCTGGAGAAGATGGCCGCGCTCACGCCGCTGCTGGAGGGCGGCACCCTCACCGCCGCCTGCTCCTCCCAGGTCTCCGACGGCGCGGCGGCCCTGCTGATCGCCTCCGAGCGGGCGGTGCGGGACCACGGCCTGACGCCGCGAGCCCGTATCCACCACCTCTCGGTGCGCGGCGAGGACCCCATCCGGATGCTGTCCGCGCCGATACCGGCGACGGCGTACGCGCTGAAGAAGACCGGAATGTCGATCGAGGACATCGACCTGGCCGAGATCAACGAGGCGTTCGCGCCGGTCGT
This sequence comes from Streptomyces sp. NPDC058663, assembly GCF_042716745.1. NCBI lineage: Bacteria > Bacillati > Actinomycetota > Actinomycetes > Kitasatosporales > Streptomycetaceae > Streptomyces > Streptomyces sp. NPDC058663. Next base: position 107,856 of record NZ_JBHXRV010000023.1, read on the forward strand.
GCTGGCATGGCTGAAGGAGACCGGGGCCGACCCCGGGCGGGTGAACGTCAACGGCGGAGCCCTCGCCCTCGGCCACCCGCTGGGCGCGACCGGCGTCAAGCTGATGACGACCCTGCTGCACGAGCTGGAGCGGACCGGCGGGCGCTTCGGCCTCCAGACGATGTGCGAGGGCGGCGGTCAGGCCAACGTGACCATCATCGAGCGCCTGTAGCGCCTGTAGCGCCTGTAGCGCCTGTAGCGCCTGTAGTCCCTGTAGCGCTCATGCTGTCTGTGACCCTTGTGGTGGCTGTGGCGCGTGTGACTCCTGCGCGCCGGTAACCCCTGTGGCGCGTGTGACGCGTTCCACCGCGCGCCTCCCACGAGGGCGTGCTACGGTAGCCGTGTTGCAGTTTTGGTACCCATGAACTTTATGTGCGCCTGACGAGAACTTCGGCAGGCGCACATTTGTTTTTTCCGGTCATTGCCGGTTCCCGGCTCTCCGGATGGGGTCATTGCGGCGACGAGGAATTCGTAAAGTGCGAATTTCCGGCTCTGCCCCTGTTTTAGGAGATAAAAATGGCTACTGGCACCGTGAAGTGGTTCAACTCGGAAAAGGGCTTCGGCTTCATTGAGCAGGACGGCGGCGGCGCCGACGTCTTCGCCCACTACTCCAACATCGCCACCTCGGGCTTCCGCGAGCTCCAGGAAGGCCAGAAGGTTTCCTTCGACGTCACGCAGGGCCAGAAGGGCCCGCAGGCGGAGAACATCGTCCCGGCCTAATCGCCCGGACGCGAACCTCCTAGCCGGGGCCCGCACCGTGAAGGTGCGGGCCCCGGCTTGCGTTGTGTTCGCGAAGTTCCGTGAGTGCGGTCGCAATTCCCGGCCGGCTCCCACACCCCCCGGGTGTCCCAGGAAGAAGGCAATTACTGCATGACCCGTTTCGAACGATCCTCCTCCGAGCGCACCGGCCGTCCGGCGCGCAACCGACCGTCGAGTGCCGCCCCGTCCAGGGGCCGCGGCAAGGCTTCGACGAAGAATTCCGGCAAGGGCCCCGCCCGCCGGTCCACGCCGCTCCAGGGTGAATTCGCACTGCCGGAGTCCCTCACCCCCGCGCTGCCGTCGGTCGAGGCTTTCGAAGCGCTGGACATGCCTGCCGCACTTCTCAAGACGCTCACCGCGCAGGGGGTGACGGAGCCGTTCCCGATCCAGGGCGCGACGCTGCCGAACTCGCTCGCCGGCCGGGACATCCTGGGTCGCGGACGTACGGGTTCCGGCAAGACGCTGGCCTTCGGGCTCGCGCTGCTCGCCCGCACGGCGGGACGCAGGGCCGAGCCGCACGCGCCGCTCGCCCTGGTCCTCGTGCCCACGCGCGAACTCGCGCAGCAGGTCACCGACGCCCTGACGCCGTACGCCACCGCGGTCAACCTGCGCCTCACCACGGTCGTCGGCGGCATGTCGCTCAGCAAGCAGGCCAACGCGCTGCGCCGCGGCGCCGAGGTCCTGGTGGCCACCCCCGGCCGCCTCAAGGACCTCATCGAGCGGGGCGACGCCCGGCTCGATGAGGTCGCCATCACCGTCCTCGACGAGGCCGACCAGATGGCCGACATGGGCTTCATGCCGCAGGTCGTCGCCCTGCTCAAGCAGGTCGAGCCCGACGGACAGCGGATGCTGTTCTCGGCGACGCTGGACAAGAACATCGACAAGCTCGTGAAGATGTTCCTGACCGACCCGGTCGTGCACTCGGTGGACCCGTCCGCCGGTGCCGTCACGACGATGGAGCACCACGTGCTCTACGTCATGGACGAGACCGAGAAGAAGGCCGTCGCCGCGCGCATCGCCGCCCGCGAAGGCCGCGTGATCATGTTCGTGGACACCAAGCGCGCCGCCGACCGCTTCGCCAAGCGGCTGCTCTCCGCCGGTGTGTACGCGGCGGCGCTGCACGGCGGGCGTTCCCAGCCGCAGCGCAACCGCACCCTCGAGCAGTTCAAGACCGGGCAGGTCACGGCGCTCGTCGCGACCAACGTCGCGGCGCGCGGCATCCACGTCGACGACCTCGACCTGGTCGTCAACGTGGACCCGCCGACCGACCACAAGGACTACCTGCACCGGGGCGGCCGTACCGCGCGCGCCGGTGAGTCCGGCAGCGTCGTCACGCTCGTACTCCCCGAAGAGAAGCGGGAGATGACCCGGCTGATGAGCGACGCCGGCATCGCGCCGCGCACCGCCCGGGTCAAGTCGACCGACGAGGAACTGGCGAGCATCACCGGCGCCCGCGAGCCCTCCGGGGTCGCCGTCGTCGTCGAGGTGCCGCTGCCCGTGCAGCAGCAGCCCGCGAAGCGCCGTCCCGCCAGTGGCAGCCGGGCCGGCTCTGCTGACGGCCGCAGCAGGACGCGCGGCCGACGCGGCGGCAGCGGCGGTGCCGGTGGTGGCGCTCCCGCCGCCGGTTCCGGTACGGGCACGGGCGGACGCCCTTCGCGTCCCGCGCGTGCCGGTGGTGGCGCCGGGACCGGTGGCGGTCAGGGCCAGTCCCGTGGCGGCGGCCAGTCCCGCGCCGGTGGTGGCGGCCAGGCCCGTGCAGGCCAGGGGCAGTCGCAGCGGCGCCAGGGCGGTGGCCAGGGAGGCCGCCGTACCGCCGCCTGAGCGGTAGCACACGGCGATACGAAGCGCAGCGGCCGGACCCGAGCAGATCGGGTCCGGCCGCTGCGCCGTGTGCGGAGGGCAGCTCCTTGCGGGCGGCTCCCTGCGCTGTGCGCCCTGCGCGGTCACTGGGCGCGGCTCCCCGCGCTGGGCGCCGCGGGAGCCTCCTGTGGGCGAGCTCTTCCCCGCGCGGTGCACCGTCGGTGCCTCAGTCGACCAGGCGGTCCCGGAGCCCGGCCAGGGTGCGGAGGTCCAGGCCCAGCCCCTTGGTCAGGTAGCCGTAGAGGCTGCCGTAGCGGGACTCGGCCTCCGCGAGCGCGGTGTCGAGGTAGTCGTCGCGCACCTCCTGGAGAGGGATCAGCAGGTCCGGGTTCTGCATCAGGCCCGACTGCTTCAGTCCCGCGCGGACCTTGGCGTCGTGCGCGGCCCTGAACCCGTTCGAGGCCAGGTAGTCGCCCCTGGCGGCCCGCTCCGGAACGCCGAGCGCGCGCAGCAGCACATAACTCGTCCAGCCGGTGCGGTCCTTGCCTGCCGTGCAGTGGAACAGCACCGGGGAGCGGGAGGAACCGCTCGCCAGGTCGCGGAACGTGGCGGCGAACGCGGCGCTGTTCGCCGGGTCGCTCACCAGCGTGCGGTACACCTGCCGCATCAGGGCGACGCCCCTGCCGCCGCCGAGCGCGGCCTCCTGCTGCACCGGGTCACCGGTGACGACGGCCGCCATCATCCGCTCGAACAGACCACTGTCGTCGATCGGCCGCGGAGTCACGGCGAGACCCGCGGGGAGGCGGTCGGGGCCGTCGAAGCGGATCTCGGCCGGGACCCGGTAGTCGATCACCTTGCCCAGTCCCAGCCCCGCCAGTTTCGTTACGTCGGCGTCGGTCAGCTTGGACAGCGCGTCCCCGCGGTAGGCGACGCCGTAGCGGACCGCGTCACCGCCCCAGGTGCGGTAGCCGCCCAGATCACGGACGTTGAGGGCGCCCTGGAGCACGATCCGGCGCATCCCGCTCCGGTGCGGCTGGGAGCCGTGGTGCTGCTCGGTGTACGCGGCGCCGTGCGCCGGGGGAGCGGCGACGGCCGCGGCGGGCAGCGCGCCGAGGGCCAGCGCGGCGACGGCCGCCCCCGTGACCAGCCGGACCCGGTGACCGTTCGGGGTGAACCCCATGGTGAACTCCTCGAGAGGAAAGGGAGCCCCCGGCCGGGCGGGCTCCGGGAAACGGCACTCAGCCTGCGCCCGACAGGCCGGTGTGGAGCCCGCGCAGGTCCCTCAGCGCCGTGTCCGCCTCGGACATGACACGTGCGACCAGTTCGGCACAGCTCGGCAGGTCCTCGATCAGGCCCGCCACCTGCCCCGACGCCATGACACCGAGGTCGGTGCGCCCGTCGACCATCGAAGCCTTCAGCAGCATGGGGGCGTTGGCGGCCAGCAGCATCTGACTCCACGACAGACTCCTGCCGTGCCGCATCGCGAGACCGTCGCGCACCATCTGCGGCCAGCTCAGCCCGGAGATCTTCCGGAAGGCCGCCGCCCGCACCACCGCCCGTGCGAGCGTCCTCGCCCGCCCGGACCTCTCCAGAGCCTCCACCAGCTCCGAGCGGAGCATCCGGTGGGGCAGGCCGTCGACGGCGGTGGTGACGGTGACGTCCTTCACCGTCGCCGCCAGGTACGCCGCCTTCACCGCGTCCGGCACCGTCGAGTCGGAGGTCAGCAGGAACCGGGTGCCCATGGCGACCCCCGCGGCCCCGAACGCCAGCGCGGCGACCAGCCCCCGCCCGTCGTGGAAGCCCCCCGCGGCGACCACCGGGATGTCCACCGCGTCCACGACCTGCGGCAGCAGCACGCTCGTCGCGACGTCACCGGTGTGCCCGCCACCCTCACCGCCCTGCACGACGACGGCGTCCGCACCCCACGCGGCGACCTTCTCCGCGTGCCGCCGCGCCCCGACGGACGGAACGACGACCACGCCCGCGTCCTTCAGCTCGGCGATCAGCTCGCGGGAGGGGGCCAGCGCGAACGAGGCCACCTTCACCCCCTCGTCGATGACGATCCGTACCCGCTCCCGCGCGTCCCCGGCGTCCGCCCGCAGATTGACGCCGAAGGGCGCACCGGTACGGGACTTGACCTCGCGCACCGCGTGCCGCAGCTGCTCCACGGTCATCGTCGCGGAGGCGAGGATGCCGAGCGCACCCGCCTCGGCGGTCGCGGAGACCAGGCGGGGGCCCGCCACCCAGCCCATCCCGGTCTGCACGAGGGGGTGGCGGACCCCGACGAGACGGGTGAGCGCGGTCTCCATCGGGGGCCCGCCGGCCGCGGTCCCCGAAGGGGGGCCTTCGGCCCCGGTCTCCGGGGGCGCGTCGGCCCCGGTGTCCGGCCGGGGTACCGCGGCCCCGGTCTCCGTCACGGCCGCACCTCGCGGTCGCGGGTGTTCCCCGGGTCCACGACCTCGCGGATCAGCCGCAGCTCCTCGGCGGTGGGTTCACGTGTGTACGGCACGTCGTCGGCGATCTCCAGCGCGAAGCCGGTCGCCGCGCGGACCTCGTCGACGGTGACTCCCGGATGCAGGGAGGCGAGACGCATCGAGTGGTCCCGCGTCCGGAAGTCGAAGACCCCGAGGTCGCTGACCACACGCGGCAGCCGGTGGAACCGGGTCGCGGCCGGGCCCGCCGCGGCGGCGCTGTCGTGACCGACGCCGCAGACCATGTCGACCTCGGGGACGAAGACCCGGGCCGAATGCTTCGGCACCCAGTAACTGGTCGGATTGTTCAGGGTGTTGACGGGCGCGCCGCGCACACCGAGCAGCTGGCGGGCCGGCCGGTGCCAGTCGCCGATGCAGGAGATGTTCTGGTTGCCGAACCGGTCGAGCTGGCTCGCGCCCATCATCACGTGCCGCTTGCCGCCCGTCACCAGCGTCAGATGCCTGCGGTACGGCAGCCAGCCCTCCGTCGTCCCGTCGAGGCCGACGACCAGGGCCTCGCCGTCGGTCAGCAGCAGGTCGGGGGCGAAGGTGCGCTTGGCCAGGCGGGCGCCGATACCGGGGATCAGGCCCATCGGGGCGGCGAGCACCTCGCCGTTGCCGCGCCAGGCCTCGGCACAGGCGACGACGCAGTACTCGGCGCGGGTGACCGTGTCCGGCCCCTTCTCGGCAGTGCTCACTTCTGCTCCTCGTGCCAGGTACGGACGGCGCTCTGGTACGCCGCCTCGCCGTCACCGGCCAGGAACCGTGCGGCGAACTCGGGCCAGGGGGTGGTCGCGTACAGCTTCTGGAAGGCCTCGTCGCGCCCGTAGTCCGGGGCGCAGGTGGTGAAGTGCGCGCCGTTCGGGGTCTCGGCCACGCCGGTCACGGAGGTCCGCCCGAGGAGCAGGGACTGCGGCGGGGCCTCCTTCGTCAGCTCGGCGGTGTCCACGATCCGCTCGCAGGAGACATAGGCATCGTCGGCGGCCTCGCAGAACAGGTCGTCGAAGTACGGGTCGGGCCCCAGGTACTGGCCGTTGCCGAGCCGGTCGGCCCGGTTCATGTGGACGAGGGCGGCGTCCAGCCTCAGTGCGGGCATCGCGACGAAGGTCTCGCCGTCCTCGTACGGTGAAGTAACCGTGCGCAGCTGGGGGTTGACCCGCATGACGCCGGAGCCGAGGCCGGCCCTGACGGGCAGGAAGGGAAGCCGGTTCGCGGCGGCGTGCAGGCCCCACATGAACATCGCCTCGTCGATCTCGGTCAGCTCGAAGGCGCCGCTCTGGCGGGCGGTGCGGAAGTGCGGCTCCAGGGCGATCGAGTCGAGCGTGACGAACGCCGTGACCACCTTGCGGAGCCTGCCGGCCGCGGCGAGGAGACCGATGTCGGGGCCGCCGTACGAGACGACGGTCAGATCGCTGAGGTCGCTCCGCAGGATCGCCCTGACGAGAGCCATCGGCTTGCGGCGCGAGCCCCAGCCGCCGATGCCCAGCGTCATGCCGGGGCGCAGGCGGGAGACGACCTCTTCGGGTGTCATCGTCTTGTCGGTCACCGGCCCCGCTCCTTGCTGCCCTGGGTGTCCTGGGTGTCCTGGGCGTCCTTGACGTCCGTGCTGCCCGCACTGTCCGCACCGCCCCTGCCGTCCCTGCCGAACGCGGCGCGGACCCGGTCCGCGGTGCCGCTGAGGTTGGCCTCGAAGGTGAAGCCCTGCTCGAAGCGGTAGCTGCGGCGGACGTCCACGGGGTCGATGCCGTTGATGGCGGCCTTCGCGAGCCGGATGAGGTGCCCGTCCTTCCGGGCGATCTCCCGGGCCAGATCCACTGCCGCCACGTCGAGTTGCTCGCGCGGGACGACCTTCCACACGGACCCGTGGTGGTGCAGCTCCTGTGCGGTGGCGGTGCGGGAGGTGTAGTAGAGCGCGCGCATCAGGTGCTGCGGGACCAGCCGGGAGAGGTGTGTGGCGGCGCCGAGGGCACCGCGGTCCAGCTCGGGCAGGCCGAAGGTGGCGTCCTCGGAGGCGACGATCGCATCGGCGTTGCCGACCAGTCCGATGCCGCCGCCGAGACAGAAACCGCCGACCGCGGCGACGACCGGGACCTCGCACTCGTACACGGCGGCGAAGGCCTCCGCGCAGCCGCCGTTGGCGCCGAGCAGAACCCGGTGGCCGCCTCCTCCACCGGTTTCGCGCTGCATCTCCTTGATGTCGACGCCCGCGTTGAAGCCGCGCGCGCCGGCCGGTGCGGTGAGGACGACGCAGCGCACGTCCGGGTCGCGTCCCGCGGCGCGGACCGCGTCGGCCAGGTCGTACCACCCCCGCACGGGAAGCGCGTTGACCGGCGGGAAGTCGACGGTGACGACGGCGATGCCCTTTTCGGGGCCCGAGGTGGAGACACCCATGAGCGGATCAGCTACCTTTCCACCAAACGTTTGTTAGGTGCATGTGGTGTCAGGAAGGTAGCAGCGAATGGAACTGGACGGGAGGGTCGCCGTCGTCACGGGCGGCACCCGAGGGGTCGGTGCGGGGATCGCGCAGGCCTTCCTGGAGGCGGGCGCGCGGGTGGTGATCTGCGCGCGGCGGCCACCGGAGCAGCCCGTCGCGGCGGCGGGCCGCCGCGCCGACTTCCACCCGGTCGACCTGCGGGCCACGGACGCGTTGGGGGCCTTCTTCGCGGGCGTGGTCGAGAGGTACGGACGACTGGACGTGCTGGTCAACAACGCGGGCGGCACCCCGTACCGGCTGCTGGGGGAGGGCACGGCGCAGCGGCACGCACGGGTCGTCGAGCTGAACCTGATCGCACCGATGGCGGCCTCGCTCGCCGCGTACGCACACCTGCGCGCGGCGCGCGGATCGGTGGTGATGATCGGCAGCGTGAGCGGCACCCGCCCCTCCCCGGGCACCGCCGCGTACGGCGCGGCGAAGGCGGGGCTGGACGGCCTGGCGCGTTCGATGGCCGTGGAATGGGCCCCCGAGGTACGCGTGAACACCCTGACCCCCGGAATGGTGCGGACCGAACTGTCGCACCTCCACTACGGCGACGCGGACGGCCTCGCGGCGGTCGCGCGGACCGTCCCGGCGGGCCGGCTGGCCGAGCCCTCGGACATCGGGCACGCGGCGGTCTTCCTGGCCTCGCCGCGGGCGGCGTACGTCAACGGCGCATCACTGCTGGTGCACGGCGGCGGGGAGCGCCCCGCCTTTCTGGACGCGGCAACCGCGAACAAGGAGGCTTGAGATGGGCATCGCAGCGGGACGGGTCGTGGCCGTCACGGGCGCGGGACGGGGGCTGGGCCGGGCCCACGCCCTGGCCTTCGCCGCCGAGGGAGCGAAGGTCGTCGTCAACGACCTCGGGGTGGGCGCGGACGGAGCCGGTGCGTCCGGCGGACCCGCGCAGGAGGTGGCCGAGGAGATCGGGGCACGGGGCGGCGAGGCGGTCGCACACACCGGCGACATCGCGACGGGCGAGGGTGCGGCGTCGCTCCTCGCCACCGCGGCCGACACCTTCGGCGGCCTCGACACCCTCGTCAGCAACGCAGGCTTCCTGCGCGACCGGATGCTGGTCAACCTCGCCGAGGACGACTGGGACGCGGTACTGCGCGTCCACCTCAAGGGCCACTTCCTGCCCCTGAAGCACGCGGCAGCGTACTGGCGCGCCGAGGCCAGGGCCGGCCGCCCCCGGGCCGCCCGGGTCGTCCACACCAGCTCAGGTGCGGGCCTGCTGGGAAGCGTCGGCCAGGGCAACTACTCGGCCGCGAAGGCGGGCATCGTGGGCCTCACCCTGGTCGCATCGGCGGAGCTGGGCCGCTACGGCGTCCAGGTCAACGCCCTGGCCCCGGCGGCGCGCACCCGCATGACGGAGACCACCTTCGCGGACACGATGGCAGCGCCCGCGAACGGGGCATGGGACGCGATGGCTCCCGGGAACGTCTCGCCCCTGGTGGTCTGGCTGGGCTCGGCGGCGTCCCAGGGCGTGACGGGCCGCGTCTTCGAGGCGGAGGCCGGACGGATCACGGTCATGGAGGGCTGGCGCCCGGGTCCGACCGCGGACAAGGGGGCCCGGTGGACTCCGGCGGAGGCGGGGGAGGCGGCGCTGAAACTCCTGGCGGAGACGGAGGCGCCGCAGCCCGTGTACGGCGCGCGGTAGAGCCCCGGCGCCGGGGCGGCGCGGGTTACGCCCGGTGGCGCACCCGCCGGCCTGCCGGAGCGGGGCGCACGCCGGCCCTGCGCCCGGGGCGGGGGTCTCCCCGGGCAGGGCGCACGCCCGGCGGACCTGCCGCGGAGGGGCGCACGTCCCGCCGGTGCGTACGGCGACCCGGCGGCGGCCGGGAGGTCCAACTCATCGACATCGTGGAGGAGCGTGCCGCAGACTCTGACCGGTCGCGCCCCCGTACGCGCGCCAACTAGGGGGAAGAACATGCCGGTTCAGCAGTCCGACGAGCCCCGGCCCACGGGCGCGTCCGTGAAGGTCCGGGTGACCGAGGTCGTACGGGAGACGGCGGACGCGGTGTCCCTGGTGCTGGACGCCAGACTCCCGTACGCGCCCGGCCAGTTCCTCACCCTGCGCGTGCCCGGCGGGGCCGCCCGGTGCTACTCGCTGGCCAGCTCCCCGCACACCGGGGAGCCCATGAAGGTCACGGTGAAGAGAGTGCCGGGCGGACTCGGCTCCGGCTGGCTCTGCGGGAAGGTCGCGGCCGGCGACGAGCTGGAGGCCCTCGTTCCCGCAGGCACCTTCACCCCCTGCGACCTGGGCCGCGACGTGGTGCTGGTGGCAGGCGGCAGCGGCATCGCCCCGGTACTTTCGATCACCAAGTCCGTACTCGCGGCGGGGCGGGGCCGGGTGGCGCTGCTGTACGCCAACCGCGAGCAGAGCAAGGTCATCTTCCGTGACGAACTGTGGGCACTGGCCGATGCCCACCCGGGCCGCCTGGCCGTCGTGCACTGGCTGGAGACCCTCCAGGGGCTGCCCACCGCGCAGATGCTGGGCGCGGCACTGGCCCCGTACGCCGGCCGGGACGTCTATCTGTGCGGGCCGGGAGCGCTCATGGACGCGGCGGAACAGGCACTGCGGTCGGCCGGGGCGCGCACGGTGGCGCGGGAGAAGTACTTCTCGCTGGCCGGCGACGTCTTCGGCGACCCGCCGACGGCCGAGACCCCCGCCACCGGCACCGGCCGAGCGGAGCGGCGCGGGGGCCTTGCGGGGGCGCTGCGAAGGAGGTGAACGTACGGGGAATTCAAAGGAGTTGGCGTTGACCCCTCTGCGTTCTACGCGCATCAATGGAGGCATGCGAATCCCCCCTCGAATCGCCGCACTCGGCGCTGCCGTCGCCCTCTCCTCCGCCCTGCTGGCCGGAGGCGCGACCGCCGCCCCGCATGCCGCACCCGTCGCCTCCGCTCCCGTCTCCGTCTCCCTCGCCGCGCAGACCGCCTCCGCCGCGCAGCTCGCCGCCGTCGGCGAGATCTGCCACTCGAAGCTGCCGAAGCAGGCGCACCACACCCTGAACCTCATCGCGAAGGGCGGCCCCTTCCCGTACGAGCAGGACGGCACCGTCTTCAGGAACCGCGAAGGCATCCTGCCGAGCCAGTCGAACGGGTACTACCACGAATACACGGTCGTCACCCCCGGCGCGCCCACCCGCGGAGCCAAGCGCATCGTGACCGGCAGCGCGGCGCAGGAGGACTACTACACCGCCGACCACTACAAGTCGTTCTCCCAGGTCAAGTACGGCTGCTGAGCAGGCAGTCGGAGGCAGACTTCCCTCCCCCCACCCGCTGCCCCCATCCGCTGCGACCCGGCCACCCCTCCCGTGCAGTCCGCCGCCCGCCCGGCACCCCGGGCCCGGTCGGCGGGCGCGGGCGGGGTGGCTGCCGCACGTGGGCGGGGTGGCTGCCGTGCGCCGGGCACGCGCCGGGCCGGGGACCGTACCCCTCGCGCCGGACCACCCGCGAGCACTGGAGGGTATCTGCACGCCGGGCGCGAAGCAGATGATCAGCGCGGGGACGAATCCCCGCCGCTCTCCTCCGCGGCACTCTCCCTCTGCCTCTGCTGCCCCTGCTGCTCCTTCTGCCCTTGCCGCTCCCGTTGCCCCAGCCGCCCCAGTGCCTCCGCCACCCGGCGGCGTACCTCCGCGTCCGGGTGCGCCGCGTGCGCCCGCACCTCCGCCACGGCCACCGGGTCCCCGTGCCGTCCCAGGGCGCGTACTGCCGCCCGCGTCAGGTGTGCGGGGCCCGGGCGGGGCGCCAGTTCCCGCAGCAGTGGCACCGCCTCCCGGCTCTGCGCCGCCCGCGCCAGGACATCCGCTGCGAAGGTTTGGTGCAGGGATGACGCACCGGGTGCACACCATTCCCGGGCAGCCCGCAACGTCTCCCGGTCGGCCCGCTGCCACAGCACCGCCACCGACTCCCGCCAGTCGTTGCTCACCGGCGACCCCGACCGCACCGCACGCCCCGCCAGTTCGGCCGCGGACGTAGGGATGCCGAGCACGCACTCCAGGCGGGTGACCACGGCCGCGTGCCCCGTCTGCTGCTCGGCCGCCGCCACCACGACACCGTCCCGCACCAACTCGGCGACCACCGTGGTGCCGCCCTCCTCGGCTGTTCGACGCACCGTGAACTCCTCCCCGCCGGACACCCCGTACGTGCGTTTCAGGCCCTCGAGCAGCGCCTGCTCCACGTCGCTTTCCAGCCACAGCCGTGCCTCCTGCAACGCCGCCTCCCGCGCCGAGGCCCGGTGCCGCAGCAGCGCCCGTACGGTCGCGGGTGAACCCCGCCGCGCCGCCAGCACCAGCGGCGGCTCACCGGACGGGCCCGTCAGGTCCGGATCGGCGCCGTGCTCCAGCAGTACCTCGGCCACCCCCGCGTGCCCGCGGCCCGCCGCCCACGCCAGCGCGGTGAACCCGTACGCCTCCCGCAGGTCCGGCCGCGCCCCCGCCGCCAGCAGCGCACGCGCCACCTCGGTGTGGCCGCCGACCGCCGCCGCGCACAGCGGCAGATCCCCGGCGCCGTCGCCTCCCCTCCCGCTCGGGCGGTCCGGATCGGCGCCGGCCACCAGCAGCAGCCGCACCGCCCCCGGCCGGTCCTCGGCGGCCGCCGCGTACAGGGCGGTGGTTCCTTCCTCGTCGGTGGCCTCGGCAGGGACGCCCGCCCGCAACAGCCGCACCACGGCGTCGTCCCGACCGTCGTGCACCGCGTCGAACAGGTCCCGCAGGCCCGCAAGTGGCTTGTGGTCCATCCCTCGACCCTACGCGGACCGCCCACCGTTCCCGCAGGTCAGGGGCTACGCGGACCAGACGGGCGGGAGGTGCGGACGGGACTGGCGCTCAGGTGTCGCAGTCCAGGACCGGGCGACGCGGCCGGGGCGGGAGGCCAGGTGCCGTACTTCAGGACCGGGCGGCGCAGCCGGGGCGGGAGGTCAGGTGCCGTACTTCAGGACCGTCCGGCACGGGTGGGGCGGACGCTCAGGTGTCGCACTCCAGGACCGTCCGGCACAGCCCGCAGCGGGCCCGCAGCGCGCCCCGCGCCGGCACCCGGATCCGCTGGTGGCAGGCCGGGCACGGAAAGGACACCCGCAGCCCCGCCCCCTCACCCGCCCGCCCCTCGAAGGCGTACGAGGACAACGGGCCCGCCTCCCCCGTACCGCCGTGCTCCAGGGCGTTCTTGCGGTCCCTCGCGTACCGGTGCCTGGCCAGTCGGCCCGCCGCCGCAAGCGGGGCCTGCTGCTCGTCGCGGCGGGCCAGCGTCAGCCCCTTCTCGTACGCCGTGAAGGCCTCGGCGCTGGTGAACCAGGGGGAGGGGTCCTCGCCGAACACCAGCGACCGCTTGGCCAGTACGTACCCGAACTCCTCCGGAGTGAGATAACCCAGCTTCTGGCTGGACGCCCCGTCCTGCCGGTACGCGTCCAGGAGCAGCCAGCCCGCCCCGAGATAGGTGGTCACCGTGTCCGTCAGGATCTCGTTGTCCCGGGTGCCGGGGAGGGACAGACCGAGCCGGTGCAGCAGGACATGGGTGATCTCGTGCGCCAGCGCGGCCCCGACGTCCTTGCGGTGGCCGCGGAAGCGGTCGTTGAGCTCGATGAAGTACTCCGGGCCCGCCGTCAGTTCGACGCCGGCCGCATGCTCCATCTCGCGGTAACTGACGATCATCCGGGCGTCGGGCAGCCGGAAGTGCGACACCAGTGCCCGCGCCACGTGCTGCGCCCCCAGATGGGGGTCGTCCTCCTCGGAGAACGCCACATCGACGGGGAAGACGCTGGGCGCGTACGACCGCACCCCGTCCTCACCGATCCGCCGGTAGAGCGCGGTCAGCGCCGAGCGGACCGTGGCCAGATGCGGAAATCCGTGCTCGATCTCTTGGCCGATCCCCATGCTGCTACCCACCTTTCAAACCTCGTGCTGAGCTGGCCGAAAAGGAAGCCTTGTCGGCCGGACGGCCCACTCCACATACTCCAACAGCGCGTTGACGGGCTCATGCCAGCGAGGTGCCGGCGTGCGTCCCGTGACTCCGCTGTGCCGTGTCCGCCGTGCCCAGTTGTGTGCCCGTTGTCAGCGTGCGTCCCCTCTCGGCCCCCCACGAAAGGCACTCCGTTGAAGAACGTACTCCGTGCCCTCAAGAGATGCGCCGTCGTCGGCGCCGTCGCCCTCGCCGCCGTCAGCCTCCAGCCCGCGGGCGCCACCGCCAGCGCCCCCACTCCCTCGGGCACCCAGCCCGTCGTGGGAGGAACGCGTGCCGCCCAGGGCGAGTTCCCGTTCATGGTCCGTCTTTCGATGGGCTGCGGCGGCTCGCTCTATGCCCAGGACATCGTGCTGACCGCCGCGCACTGTGTGAGCGGCTCGGGCAACAACACCAGCATCACCGCCACCGCCGGTGTCGTCGACCTCCAGAGCTCCAGCGCCATCAAGGTCAAGTCCACCAAGGTCCTCCAGGCACCCGGCTACAACGGCAGCGGCAAGGACTGGGCCCTCATCAAGCTCGCCAGGCCCATCAACCTGCCCACGCTGAAGATAGCCACCACCACCGCGTACAACTCCGGCACCTTCACGGTCGCCGGCTGGGGCGCCGCACGTGAGGGCGGGGCCCAGCAGCGCTACCTGCTCAAGGCACAGGTGCCGTTCGTCTCCGACACCAGCTGCAAGGCGTCCTACAGCGACCTGATCCCCGGCGAGGAGATCTGCGCCGGGTACGCACAGGGCGGCACGGACACCTGCCAGGGCGACTCGGGCGGACCGATGTTCCGCAAGGACAACGCCGGGGCGTGGATCCAGGTCGGCGTCGTGAGCTGGGGCAACGGCTGCGCCCGGCCGAACTACCCGGGCGTGTACACCGAGGTGTCCACCTTCGCCACGGCCATCGCGAACGCGGCAGCGGGGCTGTAGCTCCGGACCGGCACAGGATCGGCACCAGGCTTCCGAAAGAGGGGGGGCGGGGGGCGCCCCCCGCGCCGGGCCCCCCCCCCCCCCCGGGGGGGGGGGTGGACCCCGCCCCCCCCCCCCCCCCCGCCCCCCAAAACACACCCCCCCCCCCCAAACCCCCCAC